>NZ_CP021361.1:2845000-3202500 GCF_002157145.1 Acidovorax carolinensis
TACAACCCTGTCAACCCGAAGGTCTTTGCACTTACCTGCAAGCCGCTATCACCAGCAGCCCGCTCTTTTCAGCGCAGCCTTGAATTATATACCGGGTTTTACCCCGTCACATCCAAAACCGAAGCTTTTTGCAAATCTTCTTGCCTCACCAGCCAGGGCATCCACAAGGGACGCCTCTGAGTAGCGAAGTCTACTACTATAGCATGGAAACCAGGAGAAAGTCTGGCCCTGTCGGCGCAATCTTCGCTCAAACCTTCCACTTCTCCAGCAACTTGTCCGGTCCCAGACTGTCGTAACCCTCAAACGGCTGGTGAATCCACGGATTTGTAGGCAAAAACTCCACCGAGTAGTCCGGCGTGAACGTTGACAACCCCTTGGTCCAGATTACGGCGCTGCGCAATTCCGTGATGGGAGCGTAGCTCGTCTTCAACATGTCGATTACCGCATGCAAAGTGTGGCCGGAGTCCGCCAGGTCATCCACCAACAAGACACGCCCAGCAATTTCACCTTTGGGCGTTGTGATGAAGCGCGCGATATCCAAGTGCCCCTGCACCGTTCCGGCTTCTGCCCGATAGGAACTCGTCGACATGATTGCCAAAGGCTTGTCAAAGATGCGGCTCAGGATATCCCCTGGACGCAATCCACCGCGGGCCAGACAGAGAATGGTGTCGAACGCCCATCCCGACTGATACACCTTCAGCGCCAGCTTCTCGATAAGACTGTGGTATTCGTCATAACTCACATAAAGGTGTTTGCCGTCTTCGGTCAACATGTTCGCTCCTGATTTGATAGCTGCTAGCGCTTTGAAATTGAGGGCCCAGAGGGTTTATGCCACGTAAGGATGGCGCATCAGGATGGTGTGATCACGATCCGGGCTTGTCGAAATCATGGCGATCGGCACGCCCGTGACTTCAGCAATGCGTTCCAAGTATTGCCGTGCGGCAAGAGGCAGCTTGGCATAGTCCGTGACGCCGACGGTGGAATCGCTCCAGCCGGGCAGCGTTTCATAGATGGGTTGGCAACGGGCAATGTCGTCAGCCCCCATTGGCAGCAGATCAATCAACTCTCCGTCGAGCTTGTAACCGGTGCACAGCTTCAACTCCTCCAGGCCATCGAGGACATCCAGCTTCGTAATGCACAACCCTGACAGGCCATTGACCTGTGCGCTGCGCTTGAGCAAAGCCGCATCAAACCATCCACAGCGTCGACTGCGACCCGTCGTCACGCCCTTTTCAGCCCCCACCGTGCTCATGTGATAGCCGGGCGTGCCCGGTTTTTCCCAATCCAGCTCGGTAGGAAAGGGGCCACCGCCCACGCGCGTGCAGTAGGCCTTGGTAATGCCAAGGATGTAATGCAGCATACCGGGGCCGACGCCCGAACCCGCCGCAGCATTGCCTGCGACGCAATTGCTGGACGTGACATAAGGGTAGGTGCCATGGTCCACATCCAGCAGGGTGCCTTGCGCACCTTCGAACAGCAGGTTGTCACCCGCCTGGTGTGCTTCGTTGAGCTCCCGCGAGACATCCGCCATCATGGGCTTGAGCAACTCTGCGTGGCGCATGGCCTCTGTGTAGACCGCATCGAACTGCACTTCACCATCACGGATATAAGGCGTAAGAGCGTCACCAAAAATGAACTTGGCAGATCCCAGAAAGGTTGTCAGCACGTGATTGTGCAAAGCAAGGAGTTCGCGCAATTTCGCGGCAAAACGCTCCGGATACTTGAGGTCTTGGACCCGCAGGGCACGGCGCGCAATTTTGTCTTCATAGGCGGGGCCAATCCCCCGACCAGTGGTGCCAATCTTTTCCGTACCACCTTGTTCACGTGCCGCTTCCCGGGCCACGTCCAGCGCCGCATGAAATGGAAGGATCAACGGGCACGCCTCGCTGATGCGCAGGCGTGAACGCACTTCCACACCGGCCTTCTCAAGTCCTTCAATTTCCTCGAAAAGCTTGGCCGCAGACAACACTACCCCGTTGCCGATGTAACACTTCACACCCGGTCGCATGATGCCACTCGGGATCAGATGCAGCGCGGTCTTCACGCCATTGATCACCAGAGTGTGACCTGCGTTGTGGCCGCCCTGAAAACGGACAACGCCTTGCGCGCTTTCCGTTAACCAATCCACCAGTTTGCCTTTGCCCTCGTCACCCCACTGGGTGCCGACCACGACCACATTGCGACCTTTGGTAACTTTCATCACAGACCCAATTCAATTGTCAGTTGCTTCAATAGCTTGCACGACCCACTGACCGGAGACGGAAACCAGCTCTCGGTCACAATGGAACTCATCAACTTCACTTTCATGACCCGGCAGTACGCAGACCACTGTTTCGCCGCGGCTGCGCAAAGCTGCAATCGCAGCGTGTACATCACCCGAGTCGCCCCAGGGCGCACGGATGGCGGCCTTGAGCGCACGCGGCGACACGACGCTGACAACCTGCTTGATGTCAAGACTGAAACCAGCTGCAGGCCGGTTGCGGCCAAACACAGCGCCCACCTCGTCATAGCGACCGCCACGCACCAAAGCGTCACTGGCTCCGGGCGCATAGATGGCAAAGCGTGCTCCGCTGTAATAAGCGTAGCCCCGCAGATCAGCCAGATCGAAACTGACGCGGACACCCTCGAGTCGGGACGCCAACCACTTCAAATTCAATAGCACCTCGCGCACGCCGTCCGTGCGCTTGAGGGCTTTTTCGGCCTCAACCAGAACGCCGTCATCGCCATAGAGCTGTAACAGTGCGAGCAACCCCTCGCGCGATGCCACGGGAAAATCACGGGCCAAAAACGACAGTTCGCCGGAATCCTTGGTTGCCAAGGCTGCATGGATGGCCTGAAGCAACGGGGCATCCACGGCAACACCAGCGAGCAAGCTGCGAACAATGCGCACATCGGCAAGGTCCACGCTGGCATCTTGCACATTCGCCACGCGCAAGCAATCGAGGGCCAGCAGTGTCGCCTCAAGGTCTGCCTCCAGCCCCGCATGGCCATAAATTTCTGCACCAAACTGCAAAGGTTCACGCGTCGCATGGGGACGATCGGGGCGTGTATGCACCACCGGGCCGCAGTAGCACAGGCGGGTAACGCCCTTGCGGTTGAGAAGGTGTGCATCAATGCGGGCCACCTGGGGTGTGGTGTCGGCACGCAGCCCCAAGGATCGGCCAGAGAGCTGGTCCACCAACTTGAACGTCTGCAGGCCAAGCGCCTCTCCGGTTCCCGTCAGCAGCGACTCGAGGTGCTCCAGCAACGGCGGCATGACAAGCTCATAGCCATAGCAGCGGGCCGTATCAAGCAGCCCGCGACGCAATTCTTCGATGTGCCGCGCTTCGGACGGCAAGACATCGGCAATGTGATCCGGCAGGACCCAAGCAGACATGGAAAAATGGGAAGGCTGTTAAAAACGTGATTCTACCGGCAGGGACGAAGCCCCCTGAAACTCCGCTCGAAGTTGGGGGGAGACGCCAGGCAGAATCAGACAAGCAGCATCGCGATGCCAGAAACAATGCACAGCAGTGCAAAAAAACGGATCTGACCGTCGCGCAACTGCACCATCTGCGTAAAGACACGGCGCCAGCCGGAAGGTGACACGAATGGCAGCAGCCCCTCGATCACCAACACCAAAGCCAGCGCCGTCCAGAGGCTATCGTTCAATTCCACGTGGCACGGCCGGGTCGTTATTTGCGCGCCGGCTGAGCGGCAGGGGCAGCCGAGCCACCCCGGAAAACCTTGAAGAAATCCGACGACGAAGGATCCAGCACCATGACATCGCTCTTCTTGCTGAAACTTGCCTTGTACGCCTCCAGGCTGCGATAGAACTGCGCAAATTGAGGGTCGCGACCAAAAGATTCGGCATAAATGCGCGCGGCCTCCGCATCCCCTTCACCCTTGACTTTTTGTGCATCGCGGTAGGCATTGGCAACGGTGATCTCGCGCTGACGATCGGCGTCGGCGCGGATCTTCTCCCCTTCCGCGCCCCCCGTAGAACGCAGCTCATTGGCCACGCGCTTACGCTCTGCCTCCATCCGGCGATAAACGGACTCCGTAATCGCCTCAACATAGTCAACCCGGGTGATACGCACATCCACCACATCCACTCCCCAAGGCTTGGCGCCGCGGACGGTTTCCAGCACCTCACGTTTCACGTCGGCCATCAAGTCCTCGCGCTTCAGTGACAACAGTTCCTTGACGGTTCGCTTGTTGACCTCTTCCTGGAACGCATTACGGACCACGCGATTGAGCTGCATTGCACCCGCATTCTCATCCAGACCGACATTGCGGATGTATTCAGTGGGCTCGGAGATGCGCCAGCGCACATACCAGTCAATGACAACACGCTGCTTTTCAGCGGTCAGCATGGGTTCGGTGTCGGTGCTGTCGAGCGTCAACAATCGCTTGTCGATATAAGACACATTCTGAAAAGGCGGTGGCAGCTTGAAGTTCAGCCCCGGTTCCGTGATGACTTCCTTGATCTGCCCCAAGGCATACAAGACGCCAAACTGGCGCTGGTCCACGACGAAGAGCATCGAGCTCATCAATGCGAGCACTACCAAAACGGTAGAAGCAATAAATCCAACTCTATTCACAAAATGCTCCTAGCGGGTTTCGCGGTCACGTGTACGACTGCTGTCACGCGCACGGGAATCGTTCGACAAACTACCTGTCGGCGCCGATGGCGGCACGACCACCGCGCTGCCACTGGCGGGCGACTCGACGGTTCCAGCCGACTGCGCGACACCCTGCATGATCTTGTCCAGCGGCAGATAGAGCAGGTTTGAACCCTGCCGAGACTCCACCAGTACCTTGGTTACGTTGCCGTAAATCTGCTGCATGGATTCGAGATACATGCGGTCACGCGTAACCTGGGGGGCTTTCTGGTATTCCGCCAGAACAGACGAAAACCGCTGCGCATCGCCCTGGGCCTGGGCCACGATTCGCGCCTTGTAAGCGGCCGCCTCCTCCTTCAGCCGGGACGCGGAACCGACTGCACGGGGAATGACATCATTGGCGTAAGCCTCGGCTTCATTTTTTGCCCGCTCCCTCTCCTGCCCGGCCTTTAATACATCGTCAAACGACGCTTGCACCTGCTCCGGTGGACGCACACCCCCTTGTTGCAGATTGATGCCGACCACCTCCACCCCCACCTTGTAACGGTCGAGAATAGTCTGCATCAATGCGCGTACCCGCGGGGCAATCTGGTCACGTTCCTCGGCCAGGGCGGTGTCCATGCGCATCTTGCCAACCACTTCGCGCACGGCGGTTTCTGCCGCCTGCACCACCGCATCTGCCGGATTCTTGCTTTCGAAAAGCCACGCCCGAGCGTCGCTCAGGCGGTACTGAACGGCAAACTTGATTTCGACAATGTTTTCATCTTCGGTCAACATGGCTGACTCGCGCAGCCCCGTGCTCTTGATCACATTGTCCCGCCCTACGTCGGCCGATCGGATCTGGGTCACAAAGACGAGTTCATGGCGTTCGATCGGATAAGGAAGACGCCAATTGAAACCAGCCCCTTTGGTGCTTTGGTACTTGCCAAACCGCGTAATGACGGCCTGCTGGCCTTCCTGAACGATGAAAATACCGGTTCCCATCCAGATCACAAACACAATCCCGGCGATGAGTCCAATGCCCATGCCCGCGCTCTTCATGTCTGGCTGAAAGCCACCGCCATTGCCGCCACCGGGGCCACGCGACCCACCGCTCTTGTTGCCGAACAGCCCTCCCAGCTTGCGATTGAGGTCGCGCCACAATTCGTCCAGATCAGGCGGCTGCCCTGCAGACCCTTTATCACGCCCACGACCGCCCGGAGACTGCGCAGGCGGGCGTTCCGGCTCGGGGCGGTTGCCATCCTCGGGCTTATCCTCGCCGCGCCCCCATCGTGGATCGTTCAAGTTGAACATCCCCCGGATGCGTTCTGGCAGCATGGCCCAGCGGGGGTTACGGTCTTGGAAATTCATGCGCAAAGTCTCTGGTTCTCTGGTGACATTGATTCAACCAGCATTGTGCCCAATCAAGGCGCCTGGATCGGCAATTCAGTGAGATCGCCTGGGGTCATGTCGGCTTGGGCCACAAGCACGGTCTGCGCCAATTTTTGGCGCAGCGCATCCAGACCCTCCCCTGTCCGCGCACTGACAAACAAACGGTCCACCGGTCGCCCATCCAGTTCGTACATGTCCTGCAACGTAGCGGGTCGCTGCTCCGGTGAAACCGCATCGAGCTTGTTGAAGACCAACAACTGCGCGATATCGGCAGCACCGATTTCATGCAGCACGCGTTGAACTTGATCGATCTGCTCGGGAAAGTTGGGGTTGGACGCATCCACGACATGCAGCAGCAAATCGGCATCCACCGCCTCTTGCAGCGTGGCCTGGAAAGCGTCCACCAATCCGTGCGGCAAGTCGCGAATAAAACCGACCGTGTCTGACAGCGACACGGATCGGCCAGCTTCGCCCAGGTACAACTGACGCGTCGTAGTGTCCAGGGTGGCAAACAGTTGGTCGGCAGCATACGCCCTGGCCTTCACCAAGGCGTTGAACAAGGTAGATTTGCCGGCGTTGGTGTAGCCCACCAAAGAGATATTGAAAGTATCCCGCCGCTCACGCTGGCGCCGTTGTGTTGAGCGTTGGCGCTTGACCTTCACCAAGCGCTCCTTGGTCCGCTTGACAGCGTCATTGATCATGCGCCGATCCAACTCAATCTGGGTTTCCCCCGGCCCCCCGCGCGCACCAATGCCACCGCGCTGACGCTCCAGGTGCGACCATCGGCGGACGAGGCGTGTGCTCAGGTATTGCAGACGCGCCAATTCCACCTGCAGCTTGCCTTCGTGGCTTCGGGCTCGCTGGGCAAAAATTTCCAGAATCAGCAGCGTGCGGTCGTTGACCGGCAACTCCAGATGGCGCTCAAGATTACGTTGCTGTGCCGGGCTCAAGGACTGATCAAAAAGCACCTCTACCGCACCGTGCATCTGCGCAAGCGTGCGGATTTCATCCGCTTTGCCCGAACCAACAAACAGTGCAGCGTCTGGCGCCTTGCGCTTGCACGTCAGGCGTGCAACGGGCTCCAGACCCGCGGTCTGCGCCAGCAGCCCCAATTCTTCGAGATCGGAATCGAAATGAGGAAGGCCGAAATCGACTCCCACCAGAAGAACTGGAGCGCGGGGAGCATTGATCGAATCAGAGGAACTCAAATGAACCGGCCCATCTTCGTGGCCAGCCGTTGCTGGCCAGCCGTGCAGTGCCGCCGCAATTTAGGCGCCGCTATTGTCAGCATCCGGGGTGTCAGCGGTTGAGAAATTGACCGCACGCCCCGGCACAATGGTGGAAATTGCGTGTTTGTAGACCATCTGGGTCACCGTATTGCGAAGCAGCACGACATACTGGTCAAATGATTCAATTTGTCCCTGCAGCTTGATGCCATTTACCAGGTAAATGGAGACCGGCACATGCTCTTTGCGCAGGGCGTTAAGGAAGGGGTCTTGCAGAAGTTGGCCTTTATTGCTCACGATATTCTCCGTGTTCAAGTGTTGTTGTAAACCAGCACCTTACCACAGCGTGCGGCGCTGTTAGGCGCCCCCCGCCAAATCCCTCCGGATCTCACGCTCTTGATTCAACTGTCGTCTTTGTCGGCGAAGGGGTTGTGAGATGTCTTCATTTCGATGCGCAGCGGCGTTCCTACCAGATCGAATTCTTTGCGGAAACGCCCTTCCAAAAACCGCTTGTAGGCATCCGTCACGTGCTCCAGAGAATTGCCATGGATCACGATGACAGGGGGATTCATCCCTCCCTGGTGGGCGTATCGCATCTTGGGACGGAACATGCCTGCGCGCTTCGGCGCCTGAAACTGCACCGCCTCCAGCAATACGCGCGTGAGGACCGGCGTAGACATCTTGCAGGTTGCAGCCTTGTGCGCCTGGGCGATCGAGGCCCAAAGTGGTCCCAGTCCTTGCCTCTTTTTTGCGGAAATGAAATGCATTGCGGCAAACTTCAAGAATGCCAGCCGTGTTTCAATAGACCGCTCAAGCAATTGGCGCTGGTAATCATCAACAGCATCCCACTTGTTGACTGCAAGCACCACCGCGCGCCCACTCTCAAGGATGTATCCGGCAATGTGCGCGTCCTGGTCTGTAACACCCTGGGTGGCATCCAGCAACAGCAAGACAACATTGGCCGACTCGATGGCCTGCAGGGTCTTGACCACGGAGAACTTCTCGATGGCCTCAAACACCTTCCCCTTGCGACGCAAGCCGGCCGTGTCGACCAACTCAAATCGCTGCCCATTGCGCTCAAAGGGCACGGTAATGGCATCACGGGTCGTTCCCGGCATGTCGAATGCCACCAGACGCTCTTCACCCAGCCAGGTGTTGATCAGCGTTGATTTGCCCACATTGGGACGACCGGCCACTGCCAGCTTGATCACGCCCTTGTCGACGTCCTGCTCGGTATCCTCGGGCTCTGGCAGATGAAGCGGCTCCAGGGCAAGATCGACCAGCCCGCGGATTCCCTGCCCGTGGGCTGCTGAAACGGGGTAGACGTCACCCAGGCCCAGTTCGTAGAACTCAGCCAGCTGGATGCCTTGAAGCATGCCCTCTGCCTTGTTCGCGACCAGGACACAGGGCTTGCCAAGCCGGCGCAGATAGTTCGCAATATCGTGATCCTGCGCCGAAACACCCGCACGGGCGTCCACCACAAAAATCACCACATCGGCTTCCGCAACAGCTTGTTGGGTTTGCTTGGCCATCTCACGGTAGATGCCGCTGGACGCATCCGGCTCGAACCCCCCTGTGTCGATCACGATGTACTCGTGCTTGCCTTGCTTGCCGTTGCCGTAATGCCTGTCGCGCGTCAACCCGGCAAAGTCGGCCACGATGGCATCTCTTGACTTTGTGAGACGGTTGAACAACGTGGATTTCCCGACGTTCGGACGCCCCACGAGAGCGATAACTGGCTTCATTGAAAACAACCCATCAATCAGGACGGAAGCCGTATATCCCGCCATTGCGGGTGACAGCCACCAAAGTATCTGCAGCGACAACCGGCGCGGCGGCGATGCCGGAGGCATCTGTGGTCAAACGATTCAGAGGGCTGCCATCGTCGCGAGACAGCAGATGCACGAGCCCGGTCTCATCCCCCACGACAACAGAGCGCCCCAAGACCAAAGGTGCCGTCAGCTTTCGAAATTTGAGCCGATCCGATGTCCATGCACGCGTGCCATCAGCCCGGCGCCAGGCAAGCAGCGCACCATTGCTCTCCGTGCCGAAGATGAGCTCACCATCTCCGTGTATGCCCTCAGTTCCCGCAGCAAGCTGTGTCCACGCCACCGTGCCACGCGCCGTATTCACGCATCCCACTGCAGCCTGAAACGAGCGCGCACAGACACTGTCACCCACACGCGAAACACGGCCCACCAGCTCCACCAGCCGCTCCACATCATTCGTACCCCGGGCGCTGGCCAGAGGGGCTTCCCACCGAACACTGCCATTGTCAGGATTGAAACCCACCAATCGGCCGGCCAACCCGACCACCAGCGTATCGCCAACCGCCAAGAGCACACCGGACTGACGCAACACCAAAGGCTCACCTGGGCGGGACTGAATCCACAAACGCCGCCCCGTCGCCGCATCGTAGGCAGAAACCGACCGGTCAGCTGACAACACAAAAATGCGGTTTCCTGCAACCAGCGGGGCGGTGAAGGTTTGCGTCTGCAACGGCTTGCGCCACAGCTCACGCCCGGCCTCCAGAGCCACCAGAAAATTGCTGCGTGAAACCACAGCGGTCCACTTGCCGTCGCTGCCAACACCTGCCGACAAAGGCTCACCCAGCGCTGTGCGCCAGAGATCCGCCCCCGAGCGTGCATCCAGAGCGGCCACCACGCCGTCAGCCGAGGCGAGTGTCACGACGTGGCCCGAGGCGTGAATATCCAGCGGCAGCCCAGCAACGCTTCCGATACGCGCCGCCCAAACCTGGCGGACGCCGAGAACGGCGACATTGGGCCCAAGATCCGCAGGCACTGGCTTGGAACTCCCGCCCCAGAGAGAGCAGCCACTCAGAACAGTCCCAACCAAAAGTGCGGACGCCAAACACTTGGCACGCGATACCCACGGCAGGGAAAACGGGGTTAGGACGAATCTCATTTCTTGACCTCATCGGATGCAGCGACAGCCATGGCAGCACCTTGTGGATGCACTCCCAGAGCGTTGAGCTTGACTTCCACCAACCGGCGATACTCCACACGCTCATCGAACGCATTGAATGCGCGCTTGTACTCAGCGACGGCTTGGTCCTGCTTCCCCTGCAGCATCAAGATGTCGCCCTTGCGATCAGCGACCACCGCCTCAAACTCTGTGGGAAATGATCCCGAGACCAGCTTGAGCGCTTCATCAAGCTCTTTCAAATCCATCAGCACACTGGACAGCCGCAAGCTGGCAAGCGCCTTGTAGCCATCGTCATTGGCCTTTTCAGCAACCCAGGCCAATGCTTCCCTGGCACCCTTGATATTGCCGGCGTCGAGCATGGTTTTGGCAAGAATCAGCCCAGCTTGGGCTGTCTGGGTCGTTCCCGAATATTTGGACCGAAGGTCACCAAATGCCTGTTCCATGCGCGCCTGATCACCACTGTTGGAAGCCACATCCACGGCATCAAAAAGTGCCGCAGCCTGCGTTGCCTGGCGATTCTGCCAATACTGGTAGCCATTCCACGCGGCGACTGAACCAAACACCAGCAGCGCCAAGCTACTGATCAACGTGCCCCAGGTATTCCAGAAATGCTTGAGTTGATCAAGCTGCTCTTGTTCTTCGAGATCGAGATGATTGGCCATGAATATGCGTCGGATTAACGGGAAATTTGGAGGGCGCTGGCCCACTTGGAAACATTATCAAGGCGGTGCTCGGTCTGCGAGCCACTGCCATCTCGCAACGATTTGCACAAGACCATGCCACGCGCTAGCTCATCCGCCCCAAAAATAAGCGCATGCCGGGCACCACTGGCGTCCGCTTTTTTGAACTGGGATTTCATGCTGCCCATGCCTTCACCCGAAGCGGGGGCCCCATGCATCTGGGCACTGACACCATGCGCCCGCAACCTCTCCAGTGTTGCAATAGCCACAGGCAACGTGGTCACATCGGGGATGACGGCATAAACATCTGGGGATATCGGGGGAATGGCGCTGCCCTGCTCTTTCAAAAGCTCCAGCACTCGTTCCACCCCGAGCGCCCAGCCAACGGCAGGCGCTGCCTTGCCACCAATCTGCTCGATAAGGTAGTCATACCGCCCACCGCCGCAAATGGTGCCCTGGGAGCCCAACTGGTCGGTGACAAACTCAAACACTGTGAGATTGTAGTAATCCATACCACGCACTAACCGTGGATTGACCTGCCAGGAAACTCCGTTGGCATCCAGAATGGCCTTCACCACATTGAAGTGGCTCAAGGACGCTTCCCCAAGAAAATCGATCAATCGCGGCGCCGCTTCGACAATCGACTGCATCGCCGGATTCTTGGTGTCCAAAATCCGCAGGGGATTGGTGTGCAAGCGCCGACGCGCCTCCTCGTCAAGGGCATCCACATGGCGCTCCAGATAGTCAATCAAGGCGGCGCGGTGCGCCTTGCGTTCATCTGGTTGCCCCAGACTGTTGAGTTCGAGACGCACGTTATGAAGGCCCAGTTCTTTCCACAACGCATTGGCCAACAAAATCAATTCCGCATCCAGTTCCGCACCTGGAAACCCGAGTGCCTCCGCACCGATCTGGTGGAACTGACGGTACCGCCCACGCTGCGGACGCTCATGGCGAAACATGGGTCCCATGTAATACAAACGTTTGCCACCGTCGTACAGCATGGAGTGTTCAGCAACCGCGCGAACCACGCCCGCCGTCGCCTCCGGCCGCAAGGTCAGTTGCTCGCCATTCAGGCGGTCTTCAAAGGAATACATCTCCTTCTCGACAATGTCCGTAACCTCCCCCAGACCACGCACAAACAGCGGCGTCGGCTCGACGATCGGAGTGCGAATATTGCGATAGGCATACCGCTCCATGAGCGTGCGCACCTTGCCCTCCAGCCACTCCCACCGGGCGGAGTCGGGCGGCAGGATGTCGTTCATGCCTTTCACAGCGGTCAGCTTTTCAAGCTTCGACACAGGGGATCCTTTTTCAGTACTCACTGCGATATTTTTCTTTGTGGAGAGGGAGATAAGTTACCGGACACGCACATGACCGGCAGGTCAGCCCTGCCGAGATCGTGACGCCAGCTATGCAGCCGAAGGCACAGCCCCAAACCGCTTTTCGATGTAGTTTTCGACGATCTGGTGGAATTCATTGGCAATGTTGTCACCCCGCAGGGTCAGGACTTTTTCACCATCAATGAACACCGGGGCAGCGGGCGCTTCGCCGGTTCCGGGAAGACTGATTCCGACATCAGCGTGCTTGCTTTCACCAGGGCCATTCACGATGCAACCCATGACCGCAATCTTGAGGTTTTCCACACCGGGATAGCGAACGCGCCACACGGGCATCTGTGCGCGAAGAAAGTCGTCAATCTGTTTGGCGAGATCCTGAAAGGTGTTGCTGGTAGTGCGGCCACAACCTGGGCAAGCCGTCACGCTGGGCACAAAAATACGCAACCCCAGCGACTGCAGGATCTCCGACGCCACCACCACCTCCTGCGTCCGCGCTTCACCCGGCTGGGGCGTGAGCGACACGCGAATGGTGTCGCCGATACCCTCTTGCAGCAAGATCGACAACGCGGTGGCAGATGCAACGGTTCCCTTGGTTCCCATGCCCGCTTCCGTGAGGCCCAGATGCAGCGCGTAATCGCATCGGCGCGCCAACTCACGGTAAACCGAAATCAGGTCCTGAACACCACTGACCTTGCACGACAGGATGATCTGATTGCCGTCCAGACCCATGTCTTCGGCACGACGCGCGGACTCCACCGCTGAAGTGATCAGCGCCTCATACATCACCTGGCGCGCGTCCCAGGGAAGCGAACGTCGGCTATTGGCGTCCATGAGGCTTGCCAGCAGCTCTTGATCAAGGCTTCCCCAATTGACACCGATGCGAACCGGCTTGCTCCACCGCATTGCAGCTTCAATCATTTGGCCAAACTGGCGATCACGCTTGTCGCCCTTACCGACGTTGCCCGGATTGATGCGGTATTTCGACAATGCCTGCGCACAATCCGGAAAATCCGTCAGGAGTCGATGTCCGTTGTAATGAAAATCGCCGACCAGGGGGACACTTTCCCCCATCCGATCCAGTTGCTCCCGTATATACGGAACCGCCGCCGCCGCCTCTGGTGTGTTGACGGTGATGCGGACAAACTCCGACCCCGCCTGGGCAAGTTCCTTCACCTGGATGGCCGTACCGATCGCGTCCACGGTGTCCGTATTGGTCATGGACTGGACGCGCACCGGCGCATCTCCACCCACAGTGACAATGCGAGACCCCCACACTACCTGTGCCTGCCTGGAGCGGCGAGGTGCCGGCGTTGCCACGTTGATCGGAGCAGTATCGCTGACCTTGTTTTCCACTATTTCACCTCGAAGCGAGCGACGTTTTCACGGGACACGGGGCCGAGCTCATAGGGCTTGCCGCGCACAAAAACCTCGGTAGCATCCGCCCGGCCAATCACCACTGCCAGCGGCAGAGCGCCGGAAACAGAAACCGACTCATCGGGGGCCAGATTGCGCTGCAATACCACTGCACCTGTCGCATCACGAACCTGTATCCAGGATTCGCTGCGTGCCTTGAAAGCGAGAACACCGGCAAGCATATCGGCAGTCGGCAGGCCGGCGGCCGATGCTGCGGCGGACGGTGAAGCGCTAGCGGGTGCAGCGCCTCCCACCGGCTCAGTCGACTCACTGGCAAAAACCGCGACCTCCGCACCTGAGGCAGAAGCGGCGCTCGCCGGCGCTGGAGCCACTGCTGCAGGACGATCCTGCGCCCCATCTGCAACGGGTGTTGAAATCGTTGTGCTTGTCCATGCTTGCTTGAACCAGGCTGACAAATCGTCATCCAGGCTGCGAGGTAGGAAAATCAGCAGCGCAGCACCGATCAGGAGCAGGCCAACCGCCCACAGCAAGGGGCGCGGCCCTGGCGCGGCAAACGGCGTAGAGGACGACTTACCCGTGAATCCCTTGACGGGCGCACTCAGGCTCGTATCACCAACGGAAAGCCTCGGACCTTCTCCCTGGGGAAGAAGCGTCAAAACGGGCTGAGGGTCCATCTTCAGGGTGCGGCAGACACTGGAAGCCAGCGCGCGGACAAAGACGATGTCCGGCAGTGCAGAAAACTCGTCCGCCTCCAAGGCTTCGAGCTTGCCCACAGGAACCTTCAGGGCAGCAGCCAGTGCGGCAATGTGCAACCCTGCAGCCTCACGGGCATCTCGCAACAAAGCGCCCGCTGTCACCCCTTTCACAAATTGGTCGGGCGATTCAGCCACCAACTGCGCAGCCATCGCCTCATTCATTGAATGCCCCGCGTTCAAAAGCACCCCATTCCCGCGAATCCGGGAACCGCTTGCGCAACTGATCGGCAAGCTGCCTTGAAGCCACGATGTCGCCCAAGGCACGCTCCACCTTGATCCCCAGCCACAGGGATTCTGAGTTGGCATATTCGCTGTTATTGATGCGCCGAATGTAAAACTGCGCACGACTCAATTCATTGCGGCGCAACAGCAGCGCCGACAGGTGATAACCCACCACGGGATTTGCGGCGTCGAGTTCATAGGCCTTGATCAGGGACTGCTCTGCTTCTGCATACTGTCCAGCGCCTACTTGACAAAGCCCCCTCGCCATCAAGGTCTTACTGCGGGCAACGTAACCGGGATTGGTCAGCGCACGGAGAAACTGCTGATCAGCTTCTACGTACTTTTTCTGCTGACATAAAAGCCAGCCAAAGTTGTGCAGCAAACTGGAGTCGCCAGGGCGCAATGCCTGTGCCCGGCGAAAGCTCTCTTCCGCCTGTGCAAAGTCATTGAGGCGCAAATAAATAAGGCCACGCAGGTTGTAGGCGTCGGCGTAGCTCGAATCAGCGGCAAGCGACTGCTTGACCTCGTCCAGGGCCACGGCAGTTTGCCCCATCTCGAAATAGTTGGAGGCCAACTCCAGGCGGATTCGCGCACGGCGCCGTGCATCGGGCTCATCGGACGGGGTCACCAGATCGGCAGTGGACTCCGAAGCGGACGCCCCCCCGTTTGCCGCACAGCCTCCAAGACCAAGAAAAAAAGCCAGGGCACCACAGGCCATGAGCGTCCAGCGGCAATATTGCTGCCAGCGTCCAATCGATCCCACCATGTAGCGCTTCCTCGTTAAGTGGCGACCTAAGTCACCTGTTTGAGCACGATTGTGCGTTGCTTTGCCATCCGCTCAAGCGCACGTGTGCGGTCTTTCACGTCGCCCGCCAACTGACCGCAGGCGGCATCGATATCATCTCCGCGCGTCTTGCGCACGGTCGTGACAATTCCCGCCTCACTCAGCACTTTTGCAAATGCTGCCACCTGTGCCTGGGAAGAGCGCGTAAGACCCGACGCGGGAAATGGATTGAACGGAATCAGATTAAATTTGCAGCGGATCTGGCTACCGCGTGCTGGCTTGACCAGTTCAATCAGCTGATGGGCGTGCTCGATCTGGTCGTTCACGCCGTCCAACATGCAGTATTCGAATGTGATGAAATCCCGCGGTGCATGCTCCAGATAGCGGTGGCAGGCATCCAGCAACTCCCGGATCGGATATTTGCGGTTCAGCGGAACCAGATAATCGCGCAATGCGTCATTGGGCGCATGCAAGGAAACAGCCAACGCCACCGGACAGTCCTGTGCCAGCCGGTCCATCATGGGGACAACACCTGAAGTGGACACAGTGACGCGCCTGCGCGACAGGCCGTACCCATGGTCATCCAGCATGACCTTGAGCGCCGGCACAAGGGCGGAATAGTTTTGCAGCGGCTCGCCCATCCCCATCATCACCACATTGGAGATGATGCGGGACGCCCCGCCAAGACGCTTGCGCAATGCGTGCTCGGCAAACCACAACTGCGCCACAATTTCACCCGTGGTGAGGTTGCGGCTGAAGCCCTGGTGACCCGTTGAGCAAAAACGGCATCCTACCGCGCAGCCCGCCTGAGACGATACACAGAGGGTTCCCCGGTCATCTTCGGGGATAAAAACCGACTCGACGGCGTTGCCGCCACCCACATCAAACAACCATTTGACGGTGCCATCGGCCGATACATGCTCACTGATGACGGGCAGGGCCTGCACATGCGCACAGCCCGCCAGCTTACTTCGCAACGCGACGGCCAAATCGCTCATGTCGTCAAAATCGCTGGCTCCCCGTTGGTGAATCCAGCGAAAAAGCTGCGTGGCACGAAACCGTTTTTCTCCGAGCTGCCCACAAAATTCGGCCAGCCCGTCGAGATCAAAATCAAGAAGATTGGTTTTCATGATTGCCGCGTCCAGAGTCGGTCGCGGCTGTCCCCAGCACTTGCTTTCTCCAAGGAAATTGGAACGAGCGTGGGGACGGTCATGTCAGCGCGAGAAAACGTTCATGCCCGCGAAGAAGAAGGCGATTTCCACTGCAGCGGTTTCAGGTGCGTCGGAGCCGTGCACGGCATTGGCATCAATGCTGTCTGCAAAATCAGCGCGGATGGTGCCGGCCTCGGCCTTCTTTGGATCCGTTGCGCCCATCAGTTCGCGATTCTTCAAGATTGCGTTTTCGCCTTCCAATGCCTGAATCATGACGGGGCCGGAGATCATGAAATCCACCAGATCCTTGAAGAATGGGCGCGCCTTGTGCACAGCATAGAACTGCTCTGCTTCCAGACGGGAAAGGTGCGCCATACGGGCAGCGACAACCTTGAGGCCAGCAGCTTCAAAGCGGGCATAAATCTGGCCAATGACATTCTTGGCCACTGCGTCGGGCTTGATGATGGAGAGAGTACGTTCGATTGCCATGTTGATTTCCTGGTGTGATGTTGCTGTAATTTTTTGCCCGTCGGGCAAAGCTATTGATTCTAACCGGGCACGCAATTCACGGCGGCCTCAGCGACTTCCCCCGCGCCGCGACCCGCCACCCCCGCGCGCCCACCACCCCCTGTGCGGCGCTGATCCTGGCGGTGGCGCGACAAACTGTCGACGCCAATGTAGCCCACCGATGTCTTCATCGGATCAGGCTGTGCACTCCCGCGCGGGCGGTCCGGATTGCCACTTCGCGCACCCAAATCGTCGGATCGGCGCGATGCCTGCCCACGCGGCCCACCCAAACCACTATTGGCGCCGGGCGGACGCTTGCGGCCATCCCCCATGCGCTGACCACCGCGCCCGCGATTTCGATTGCCCCGATCTCCGCTGACAGAACCGTCCTCGCCGCGTGTTTCTGCGGCTTCCGGGCGTCCGGCCCCTGCGGCTTGCACCAGCGCGCGGATATCGCCCTCATCGAGCTCCAGCCAAGCCCCGCGCTTCAGCCCGCGGGGCAAAACCATTGCCCCGTACCGGATCCGGATCAGACGACTGACGGCGTGACCCACCGCCTCCAGCATGCGCCGGACCTCGCGATTGCGCCCCTCAGAGATGGTGACGCGGTACCAGCAGTTGGAGCCTTCCCCACCGCCATCCTCGATCGAGCCAAACGCAGCCATACCGTCGTCCAGCCGGACACCGTCCAGCAACTGCTGTTTTTCTTCGTTGCTCAATGCGCCCAAGACTCGAACCGCATATTCCCGCTCCAGCCCAAAACGGGGATGCATCAGCTTGTTGGCCAGTTCGCCCGAACTGGTGAACAGCAGCAAGCCCTCGGTGTTCAGATCCAGTCGCCCGACCGATTGCCATTTGCCCTGCTGCAGACGAGGCAGTTTGCGAAACACCGTTGGACGGTTTTGCGGGTCATCATGGGAAACCACCTCACCGACCGGCTTGTGGTAAGCGATGACCCGTGCCGGGGGGGGATCAATACGGTAACGAATCGGCTTGCCGTTCACTTTCACCTGATCGCCAAACTGCACGCGCTGACCGATATGTGCAGGTTCGTTGTTCACCGAGATTCGGCCTTCGAGAATCAACTGCTCCATCTCCAGACGAGAGCCCAGCCCTGCCTGCGCAAGCACCTTGTGAAGCTTGGGAGTTTCCACCTGAGGCAAGAGTACGCGCTTGGGTGTCACTGGTTCGCGGCTGACCTCATCGGCATCGAAACGGCCTGAGATCACGTCTTCGAATCGGTAGCCACCTGCTGCAGCGGGCGTGGATCGCTTGCCACGCCCGCCACCCCCGGCAGACTGTGACTTTGACTGCGGCCTGGCACCCATCTCGCCCGAGCCATCCACCGGTTGCGGCTGAGCATCGACCGCCTCCGCCGCGGGTTCGGCGCCATTCAACGGGGCCGAAGACGCCACGACAGGCTTGGAAACCACTGGCGTATCAGCTAGAGGAACCACGGCATCGACCACTCCGGAAACTGCAGCCAGATCGTCACTCACGACTTTCCCGGCTGTGCCAGCCATTGGCTCGGCTTTCTTGCGCGGGGTTTTGCGTGCCGCGGTTTTTTTCAGAGGTACTGCGGCCCCGGAAGTCTCCGTCTCGTGCGGCATGTTCTCAGGTTCGGATGTGGAATCGTTCATAAATTATTTCCCGGAACACCCCCTGGGGCATCCTCTTGTTCATCACGGAGATCCGTCTCCGCACTTTGCTGGACCTGCATGTCCTGCTGCGTTTCCTGGAGCGCCAGCCCCGGCAATTCAACGTTCAACGACGAAAGCAGCTTCGGAATTTCGCCATCCATCTCCAACGTGCCCTGCACGCTCACAGCCGAGGCCATGGCGTCCAGCACCGTCGCACTGCCTGAGGGGTCCTCCAGCACCGGGAGCTGGTCCAGAGACTGCAACCCCAGATCGTCCAGAAACTGGCGGGTAGTGGCAAACAGCGCAGGCCGGCCCACTGTTTCACGGTGCCCAATGACTTCCACCCAACCCCGGTCCTCCAACTGCTTGACGATCAGGCTATTGACCGTGACACCCCGGATGTCTTCAATATCACCACGCGTCACCGGTTGACGATAGGCAATGATGGCCAATGTTTCCAGCGTGGCACGGGAATAGCGTGGGGGCTTCTCCGGGTGAAGCCTGTCAAGGAACTCCCGCATTTCGGGGCGGCTTTGAAATCGCCACCCGGAAGCCACCTGGACCAGTTCGACGCCCCGCAAGGCCCAGTCTTGCTGGAGTTCCTGCAAAAGGACTTTCAGCGTGTCCGTCCCCAGCGCATCATCAAAAAGTACACGCAGCTCCCGCACAGCCATGGGCTGCGCAGCGCAGATCAGGGCGGTTTCGAGGACCCGTTTGGCATCCACCGTATTCATGGTTCAGCGATTCCGGGAAAAATTGGGCCACGCGTCGATTGCGGGCACTACACCAACTGCAGGAGTCAATCCAAGGCGCACCAGGAAGACACTCCGGAGCGACGCACCATTTGGCGGGAGACCACCTTCGGGCGAACACGGTCTGGCAGACCGTCAGAGCGGATTGTAGCCCAGGCCCCACTCCGACAGCGCTTGCCTCATATCGTCTGGCACTGGCGCATGAAACTCAAGTGCCTGCCCCGAGACCGGGTGCGCAAAAGACAGCCGGTAGGCGTGAAGCGCCTGACGCTCCATTCCAGCGGCGGCAGCCCCCCGTAAAGGACATCGGCCACCAGCGGATGTCCCAGGGAGGCCATGTGCACGCGAATCTGATGGGTGCGTCCCGTGTGCAATGTGCACTCCACCCAGCAACCGAGATCGTTGCCCGCGAGCCATTGCACATCCGTGCGCGCGGGCTTGCCGGCATGGCTATCCAGATTGACCACGGCCATGCGCAAGCGGTTGCGCGGATCGCGCCCGATGGGCGCCTGAACCGTGCGATTGCGAGGCCCGTCCAAGGCCGATGCGCCAGCGCCAGGTATTGCCGGTGCACGGATCGCTCGGCGATCATGCGTACGAGTGTGTCCATCGTGGCCCGGTCCCGGGCGACCACCATCAGGCCACTGGTGTCCTTGTCCAAGCGGTGCACAATGCCAGCGCGGGGCACCAAATGCGCCTTCGCGTCGCGGGCCAGCAGCCCGTTCAACAGCGTTCCGCCCCAGTTGCCGGGGGCGGGATGAACCACCAGGCCCGCCGGCTTGTTGATCACCAGCAGATGTTCGTCCTCATACACCACGTTGATGGGCAAAGACTCCGGGCGAAATGCCTGGCTTTGTAGCGTCGGGCGCATCTCGACCACCAACACATCGCCGGCCTTCACACGAACAGATGCCTTGGTTGCTGGGCGACCGTTCAGACAGACAAGCCCCTGCAACAAAAGCTGCTGCAGATAGCTGCGGGAAAATTCGGGCACGAGTTCGACCAGTGCGCGGTCCAGCCGGGCGCCATGCTGGGCTACACCCACCTCCACTTGCCGCAGTTCGGATTCCGCCTCGGCCAGGCCACTAAATTCGTCCGGCAGACCCAAGTCGTCAATAACATCCGCTGAACCTGCCCCCTGCCCTGCATCGCGTGCTGGTTCTTCGTCGGGATGGCCTTTATGGGAAGCATCAGGCACGGTGGGCAGTACGGCAGCGGGCACACTCAACGCGCTGGCAGGTAGCGGACAGGATCAACGGGTTTGCCTTGGCGGCGAATCTCAAAATGAAGCTTTACGCGATCCGCGTCCGTGCTGCCCATTTCCGCGATCTTCTGCCCGCGCCGCACAGTCTGGTCTTCCTTGACCAGCAACGCCTGGTTGTGTGCGTAGGCGGTCAAGAAGGTGTTGTTGTGCTTCAGGATGACCAGATTGCCGTAGCCCCGCAAACCTGCGCCTGCATAAACCACCCGCCCATCGGCGGCCGCAAGAACCGGGTCACCAGCCTTGCCTGCAATGTCGTAACCCTTGTTGCGGGCCTCGTCAAACCCCGCCAGCAAGGTGCCGGAAGCAGGCCAGATGAAGGGAACATCATCTTCCGACGAAGCAGCTGCTGGAGCGGGCGTAGGGGCTGGAATTGGCGCCGGCACAGGCGCCGCAGCCGCCGCGCTGGCGGCCGGTTTGGGCGCACTGGCGGCCGACGAAGGGCTGACAGCCGAAGAAGCGACAGGACGCGTGACCACGCCCGTTTCGGCGGCGGGCGCTGCGGCACTGGCCGCGGGTGGAACAACGCGCAGCACCTGCCCGACTTCGATCAGGTTGGCATTGTCGAGATTGTTCCAGCGCGCAATGTCCTTCCAGGCCTGGCCATTTTCCAGGCCGATGCGAATTAGCGTATCTCCGGCCTTGACCGTGTAGTAACCCGGCTTTCCGGCATTCTCGGCGCCCGGCAGCGGCTTGATGGGTGTAACAACCACCCCTGGAGCAGATGAAGACGCCGACGAGGTTCCACGGTCCTCCACAGGAGCCTTCGTCATCCGGGTTCCGCAGCCGGCCAGCACCAGCGCCGTCAACGCTACGGAAATCCCAACAACAAGACTACGCGATACCAACATAAGCATTCCCTTCAGGCAATCCCCGATTTTAGAGGGACAAAATGAACCGGCTCGAGAACGCTTTGTTTCAATCCGTGCGCGGTTTTGTCGATTACAAGCAACACTTGTTGTCCACCCGCGAGCGCCATGGGCGCCACGAGTCGCCCCCCGGGAGCCAGCTGATCGCACCAGGCCTGCGGCACGGCTTCGCCACCGGCGGCTGCAATGATGGCGGCATACGGAGCGCCCTTGGCGTAGCCTTGCATGCCATCGCCGAACAGCAAGTGCACATTGGCCAGCCGCAGATGGCGCAGGTTGTCGCGGGCCTTTTCGTGCAGGCCGCGCAGACGCTCGACCGAATACACCTCGCGTGCAATATGACTGAGCACCGCGGCCTGGTAGCCGCAACCGGTGCCGATTTCGAGCACCCGGCCCAGTCCCGCAGCGCGCGAGCCTTCGGCACCCAGCAGCAACTCGCACATGCGCGCCACCACGCTCGGCTTGGAAATGGTCTGCGCCAGTCCAATGGGCAAGCTCGTGTCTTCGTACGCCTGGTTTACCAGCGCGCTGTCAACAAAGCGGTGCCGCTCCACCGCCGCCATGGCGTGCAGCACCGCCGGCGAGGAAATCCCCCCCGCAGCCAGCTTTTGCACCATGCGGGCGCGCACCGCCGCCGAATCCAGCCCGACCCCCTGCGGGGCTGCAGGCACAACCACCGGGCGAACGGACAGTTGAGCCACCCTGGAGGTGGCGCCTGCCGGGCCATCCAGACGGGCAGGAAAACCGGGTCTGCGCTGCATCACCGCTGCGCGGACACAGAACCTGTGACCACCAGGCGGGACGCGGTCTGTGCCCAATAGCCGAGGTTGTCGTGGTCCGTCAGGTCCACCTTCAAGGGGGTGACAGACACATGCCCCTGGGCCGTGGCGTGAAAATCGGTGCCTTCTGCATCGTCCTTGGCTGCACCGGCTCCGCCAATCCAGTACATCACCTCACCACGCGGGCTTTCCTGCACGATCACACGTTCGGCAGCATGGCGTCGTCCCAGGCGGCACAGCTTCAGCGGGCGCAACGCGTCCAGCGGCATGTTCGGGATGTTGATGTTAAGCAGCCAGGGCGCTTCGCTCACCAGGTTCTGCGCCATCATCTGCGCAACGATTTCGCGGGTCTTGAGCGCTGCGGCCTCGATTTCGCCCCAGCCTTTGTCCACCTGGGATACCGCCATGGCCGGAATACCGAAAAGATACCCCTCCATGGCGGCACCCACCGTGCCCGAATAGATGGTGTCGTCACCCATGTTGGCGCCGTTGTTGATGCCCGACACCACCAGATCGGGGCGGTATCCGAGCAGCCCCGTGAGGGCGATGTGCACGCAGTCGGCCGGCGTGCCATTGACGTAGCGAAAGCCGTTGGCGGCCTGGTGCACATAAAGCGGCGAATGCAGGGTCAGGGCGTTCGACTTGGCACTGTTGTTGTGCTCGGGCGCAACCACCTCCACATCGGCGATGGTCTTGAGCGCTTCGTATACGGCCACGATGCCCGGGGCCTGGTAGCCGTCGTCGTTGGATAGAAGGATCTTCATGGTCACTGTGCGGATTGCAACGGATTGTAGGGGCCCGCCGGCCGCAACAGGTCCGTCGCTCGTGGGACATCGGGCGCCCCGTGGCCACCCCTATCATGCAGGCCACTATTGACAGGAGACACCCCATGCACGCTTGGCTTTGCACCAACCCCACCGGCGTTGACGCACTCACCTGGACCGAACTGCCCACGCCCACGCCCAAAGCGGGCGAAGTGCTCATCGAGATCAAGGCCGCAAGTCTGAATTTTCCTGATCTGCTGATCGTGCAGAACAAGTACCAGATGAAGCCCCCGCTACCGTTTGTGCCCGGCTCGGAATACGCGGGCGTGGTGCAGGCGGTGGGCGAAGGCGTCACGCACCTCCAGGTGGGCCAGCGCGTGGCCTGCCTCTCCGGCACCGGCGGCTTTGCCACCCACACCATTGCCCCGGCGGCCTTGTGCATGCCGCTGCCCGAGGGATTCTCGTTCGTGGATGCGGCGGCATTCATCATGATCTACGCCACATCCCACCACGCGCTGGTAGACCGCGCCCAGCTCAAGGCCGGCGAGACCGTGCTGGTGCTCGGCGCCGCCGGCGGTGTGGGCACGGCAGCCATCCAGATCGCCAAGGCCATGGGGGCGCGGGTGATTGCAGCCGCCTCCAGCGACGAGAAATGCGCGCTGTGCACCTCCATTGGCGCCGACGCCACCATCAACTACAGCAAGGAAAACCTGCGCGAGGCCATCAAGGCCCTGACCAATGGCAAAGGACCGGACGTGATCTACGACCCCGTGGGCGGGGATTTTGCCGAGCCGGCCTTCCGCTCCATCGCCTGGCGCGGCCGCTATCTGGTGGTGGGTTTTGCCTCGGGGCCCATCCCGGCGCTGCCGTTCAACCTGGCGCTGCTCAAGGGCGCCTCCATCGTGGGCGTGTTCTGGGGCGACTTCGCCAAGCGTGAGCCCAAGGCCAATGCCGCCATGATGACCGAGCTGGCCCACTGGTATGGCCAGGGCAAGGTCAAGCCCGTGATCGACCGCACCATGCCCATGGCGCAACTGCACGCAGCCTACGCCCACATGGGCTCGCGCGGCGTGATGGGCAAGCTGGTCATGGTCAACTGAAATCGCACCACCAAGGCGGGCGGCTTGGCCGCGAAGCCGCGGCCCTGTGTCAAACTCGCGCACCCCAGACCCCTGACACGGATGCTCGCACATGGCGGACCGACAACCCTCTGAAATTGCCCGTGAAACGCTCAAGCAATTGGCCGTCCGCCGACTTGCTCCCACGCCCGACAACTATCTGGCACTGTATGACGAAATCGCCGGCGTCCGCACCCCGCCGGTTTTCCCGGATGGGCCGCTGCAGCACATTCTGCGAGTGCTGCCGGGCCAGACTCCGGCACAAAAACGGCTTTTGGGCCAGCTGGGGCGGGCCGTGGAAAACAAGGACTGGTCCGCCCTGCAAAGCGTGATGGTGGGCTACGCCAATCTGGGGCTGAACCCGGCCACCGCCGAACCCGTGGTGGCCCAAGCCACTGCGTTGACCATCCTGCCCGAAGACCTGGCAGAGCTGCTGGCCCGCCTGATCGACAACACCCTGCCGGCGCTGGGCGAAGACGATGCCCGCGTGCATGAAATGGCCCAGCAGCTGACAACGTTGCTGCGCGAACCCGCCCCGCCCGTGTCCACCGTGCAGCTGATGCTGGGCAACTTCACCTACCGCCTGTCGTTTGCCACCGAAGACCAGGCCGCCATCCGCGCCAGCCTGCTCGAGCTGCTGCACATGGTGTTCGAGAACATCGCCGCGCTGAGCGTGGAAGACCGCTGGCTCAACGGCCAGGCCGAGGCACTGATGGCCGCCTCCACGCCGCCGCTCACACTGCGCCGGCTGGACGATGTGCAGCGGCGCCTGAAGGACGTGATCTTCAAGCAGACCGAAGCCCACACCCGCACCGTGGAGGCCCAGGAGCAGATGAAGGACATGCTGTCCACCTTCATCGAGCGCCTGGCAAAGATCACCGACTCCAGCTCCACCTACCAGGGCACGATGGAGCGCTGCGCCGATCTCATTGGCAAGGCCACCACCCTGGAGGAAATTGCCCCTGTTTTGCAGGAAGTGATGCATGCCACCCGCTCCATGGCCCTGGACAGCCGGACGGCCCACGACGAGCTTCGGGAACTGCGCGAGCGCACCGAGCTCAAGCGCGCCCAAGTGGCACAGCTGCAGCAAGAACTCGACCGCGCCAGCGCCCAGGCACGCCACGACCCGCTCACCGGCTCGCTTAACCGCAAGGGGCTCGACGAGGCCATGGAGCGCGAACTGGCCCGTGCAGGCCGCACGGGTGCGCCGCTGTGCGTGGCTTTGCTCGATATCGACAACTTCAAGACCATCAACGACCGGCTTGGCCACAATGCCGGCGATGCGGCGCTGCTGCACCTGACCCAGGTCACCCGCGAAGTCATGCGCCCCCAGGACCTGCTGGCCCGCTATGGCGGCGAAGAGTTCGTGCTGATCTTGCCCGACACCACCGTTGCCAACGGCGTCGCCGCCATGACGCGCCTGCAGCGCGAGCTGACCACCCGCTTCTTTTTGCAAGGCACCGAAAAAGTGCTGATCACCTTCAGCGCCGGCGTGGCCCAGCTGGGCGAGGGCGAGACCAGCACCGAGGCCATTCGCCGGGCCGACAAGGGCATGTACCTGGCCAAGCGTTCGGGCAAGAACCGCGTCATGGCGGCATGACAATAGGCCCCCCTGTGTCGCCTGCGGCGCCTTCCCCCGCAGGGGACGCCGCCAGCGCGGCGGGCGGCCCTTGCGCGGCGGCCGCTGGCCTGGGCCGCTTCAGTTTTCAGCGCAGCGCACTGAAGAGCACCCTGTAATGCCCCCAGAGCAAAGACGGTCCTTTCTGCGGCACGCGGCTTGGGCTGCCGCTGCCGCCACACTGCCCCGCTGGGCGTGGAGCAACCCGCTATCGCTGCAATCCAACCCTTTCGCACTCGGCGTGGCCAGTGGAGACCCCGCACCGGACGGCGTGGTGCTGTGGACGCGACTGGTGCTGGCCAACCCGGCGCAGATGCAGACCGCCCACACCGTGCGCTGGGAGGTGGCGCACGATGCACGTTTTGCGCAGATCGTGCAAAAAGGCGAAGCCGCCGCGCTGCCGAACCTGGGCCACAGCGTACATGTGGAGCTGACCGGGCTGGCCCCGGCCCGCTGGTACCACTACCGCTTCATGCTGGGCGATGCCGTCAGCGCCACGGGCCGCACCCGCACCGCGCCCGAGGCCGATGCCATGGACGCCCATCTGCGCATCGCCTTTGCCTCTTGCCAGCGCTGGGAGCACGGCCACTATGCCGCGTGGCGCCACCTGCGCGCCGACCAGCCCGACCTGGTGCTGTTTCTGGGCGACTACATCTACGAATACGCATCGCCGCAAAGCACCACGGGCCTGGCGCGCGTGCACGCGCTGCGGCACGCCAGCACCCTGGCCGACTTCCGCGACCGCTATGCGCTGCACAAGAGCGACCCCGCCCTGCAGGCCGCCCATGCCGCCTGCCCCTGGGCCGTCACCTGGGACGACCATGAGGTGCAAAACGACTATGCCGGCGCACAGGGCAAAGGCAGCCAGGGCGATCCGGGGGCTTTCCTGGCCCTGCGCAGCGCGGCCTGGCAGGCGTTTTACGAAAACATGCCCCTGCGCGCCGCCAGCCTGTTGGCGCCCGACTTTGGCGCCTTGCAGGTGTACCGGCGCCTGCGCTGGGGCCGCCTGGCCCAAATGCACCTGCTCGACAGCCGCCAGCACCGCCAATGGCAGGCCTGCCGCCCGGCCGACGCGGGCGGTGCATCGGCCGTGCGCCCGCAAGACTGCGCCGCCCTGGCCGACCCACAACGCACCTTGCTGGGCGCTGCCCAGGAGCACTGGCTCGATGCGGGCCTGGCCGCCGATGCGCAGCATGACCGCACCCGCTGGAGCGTGATCGCGCAGCAAACCCTGTTCTCGCCCCGCCGCTACCCCTCGGGCGTGGTTTCTACCGACAGCTGGGACGGCTACCCTGGCGCCCGCGCGCGCCTGCTGCAGTCACTGGCCCGCCACTCACCGCGCAACAGCGTGCTGCTCGGCGGCGACATCCACCAGAACTATGTTTGCAAGGTGCTCGCCGATGCCGGGGCAGACGGCCAGCAGCCTGCCGGGCCGGTGATCGCCAGCGAGTTCTGCGGCACCTCGATCAGTTCGCGCGCGGGCACCACGCAGGACAAGGTCGATGCCATCGCCCGCCACAACCCGCATGTGCTGCTGGCGCGCTGCGATTTGCGCGGCTACGGCCTGGCCGACATCACGCCACAGCGCTGGACCACCACCTTGCGGGGGGTAGACGACCCCTTGCTGGCAAACAGTGGCGCATCCACCCTGGCGCGCTTCGTGGTGGAAGACGGGCAAGCGGCCCCGTGCCGGCGTGAGATGATTTGCTCTCTAATTGATAGCAACTAGCGCTTACCTGTAAAGCGCCAGAGGCAAAAAACAGCACAAAGCCAAGGCGCTGTTCCGCAATGTAACAACTGCCAGCGCCCAGCCGCCCGCCCGCTACCATGGGTTCCCGCCCACCCCATGGAGAACGCAGGATGCCCAAGACCACCCCCCTTCGCATTGCGCTGATCGCTGCCGCCGCGCTGCTGGCCGGTTGCAACAGCGCTCCGCCGCTGGCCTACACCGTGCCCAGCCAGCCCGAGGGCTCTTCGGGCTATACGGAAAAACCGGGCTGGGCTGCCGAGAAATTTGCCGTGGCCGCGGCCAACCCGCTGGCCACCGATGCCGGCTACCAGGTGCTCAAGGCCGGCGGCTCGGCCATCGATGCGGCCATCGCCGTGCAGATGGTGCTGACGCTGGTGGAACCGCAATCCAGCGGCATTGGCGGCGGCGCCTTTTTGCTGCATGCCGCGGGCGGCCGGGTCGAGGCCTATGACGGGCGCGAGACCGCGCCCGCAGCCGCTACCGACAAGCTTTTCATCGGCGCAGACGGCAAGCCCCTGCCTTTCAACGATGCCGTGGTGGGTGGCCGCTCGGTGGGCGTACCGGGCACGGTGCGCATGCTGGAGCTGGCCCACAAAGAGCACGGCAAGCTGGCCTGGGCGCAGCTGTTCCAGCCCGCCATCCAACTGGCCGAGGGCGGGTTCAAGGTCAGCGCCCGGCTCAACACCCTGCTGGCCAATGACAAGTTTCTGGCGCAAGACCCCGTGGCTGCCGCCTACTTCTTTGACGCCGCTGGCAAGCCCTGGCCCGTGGGCCATGTGCTGAAGAACCCCGAACTGGCCGCCGTGCTGCGGGCCATCGCCCGGCAAGGCTCGAAGGCGCTGCTGGAGGGCGACGTGGCCCAGGCCATCGTGGCCAAGGTGCGCACCCACCCCACCAACCCGGGCCAGCTCAGCCTGGCCGATCTGGCGGGCTACCAGCCCAAAAAGCGCGACGCCCTGTGCACCAACTACCAAGTCGCGCCCCACGCCTTTCGCGTGTGCGGCTTTCCGCCACCCAGCTCGGGCGCCATCGCCATCGGCCAGATCCTGGGCATCCTCCAAAACACCAACGCGGCCACCATGCCGCTACAGGACGGCCTGCGCGGCCCTGCGCCCGGCGCCGACTGGCTGCACCTATACACCGAAGCCGCGCGCCTGGCCTTTGCCGACCGCGCGCTCTACGTGGCCGACCCCGATTTCGTGCAGCCCCCCGCCGGCAGCTGGATGAGCCTGCTGGAGCCCGCCTATCTGGCCAGCCGCGCCCAGCTGATCGGTGCGCAAAGCATGAAGGTGGCGCAACCGGGCACGCCGGGCGCCATGCGCACCAGCTTGGCCCCCATGCCCGACCAGCCCGAGTACGGCACCAGCCACATCAGCATCGTGGACGCCTTCGGCAACGCGGTGGCCATGACCACCACCATCGAAGACCAGTTCGGTTCGCGCCAGATGGTGACCACCAACGCCGCGCGCAGCGGTGGCTTTCTGCTCAACAACGAGCTCACCGACTTCAGCTTTGCCCCCACCGACGCGCAGGGCCAGCCCATTGCCAACCGCGTGCAGCCGGGCAAGCGCCCGCGCTCGTCGATGGCGCCCACGCTGGTGTTCAACCAGGCCAGCGGCGAGCTGCTGATGAGCGGCGGCAGCCCCGGCGGCGCCGCCATCATCCACTACACGGCCAAGACGCTGTATGGCGTGCTCAACTGGGGCCTGATGCCCCAGCAGGCCATCAACCTGCCCAACTTCGGCTCCATGAACGGCCCCACGCTGCTGGAAGAAAACCGCTTTCCGCCCGCCACGGTGGAAGCCCTGCGCGCACGCGGCGCCGAGGTGCGCGAAATGAACATGACCAGCGGCCTGCAGGCCATCACCCGTGGCCAGGCCCATGGCAAGAAGATCTGGCTGGGCGGGGCCGACCCGCGGCGCGAAGGCGTGGTGATGGGCGACTGAGCCGAACCTTCAAGGCAAATAGGGCGCCAGCGCTTTCAGAACCAGCGCTAGCAGCTATTAACAAAATAGCAAAAAAATCCGCAACCACACCCAACAAAATCACCGGAGCGCGCTGGGGGCGACAACCCCCGTACCCCTATGTGGCTTGCAGCAACGCCAGCGCCTGCGGCAGATGGGCGGCAATGGCCGCAGGATGGGGTTCTGGCAGGCGGGGCACATGGCCCAGGCAAGGGGCTTGCAGGCCGGCTTCCAGCGCAGCCAGGTTGTCGGCCACATGGGGCATGGCAGCGTCCACGGTGTTGGCCACCCAGCCCGCCAGCCGCAGGCCGCGCGCACGCACGGCTTCGGCCGTGAGCAGCGCATGGTTGATGCAGCCCAGGCGCAGGCCCACCACCAGCACCACCGGCAAACCCAGGTCCACAGCCAGGTCGGCGGTGTCCCAGCCCGGAATGAGCGGCACACGAAAGCCACCCACGCCTTCGACAAAGGCGATGTCGGCCCGCGCCGCCACGCCGCGCACGGCGGTCAGCAATGCCTCGCGCGAAATGGCGCGCCCCTCCAGCCGTGCGGCAATGTGCGGTGCGCACGGCGTGCGCAGCTGCAGCGGGCCCACCTCGTCATCACGCAGGCCCATGTTGCTGGCCGCGCGAAGGCGCAGTACGTCTTCGTTGACCCAGCAGCCGTCCACGCAGTCCTGCCCCGCCGCCAGCGGCTTGATGGCCGCGGCGCGCAGGCCCGACTGCGCCGCCAGGTGCGTGAACGCGGCGGTGATGGCGGTCTTGCCGATCTCGGTGTCGGTGCCGGTGATGAAAAATGCCCCCACGCTCCGCCGCTTCGCGGGTCGCTGCCCCCCGAGGGGGCTGCTTTTCATCTTGGGGCGGCCCGGCGCTGAAAAATCCGCGCGTCATGCCAGCTCCTGCGCCGCATCGGCCAGCGCCGCCAGCAGGCGGTCGATATCGGCCGCGGTATGCGTGCCGCACAGCGTGATGCGCAGGCGCGCCGTGCCTGGTGCCACGGTGGGCGGGCGGATGGCGGGCACGCGCAGGCCGGCGCGGTCGAGGATGGCGGCCACCCGCAGCGCGGCGGCGTTCTCACCGATGACCAGCGGCTGGATGGGCGTGTCCGACGCCACCAACCGCCAGCCCAGGCCCGGACGGCGCGCCAGAATGGCGCCCACGCCGGTCCGCAGCTGCGCCTGCAGGCGCACGAGGTTGGCGCGGCGCTGTTCGCCCTCGTCGCCCGCCATCAGCGCCAGGCTTTGCAGCAGCGCGTGGGCCACGGCGGGCGGCGCGGCGGTGGTGAAGATGTAGGCCCGCGCAGCCTGAATCAGGTACTGGATGACGGTGGGGTGCGCCGCCACAAAGGCACCGGCCACGCCGGCCGCCTTGCCCAGCGTGCCCACCATGATCAACCGCTCGCTGCGCAGGCCAAAGTGCGCCAGCGTGCCGCGCCCCTGCGGCCCCAGCACGCCAAAGCCATGGGCATCGTCCACCACCAGCCAGGCGTCGTGCCGTTCGGCCTGCGCCAGCAGGGCATCGAGCGGGGCCACATCGCCATCCATGCTGAACACCGCATCGGTGACGATCAGCTTGATGCGGGCCGTGCAGGCGCCCAGCAGCGCGTCGAGCTGCGCCACGTCGCAGTGGGCATAGCGCTGCACCGGCGCCTTGGCCAGGCGCGCGCCGTCGATCAGCGAGGCATGGTTGAGCTCTTCCGAGAAGATCACCGCATCGGCATCGCCCAGGGCCGTCAGCACCGCCAGGTTGGCCATGAAGCCGGTGCAGAAAAACAGCGCCTCGGCGTTGGGAATGGCGGGCGCCACCGTGGCCGCCAGGGCGCGCTCCAGCGCAGCGTGCGCGCTCGAATGCCCGCTGATGAGGTGCGACGAGCCCGAGCCAGCACCGTACAGGCGCGCGCCCTCGGCCAGCGCGTCAGCCAGCGCGGGATGGGCGGCCAGGCCCAGGTAGTCGTTGCTGCAGAACATCAGCAGCTCGCGCGATTGCCCGTCGGCACCGCGCACACGCTGCAGCGGCGCGGTGGCGCTTTCGGCCTCGCGCAGCACGCGCGTCAGATCCCTGGCCGCGATGGCCTGCAGTTTCTGGTTCAGGTGGTCAAGCAGCATCCAGCACCTCCGTGAGCGTGGCCATCACCGCCTGAAAAAGGAACTGCGCCGTGGGCGCATCGATGAGGTAGGGCGGCATCAGGTACACCGTGGCGCCGATGGGGCGGATCAGCAGCTCGTGCGCACGGGCCGCCAGGTGAAAGCGCTCGGCAAAACGCTCGCCAGGCTCGCGCACATCGAACGCCAGGATCATGCCGCGCTGGCGCAGGTGGTGCACGCGCGGGTCAGTGGCCAGCGGCGCAAAGGCCTCGGCCAGCATCCGGGCCTGCACACGGTTTTTCTCCAGCACCCGGTCGGCAGCAAAGCGGTCGAGCACGGCATTGGCCGCCGCGCAGGCCAGGGCATTGCCGGTGTAGGAATGCGAATGCAGAAAGCCGCGCCCCACCTGCTCGCTCCAGAAGCTCTGGTACACAGTTTCGGTGGTCAGCACCAGCGACAGTGGCAACGTGCCACCGCTGATGCCCTTGGAAAGCGTGATGAAGTCGGGCCAGCCGCACTCGCCCTGCTCAAAGGCAAAAAAAGTGCCGGTGCGCCCGCAGCCCACCGCGATCTCGTCGGCGATGAGGTGGATGCCGAACTCGTCACACAGGGCCCGCACGGAGCGCAGGTACGAGGGCTCGTGCATCGCCATGCCGGCGGCGCACTGCACCAGTGGCTCGATGATGAGGGCGGCCACATGGCCGCGCCGCTCGGCCAGCACGCGGCGCAGGTCGGCCAGTGCGCGGGCCTCGCTGCCGAGGCCCTGGCGCGCATCGGGCGAATCGACGATGTGGGCGCGCATCAGCAGCGGGTCGTAGGCATCGCGGAACACCGCCACGTCGGTCACGGCCAGCGCGCCAATGGTTTCGCCGTGGTAGCCGTTGCGCAGGCAGACGAATTCGCGCTTGTCCGCCTGGCCCCGGTTGCACCACGAATGAAAGCTCATCTTCAGCGCGATCTCGACGGCCGAGGCGCCGTCGCTGGCAAAGAAGGCGTGGCCCAGGGCGCCACCGGTCAGGGCCGAGAGCTTTTCTGCCAGCTCGACCGCGGGCGCATGGGTGCAGCCGGCCAGCATGACGTGGGGTAGGGTTTCAAGCTGCTGCGTGATGGCGGCGCGGATACCGGCATCCGAGTGCCCGAACAGGTTGACCCACCAGGAACTGTTGGCGTCGAAATAGCGCCGGCCTTCCAGATCGAAAAGCCAGGGCCCTCGCCCCGGGCGATGGCCAGCGGTGGGGTAACGGCGGCGCGCGCCATCTGGGTGCAAGGGTGCCAGACCGCAGCCAGGCTGCGGGCGGCCAGATCGGGGGAGTTCAGGGACTTCAATCAGCAACTCACTTGCCCGGGAAACCAGGCACGAACGAAGGACCGGAGCAAGGCACAGACACGACCTCGCGCGGGTGGAGACGAAAAACCGCGGCAAGTATCGCACCCGGTCTTCACGGTCATTTCCCAGCATGACCTGGGCAAACAGGCAGTCTGGGCGAAACTTGAACGAAATATGGTCCTAGCCCTTATGAATAAAGCGCTAACAGCTATATAAAAGAGAGCTTTCGGCGGTGGTGTTTGCGTCTCTGGCCGCGCTGACTTGGTCAGACGTTGATCGCCGTGGCCGAGCCCGCCTGCTTGCGCAGCTCGAACTTCTGGATCTTGCCCGTGGCGGTTTTGGGGATTTCGCCAAACACCACGGCGCGCGGCACCTTGAAGCCGGCCAGGTGCTTCTTGCAGTGCTGCACGATGTCATCGGCCGTGGTCTGCGCGCCGGCTTTCAGCTCCACGAAGGCGCAAGGGGTTTCGCCCCACTTCGCGTCGGGCTTGGCCACCACGGCGGCGGCCAGCACGTCGGGATGGCGGTAGAGCACGTCTTCGACCTCGATGGACGAGATGTTCTCGCCGCCCGAGATGATGATGTCCTTGCTGCGGTCCTTGATCTTGATGTAGCCGTCGGGGTATTGCACGGCCAGATCACCGCTGTGGAACCAGCCGCCGGCAAAGGCCTCCTCCGTCGCCTTCGGGTTCTTGAGGTACCCCTTCATGGCGATGTTGCCCTTGAACATGATCTCGCCCATGGTTTCGCCGTCCCAGGGCACGGGTTGCAGGGTTTCGGGGTCGAGCACCTGCACATCGCGCTGCAGGTGGTAGCGCACGCCCTGGCGGGCGTTGAGGCGGGCGCGCTCGCCGATGTCCAGCGCGTCCCACGCCTCGTGCTTGGCGCACACCGTGGCCGGGCCGTACACCTCGGTGAGGCCATAGACATGGGTCAGATCGAACCCCATCTTCTCCATGCCCTCGATCATCGACGCGGGCGGCGCGGCGCCGGCTACCATGGCTTTCACGCCCGAGGGCAGGCCCACTTTCAGGGCGTCGGGCGCGTTGACCAGCAGGCCGTGCACGATGGGCGCGCCGCAATAGTGGGTAACGCCGTGGTTGCGGATGGCATCAAAGATCGCCTGCGCCTCCACCCGGCGCAGGCACACGTTGACACCCGCGCGCGCCGCCACCGTCCACGGAAAGCACCAGCCGTTGCAGTGGAACATGGGCAGCGTCCACAGATAGACCGCGTGCTTGGGCATGTCCCACTCGAGTACGTTGCTGATGGCGTTGGTGGCCGCGCCCCGGTGGTGGTAGACCACGCCCTTGGGGTTGCCGGTGGTGCCCGACGTGTAGTTGAGGGCAATGGCGTCCCATTCGTCGGCGGGCAGCTTCCAGTCAAATTGCGGGTCGCCGCCTGCCAGAAATTCTTCATACGTGCGCTGGCCCAAGCGCTGGCTGGCGGGGCCATACAGCGCGTCTTCCACATCAATCAGCAGCAGCGGCTCCTGGCTCTGGCGCAGCGCCAGGGCCTTGGCCATGGTGCCCGCGAACTCGGGGTCCACGATCACGGCCTTGGCCTCGCCGTGGTCGAGCATGAAGGCGATGGCCTCAGGGTCGAGTCGGGTGTTCAACGCGTTGAGCACGGCCCCGCCATGGGCACGCCAAAGTGCGCCTCCACCATGGGCGGGGTGTTGGGCAGCATCACGGCCACGGTGTCGTTCTTGCCAATGCCCGAGCGTGCCAGCGCGCTGGCCAGCTGGCGGCAGCGCGCGTAGGTCTGGGCCCAGGTCTGGCGCAGATCGCCATGCACGATGGCCAGGCGGTCGGGGTAGACCTCGGCGGTGCGCTCGATGAAGCCCAGGGGCGACAGGGCCGCGAAATTGGCCTCCGTGCGGGGCAGGTGCTGGTCGTAGATGCTGGTCATGATGGGCTCTCCGATTCGGAACCCTCGAACTGTATCCGCCCTCTGATCGGCCGGCGCTGGGGAAGACCTCGAGACCAAGGATATGGACGCTATCGTGCGCGTGCGCCGCCGCAGACCTTGCGACTGAGGCGCGCGGGCCGGATCGTTCAAAATACACGGGTGTCCATCCCCCAATCTTTCATCCAGGAACTGCTCGCGCGCGTCGACGTGGTGGACATCGTGGGCCGCTATGTGCAGCTCAAGAAGGGTGGCGCCAATTTCATGGGGCTGTGCCCCTTTCATGGCGAAAAATCGCCTTCATTCAGCGTCAGCCCCGCCAAGCAGTTCTATCACTGCTTTGGCTGTGGCAAGAACGGCAACGCCATCAGCTTTCTGATGGAGCATGCCGGCATGGGCTTCGTCGAGGCCGTGCAGGATCTGGCCCAGCAGGTGGGCCTGCAGGTGCCCGACGATGACATTTCCCCCAGGAAAAAGAGCGCGCCGCCGCCGCCCGGCAAAAGCAGGCCACGCTGACCGATGTGCTCGAAAAGGCCGCCGAGGCCTATCGCCAGCAACTGCGCATATCACCCCGCGCCGTAGCGTATTTCAAGGGCCGGGGCGTGTCGGGTGCGGTGGCCAAGCGCTATGGGTTGGGCTATGCCCCCGAGGGCTGGCGCAGCCTGGCCAGCGTTTTTCCGCACTACGACGACCCGCTGCTGGAAGAAAGCGGGCTGGTCATCGTCAATGACGAGGACGGCGGCAAACGCTACGACCGTTTCCGCGACCGGGTGATGTTTCCCATACGCAACGTCAAGGGCGAGTGCATCGGCTTTGGCGGCCGGGTGCTGGGCGATGACAAACCCAAATACCTCAACTCGCCCGAAACCCCGGTGTTCCACAAGGGCCGCGAGCTCTATGGCCTGTTCGAGGCCCGCACCGCCATCCGCGAGCAGGGCTTTGCGCTGGTCACCGAGGGCTACATGGACGTGGTGGCGTTGGCCCAACTGGGTTTCCCGAACGCGGTGGCCACGCTGGGCACGGCCTGCACACCCGAACATGTGCAAAAGCTGCTGCGCTTCACCGAATCGGTAGTGTTCAGCTTTGATGGCGATGCCGCGGGCCGCCGGGCAGCGCGCAAGGCGCTCGATGGCGCCCTGCCCCATGCCAGCGACACGCGCAGCATCAAATTTCTGTTTTTGCCGCCCGAGCACGACCCTGACAGCTTTGTGCGCGCCCATGGCTCCGATGCCTTTGCACGCCACATTGGCGATGCCGTTCCCCTGAGCCGCTTCCTGATCGAAGCCGCCAGCGAAGGATGCGACCTGGGCACGGCGGAAGGCCGCGCCCACATGGCGAGCAATGCCCGGCCCTGTGGAGCGCCCTGCCCGACGGGGTGCTGCGGCGCCAGGTGCTCGCCGAACTGGCCCAGCAGGCCCAACTGGACGCCCACGAGCTGTCCGACCTCTGGAGCAAGACCGCCGCCCAGGAGGCAGCGCGCCACCCCGGCGCGAGCGCCTCGCACCGTCCTGCTGCCACACCCGCCGATGAGCCCCCGTGGGGCATGCCTGCCGATCCCGGCTGGCAAACACCCGGCGGCGGTAGCGCATACGGTTCATCCCAGAAACCGCCTTATCGCAAGGGCGGCGACTGGAAAGGGGGCAGCTGGAAAAAGAAGGACGCCGCCCCCTGGCCACCCCAGCCACGCCTGCCGCGCACGCCCACCGCCAGCCGCGCAGACCATGCCGCACGGCTGCTGTTGTCGCACATGGCGTTTCTGGAAGACCTGACGCACGACGACCACGCCGCGCTGTGCGCCCAGCCCGCCCCGCATGGCCCGCTGTTCAGCTGGCTGGAGGAGCAACTCCACGAGCATGGCCCGCTGGCCTGGGCCCTGCTGCGGGAAAGCCTGCGGGGCCACCCCTGTGAAGCACTGGCGGTGAAGGTGATGACCGGCTCGCACGCGCAGACCGAGGGTGATCTGCACGAGTTGCGGCTGGAGCTGCGCGATCTTCTGAACCGCATGCTGATCGAGGACATCAACGCCCAGCAAAAAGCCCTGATCCTGCAGGCAGCGCAAGACCCCACGGCGCTGGAACGCTACCGCGCCCTCGAACAGCGGCGCAATGCACTGCAAGGCATATTGCCGCGCACCGCTTGAAATTTCGTGCAGTCGGTATAATGTAGGGTTTTTCGGCAAGAGCGACAGCAGCACCTCCGAGCCGGGCCACCGTGACAAACGCGCACATATGCGCTGATGGGCCCACTTATCGCAAGGACTGCACACCAAATGTTCGCCCAGACATCTTGCCCCTGAGGATCACTCCTCCAACTGCATCAGCTGTGCTTTTGCAGTGCCACCCGCGCCGGGATCTGAGGCGCTTGCGTTTTCTTTGTGTCCGTTTTTGACTCTGAGGTTGTTCCATGCCTGCTCAAAAGTCCGCGAAGCCACTCAAGTCTGCCCCAGGCACTGCCGCAAAGGCTGTCTCCAAAACCGCTGCCAAAGCACCGGCCAAAGCCGCGCCTGCGAAGGCCGTTGCTGCCGCCCCTGCTCCGGCTGCCAAGAAAGTGAATACTGTGCCTGTGAAAAGTTCTGCCGAGCTGACCAAAGCTGCCGATGAATTGCTGAAAAAGAAACCTGCCCGCGCTGCGGCGGCCCCGTCTGACGGCGACGAAGCCCCCAAAAAACGCCCTGGCCGCCCGCCAAGGCCGCTGGCGCCGCCGAGGCCAAGGCAGCCCCTGCCAAGCGTGGCCGCAAGCCCAAGGCCGCGGCCGGCGAAGTGGGTGGCGATGACGCAGACCTGTCCGATATCGAAGCCGACCTCGAAGGCGAAGTCGAGCCAGAAGCGGAAGCCGCCCCCACGGCCGAGAAGGTCAAGCCCCTGCGCATGAAGATCAGCAAGGCGAAAGAACGCGCCTTGATGAAGGAATTCGGCCTGGACGAAACCGTCCTGTCGGAAGAAGACATGGCCAAGCGCCGTGCACGCCTGAAGACCCTGATCAAGCTGGGCAAGACGCGCGGCTACCTCACGCACGTTGAAATCTCCGACCACTTGCCCGACAAGCTGGTCGATGCCGAAACCCTCGAAGCCGTCATCACCACGCTGAACGACCTGGGCGTGGCCGTGTACGAGCAGACGCCCGATGCCGAAGCGCTGATCATCACCGACAACGCCCCCGCGGGCGCCACCGAGGAAGAAGCCGAAGAAGCCGCCGAAGCCGCCCTGTCCACCGTGGACAGCGAGTTCGGCCGCACCACCGACCCCGTGCGCATGTACATGCGCGAAATGGGCACGGTGGAGCTGCTCACGCGCGAAGGCGAAATCGAAATCGCCAAGCGCATCGAAGGCGGCCTGATGGCCATGATGGAGGCGATCAGCGCATCGCCCGCCACCATTGCCGAAATCCTGAACATGGGCGAGGACATCCGCGAAGGCAAGGTCGTCATCTCGACCATCGTGGACGGATTTTCCAACCCCAACGAGGCCGACGACTATGTGGCCGAAGAAGACTTCGACGAATTCGACGAAGCCGACGATGACGACGGCAAGGGCGGCAGCAAGGCCCTGACCAAAAAGCTTGAAGAGCTCAAGAAGCAGGCGCTGGAGCGCTTTGACAAGCTGCGCGAGCTGTTCGAGAAGGTCCACAAGATCTACGACAAGGAAGGCTATGGCACGCCCGCCTACGTGAAGGCCCAGGCAGCCCTGTCGGAAGAGCTGATGACCATCCGCTTCACGGCGAAGACCATCGAAAAGCTGTGCGACATGGTGCGCGGTCAGGTCGATGATGTGCGCAAGAAAGAGCGCGAGCTGCGCCGCATCATCGTGGACAAGTGCGGCATGCCCCAGGAAACCTTCATCAAGGAATTTCCGCCCAACCTGCTCAACCTCAAGTGGGTGGAAAAGCAGGCCACGGCCGGCAAGCCCTGGTCGGCCATCATGGCGCGCAACATTCCGCCCATCCAGGATCTGCAGCAAAAGCTGACCGACCTGCAGTCGCGCGTGGTTGTGCCGCTGGCCGAACTCAAGGGCATCAACAAGCGCATGAACGAGGGTGAGTCGACCTCGCGCGATGCCAAGAAGGAAATGATCGAGGCCAACCTGCGCCTCGTGATCTCGATTGCCAAGAAGTACACGAACCGCGGCCTGCAATTCCTCGACCTGATCCAGGAAGGCAACATCGGCCTGATGAAGGCGGTGGACAAGTTCGAATACCGCCGCGGTTACAAGTTCTCGACCTATGCAACGTGGTGGATCCGCCAGGCCATCACAAGGAGCATTGCCGACCAGGCGCGCACCATCCGCATCCCGGTGCACATGATCGAAACGATCAACAAGATGAACCGCATCAGCCGCCAGCACCTGCAGGAGTTTGGCTTTGAGCCCGATGCGTCCATCCTCGCGGCCAAGATGGAGATCCCCGAGGACAAGATCCGTAAAATCATGAAGATCGCCAAAGAGCCGATCTCCATGGAAACGCCGATCGGCGACGACGACGACAGCCACCTGGGCGATTTCATCGAGGACGGTGCCAACACCGCGCCTATCGAAGCCGCCATGCAGGCCGGCCTGCGCGATGTGGTCAAGGACATTCTCGATGGCCTGACCCCCGCGAAGCCAAGGTGCTGCGCATGCGCTTCGGTATCGAAATGACCAGCGACCACACGTTGGAAGAAGTGGGCAAGCAGTTTGACGTGACGCGCGAACGCATCCGCCAGATCGAAGCCAAGGCCTTGCGCAAGCTCAAGCACCCAGCCGCTCGGACAAGCTGCGCAGCTTTATCGATTCGCTGTAAACCGTATCGCTTGCGCCCCTGTTAACAGGGTCTGCCTCACGCGCCCCAGACACCACCGTGGTGCTGGGGCGTCGTGCTTTGGGGGCGACGCAACGGTGCGCTGGCCCCGTCAAAAAACTTGAACGAAAAATGCCTGAAGCGCTTTATTGATAAGCGCTTGCAGCTACATAAATAATAGCATTCAGTCCAGCTTGAGCCCTGACTGCTTCACCAGCCTGGCCATGCGGTTGACCTCGCTGCGAAAGAATGCAGCGGTGGCATCGGGCGGCGGGCTTTGCAACTGATAGCCCTGCGCCAGCAAGGCGTCGCGCACCTCCGGCGCTGCCACCGCGCTGCGCACGCCCTGGTAGGCACGCTCCACCTCGGCCTTGGGCAAGCCGGCAGGCCCGACCACCGCCACCCAGCCATCGAGTGCGTACTGGGGCAGACCCTGTTCGGCAATGGTTGGCAGGTCGGGCAGCAGGGGCGAGCGGGTGGTGGACGACAAGCCAATGGCCCGCAGCGCGCCCGCCTTCACATGGGGCGCGGCCACCGCAATGGCAATGAACGCCAGCTGGATCTGCCCGCCCAGCACATCGGCCGTCAGCGGCCCCATGCCCCGGTAGGGGATGTGCTTGATGTCCACCTGGGCTTCGTGCACGAACATCTCGGCGGCCAGGTGCAGGATGGTGCCGTTGCCCGACGAACCATAGTTCAGCACGCCCGGCTGGGCCTTGGCCAGGGCGACGAGTTCACGCACGTTTTTTGCGGCCACCGAAGGGTGGGCCACCAGCACGAACGGCGTGGCGCCGATCAGGGTGATGGGCGTGATGTCGTCCACGGCGTCGTAGGGAATGTTCTTGAACACGCTGGGGTTGACCACATGGTTGTTGGACACCATGCCCAGCACCGAGCCATCCTTGGGCGCCTTGACGATCACCGAGGTGCCCGTGATGCCGCCCGCGCCGGGAAAGTTTTCCACCACTACGGGGCGCGCCAGCGCCTTGCCCAGGCTGGGGCCCAACACGCGGGCGACGCCATCCACGCCCGAGCCCGCACTGACGGGCAGCACCAGGCGCAGCGGCTTGTCAGGCCCCTGGGCCCAGGTCAGCGCGGGAGCCAAAGCAGCGGCCCCAGCAGCCGCCAGCAGGGCGCGCCGCGCCATGCCGAGCAGAGGCGGTGGAGGAAGGTGGTTGCGAGCCGGGTTGTATGTCATGGGTTGTCTCCATCGTTGTCATTGATCATTGTTCTAGGGGCGCCGTGCGAAGCCCCAAGACCCGAGCGCTCAGGCTACCGCCCCCTGCGCCTGCAGGGCCTGCACCTGTGCGCTGGTGTAGCCCAGCTGCTCCATCAGTTCCGCAGTGTGCTGCCCCAGCACCGGGGGCTGCAGGCGCACGCCCAGCCGCTGGCCGTCCATGCGCAAGGGGAACAGCGTGGTGCGTGCGGTCTGCCCGGCCCGCTCACCGTCGGGCAAGGTGATGTCGGCCAGGCCACCGGTGGCGTTGAGGTGCGGATCGTCGAACAGCTGCTCGGGCCGCAGGATGGGCGCAAAGGGCAGGCCGTTGTGCTCGAAGACGGCCGTCAGCTCGGCAGCGCTGTGACTGGCCAGGCGCTGGCGCAGTTCGGGCAGCAGCGTGGAGCGCGCGCGCACGCGGTCGTTGTTGGTGGCAAGTTGCGGGTCGGCCTTGAGGTCGGTGTAGCCCATGGCATCGCAAAAGGTGATCCATTGCGCATCGCTCACGGCCGCCAGGAAAATCTGTTCGCCATCCTTCACGCTGAACACGTCGTACAGGGCCCAGGACGAGATGCGATCCGGCATGGGCGCGGCGGGCTGGCCGGTGACGGCGTACTGCATCATGTGCTGGCCCACGAGGAACACGTTGTTCTCGAACAGGGCCGAGTCCACCTCTTGCCCGCGCCCGGTGATGCCGCGCTGCATTAGCGCCGCCATGGCGCCGATGGCGCCAAACATGCCGCCCATGATGTCGTTGACGCTGGTGCCGGCGCGCAGCGGGTCCCCGGGGCGGCCGGTCATATAGGCCAGGCCACCCATCATCTGCACCACTTCATCGAGTGCGGTACGGTGCTCGTAAGGGCCGGGCAGAAAGCCGGTGTGGTTCACATAGATCAGGCGCGGGTTGAGCTGGCTGAGCGCGGCGTAGTCGAGGCCGTATTTGCCCATCACGCCGGGCTTGAAGTTCTGCGCCACCACGTCGGCCGAGGCCGCCAGCTTGCGCGCCACCTCCAGACCCTCGGGGCTGCGCAGGTCGAGCGCAATGCTCTTCTTGTTGCGGTTGAACATGGGGAAAAAGCCCGCGCCCGCGCCCAGCAGGTGGCGCGTGCGGTCGCCATCCACGGGCTCGACCTTGATGACTTCGGCACCCAGATCGGCCAGCACCATGCCGCAGGTGGGGCCCATGACCATGTGGGTGAACTCCACCACGCGCAGGCCCGCCAGGGGCAAGGGGCGCGATGCGGGATCGGAAGATGGAGCAGCAGCAGCAGACGGTGAAGAGGCAGAAGTCATGGGGCTCACGATAAAGGATTCAGAGGGGCTGCCCAGCCAGGGCAGCCGGCGCGCTGGCAGCAGCGGCCGCCTGCACCTTGGGCAAGCCGGCTTGCCACAGCGTGCCGTGCAGGGTTTCGCCGGCCAGCCAGCCGGCCACGCGCTGGCGCAGGGCCAGCAGCGCGGGCAGATCCAGGCCCGTGCTTACGCCCATGCTCTCCAGCATGAAGGCCAGGTCTTCGGTGGCCACGTTGCCGCTGGCGCCGGGGGCATGCGGGCAGCCCCCGATGCCGGCCAGACAGGCATCGAAGCGCTCAATGCCGGTCTGCCACGCCGCATAGGCATTGGCCAGCCCCATGCCACGGGTGTCGTGAAAATGCGCGCACCACAGGCGGTCGCCCACCAGGGCGCGGGCCTTTTCAAACAGGCGCTGCACGCTGGCCGGGTCGGCATAGCCCACGGTGTCGGCCAGGCTGACGCGGTCGGCGCCGGCATCGAGCAGGGCCTGCATCAGGCGCAATACCTCGCCCTCGGCCACTTCGCCCTGCAGCGTGCAGCCAAAGGCGGTGCCCACGCCGCCCTCGATCAGGGTCTTGCGGCCCGTGGAGTCGCGCAGGGCGCGGATGCGCGCCACCTCGGTCACCACCTCATCGGGCGTCTTGCGCAGGTTGGCCAGGCTGTGGGCATGGCTGGCGGACAGCGGCACGATCATCCGATCGGCCCCGCACTCCAGCGCGCGCTCGGCCCCCTTGAAATTGGGCACCAGCACCGAGGCGAACAGCCCCGGCAGGGTTCTGGCATGGGCCAGCACCTCGGCCGTGTCGGCCAGTTGCGGCAGCAGGCGCGCGGGCACGAACGAGCCCACCTCGATCTCGCGCTGGCCGGCGGCATAGGCGGCGTCGATCCATTCGAGCTTGCGCGCCGTGGGCAGCACGGTGGCAATGCTCTGCAGGCCGTCGCGCAGGCCGACCTCGCGGACAACCGCCCGGGCGGGTCCACGGGCATGGGGCGATGGCGATAGCGGGGAGTGGTTCACGGGACGGCTCCAAGGGTGCAATCAGTCCATTCTAGAAATTCCTACCGGTATCAGAAAATACATTTTGGAATCTGTAAGATTCCCGAACGGAATATCACACGACACATCTCCATGCGCGACCTCGACCTTCTGACCCTGCGGCTGTTTGCCGCTGTCTGCGAGCAGCGCAGCATTGCCCGAGTGGCCGAGCAGGAGTCCATCGTCGGCTCGGCCATCAGCAAGCGCCTGGCGCAACTGGAACATGCCGTGGGCACGCCGCTGCTGGTGCGCCGGCGCCGCGGCGTGGCGCCCACCCCGGCGGGCGAGACGCTGCTGGAACATGCCCGCACCATGCTGGCCAGCGTCGGCCAGATCGAGCGCGACATGGCGGCGTATGCCACCGGCATCCGGGGGCATGTGCGCATGCTGGTCACGGCCTCGGTGATGGCCGAGTCCCTGGCCGACGACGTGGCGGCCTTTTTGCAGATCCCGGCACACCGCGACATCCAGGTCAGCATGGAGGAGCGCGTCAGCCCGGATGTGGTGCAAGGCATCCGCGAGGGCAGCGCGTCCATCGGCATCTGCTGGGATGCGGCCGACCTCACCGGCCTGGAAACCTGCGCCTACCGCAGCGACCACCTGGCCATCGTGGCCCACGCCGCGCACCCCGTGGCCCGCTTGGCATCGGTGCGCTTTGCCGATGTGCTCGGGCACGAATTCGTCAGCATGCCAGCGCTCAGCGCCGTCCAGGTGCTGCTGGCCCGCGCCGCAGCCGTGGAAGGCAAGACCCTGGCGCACCGGGTGCTGGTGTCAAACTTTGATGCCGCACTGCGCGTGGTGGGCGCCAATCTGGCGATCAGCGTGGTGCCGCGCGAAGTGGCCGAGCCCTTTGCCCGCACGGCTCCGGTGCGCATCATTCCCCTGAGCGATTCCTGGGCCCAGCGGCGTTTTGCCGTGTGTTACCGCAGCAGCCAGGCGCTGCCTGCCTGCGCCCGGTTGCTGGTGGAGCACCTGGCGCGCGTCGGCCTGCCTGCTGCCGCCTGAGCAGCGACAGCCTCCGCAGGAGCAGCCCTGGAAAACCCGGACAAACATCTCTTGCAGGCACTGCAGGAGGCGTTGAAAGTGCCCGTGCCGACCCCCTTCGCGTTCGTGGCCCGCATGCAACACTTTGAATTGATTTGGGGCTTTTTAAGAGGCAGGCGCATGTGCACCGTGCCTTAAGAGCTACCAAACTTGTAGCAAAACAGGTTCCGCGCTATAGTCGCAGCGCCCCTCGGACTTGGTGCCTGTGGCGCCACCCCGAACTTTGACCCAACACTCGCGCGAGGAGAAGCATCCATGAGCTCCAAAGAAAATGCCGCCATCAACCAGCTGTTTGAACGGCTCGAATGCCGTTACGCACTGCGCGTGCTCTGGGCCCTGCGCGATGGCCACCCCCAGACCTTCCGGCTGCTGCAAGACAGCGTCGGCGGCATCACGCCCAACACGCTGAACACCCGCATCAAGGAATTGCGCGAGGCGGGCTTTGTGGACCATGGCAGCGACGGCTACACGGTCACCCCCTCGGGTTCCGACCTGCTCAAGCGCCTGAGTGACGTGCAAGCCTTCGCCACACGCTGGGTAGCGGGCCGCGCCAAGAAATAAGAAAAGAAGCAAGACGCGGCACGCCGCGCCTGCACGGCTCCGCCCTGGATGCCGGATAAAATCGTTATCTAGATAGCTTCTAGCGCGCTACTACAAAGCCACAGAAGCTATATTTTTAATAGCAATCAAGGAATCCCCATGGCATTGACCACCACCGCATCCGGCCTGCAATACGAAGACTCCACCGTGGGCGATGGCGCGGAAGCCACCAAGGGCAGCCAGGTAACGGTGCATTACACCGGCTGGCTTTACAACGGCGGCGAACAGGGCGCCAAGTTCGACTCCAGCCGCGACCGCAACGACCCCTTCGCCTTCTCGCTGGGCGCTGGCATGGTCATCAAGGGCTGGGACGAGGGCGTGCAGGGCATGAAGATCGGCGGCCAGCGCACCCTGATCATCCCGGCCGCATTGGGCTATGGCGCACGCGGCGCCGGTGGCGTGATTCCCCCGAACGCCACGCTGAAGTTCGATGTGGAACTGCTGGGCGTGCGCTAAAAGGCGCCCCACCCTTTCCTTTCAGCAAGCGGCCCGCAAGGCAAGCCCCTCGCTTAACCTGTTGAAAAGTAGGGCCTGATTCGGCATACTGCCCCGTAAGTTCAACGACTTACGGGGCAGTTTTCTTGGTATCTCCAATCACGCCTCCAGCACCCCCGAAGGCACGGATTCCGGAGGACTCGGAATATGCGTTCTTTGGCGGTGCCAAGCGGCCGCTGCAAGTCAACTTCTGCAAGAACCCGCGCTGCGCCAATTACGGCGTGCCTCCGGCGGTTGCGGTGAAGTACGCGCGGCGGGCCAAGGCAGGCGCTGCTCCTGGCGTCGACTACCGGCTCGGCGCGTTCGGGGCGGGGCTGCCGAACTTGCATTGCCTCCTGTGCAAGGAGTCCATCCCTCTCAAGAGCAACCTTGGCGTAGTCGAGGAACTGACCCGCCTCTTGGCGCCTTTCGTCGACCGGGCGCCCTTGTGCTGCCCGCGGCCTGGCTGTTCGAATGGCGCCGTGTCGGCGCCGAACCCAGCAGCGTACTACCGGTTCGGCAAGACTGAGGGTGGGTCGGCACGCTATCGGTGCCGAACCTGCAAGAAGACGTTTTCTGAGCCCCTTCGGGCCACGCTGCGCCAGCGTGAGCCGCGCAAGAACGTCCCGGTGCTCACCTCGTTGATGAACAAGATGCCCCTGACGCGCATCACGGAGGCACACGGCATCAGCCCCCAGACGGTCTACGACAAGCTGGACTTCTTCGCCAAGCAGGCGGAGGCCTTCGCGGCCAAGCACGAGCGCAGGTTGCCCGAGGTGGTCCGAGGGACCAAGCGATACCTAGCCATAGACCGCCAGGAGTACGCGGTCAACTGGACGCACCGCAAGGACAGGCGCAACGTGGTTATCCGCGCCCTGGGCACCGCGGACCTGGAGACCGGCTTCGTCTACGGCATGCACATCAACTTCGATGGCAGTTTGAGCGCCGATACCGTCGAGGCGGACGCCGCGAGCTGCGGCGACTACACGGCTGCCGCACCTTTCCGCCGGTACGCCAGGCTGTGGCTCAGGCCGGACTACACGAAGGCTGTGGCCGATTCCGCCACCCGGGTTGCGAAGCGGATACGCAGCGGGCTGACCCTCGAAGAAGACATTCTCAAGACCTATCAAGAGGCCGAGATTCGCGGCGACGTGGAATCGCCCGAGATGGTCGGAGCGCACCAGCGCTTCCCAGCGACGGGCATGCAGGTGCACGCGGAGTACACCATGTACGCGCACTTCTATTACCTGCACGGGCTGCTGTCGTCCGCAGAGAAGCTGCGCTTCTACATGGACCAGGAGTCGGGCATCCGGGCGGCCTGCCTGGCCGCGTTCGAGGACGAAATCCGTGACCGCCGAGCCGACGCGTTCTTCGTCCGACTGGGCAAGGAGCTGTCGGTTGACGCCAAGCGCAAGGTCATCCGCCGCTCGAAAGACGCGTTCGCGGCCGAGTGCGATGCGAACCCGGAGCTCGATGAGCACCAGGTCAAGGTGCTCATGATGAAGCGGGAGCTCGCCGCGGCGGCCACGATTGGCAAGTGGTCGGACCGCTGGGCGGCGCACCCGTTTCCGAATCAGGCCGAACCCGAGAAGGCAGTCTGCTACCTCACCGACTTCGGGGACCTGGACGAGGACCACAAGGCCCGGTTGCACCTGAAGGCCAGCCTGCACGCAATCGACCGATTCTTCATGTCTGTGCGCCGGCGCCTGAACATGCTGGAGCGGCCAGTCGCGACCTCCAGCAAGGCTGGGCGGACTTGGTACGGCTACAGCGCCTACCAGCCGGAGAACATCGGCAAGCTGCTGACCGTCTTCAGGGCCTACTACAACTACTGCCTCGCTGGCCGCGACGGCATGACACCAGCCATGCGCCTGGGTCTGACCAGCGCGCCAATCAGCCCGTCTGAACTCCTCGGCCAATGAAAAAGGCCCCATCCGATGGAGGGGGCCCTTGGAAGGGACGTTTCCGGCCCCCTCGTTTCAACAAGTTAAGCGAGGGGCTTGCCCGCAAGGCCGCTTTTTTGTTTCTTGATTCCGCCTGATGGAAACGGGACCCGCGGACCAGCCAAGGAATGCAGCGTCAGCTGAACAAGGCCTTTTCCAGCCGGGCAAATTTGGCATCGCCCACAGCCTCGCGAATCTTCGGGGCCAACGCCGCAAGGTCGTCAAAACTGCCCGCACCCTCCAGGGCCAGATTCAGGCGAAAGCCGCGCAGCCCCAAGCCGGAGGTCAGTTCGGTGGCAACGAGATAGGCCGCCTGATAACGCTCCATATCCGAGCGGCCACTGACCTCGTCCGACAACTCGAATGACGGCGTGGCGCCACCCGCGCTCGCGGACCACGAAGCCGCCGCCGCCTGCCCTGCGGCAGGCTCCAACAGGCCCTGTGTCAACATCGCCTGCACGTCGTCCTGGGTGATCCCCATTGCAGCAGTGGCTGCAAGCACATCGGCGGTTGTGCGTTTGCCATCAAACAGAATGAATGCCGTGCGCTGGCGAGACGTCAACCCGCCTTGCCGGTCTTTCATCGCCTCCTGCCCGGCTTGCGTTTTGATCAGTAACATGTTCCTCCTTCGACGTGGAAACTGCGCGGCACCGGCGATGCGTGCAAATTCTTGAAACAGCTTCGCAGGTTTACCGTGCTTTGGGTATCCGGGGTTTCCATAAATCAGGGCGCCCCGCCCCGCAGTAGTGGCCGCCAGCCGTACATTCGCCTGCACAAGGTCCCGGCACTTACATCTCGGAGCGCACGAGGGGCAGCGCTGGTGCCGGTCGCGTGACACGGCTCACCACAAAAGCGACGATCAGCCCCAGCGGCACCCCAAACACCCCTGCAGAAATCGGCTGAATGCCGAACCACAGACCATCCGCCAGCAGCCAACCCGCCCAAGTGCGCAACATGGGCACATGGGAAAGCATGTAATACACGGCAATTCCCAGCCCCGCCAGCATGCCCGCCACCGCGCCCTGGCGCGTGGTTCCGCGCCAGAAGATTCCCAACACCATCACCGGCACAAAAGCCGACGCCGCCAGGGAAAAAGACGCCGAAACGAGCGGCAGAATCTCGGACGGTTTGAGCGCTGCCACGAATGCCGCAGCCAACGCGACGGCCAGCAAGGTGAACTTGGTCAGAATAACGCGTTGCTCCGGAGACGCGTCCCGCGGGCCCCCGCGGTAATAGAGATCGCGCACCAGTGCATTGCTGATGGTCAGCAGGAGCCCGTCGGCAGTAGACAAGGCCGCCGCCAGCCCACCCGCGGCCACCAGGCCCGATACCACATAGGGCAGCCCCCCCAGCTCCGGCGTGGCCAGCATGATGAGATCGGCACCCAGCCGGATCTCCCCAAACTGCACCAGACCGTCGCCATTCACATCCTCCACTGACAACAGCGATGCATCCACCCGCGCCCACTGCGCCATCCAGCTGGGCAAGGTGTCGAAACTGCTACCCACCAGGTTCTGCATGACCTCGAACTTCACCAGCACCGCAAGCGCCGGCGCGCTAAGGTACAGCAGGGCAATAAAAAACAGCGACCACGCCACCGAAGACCTTGCCGCAGCCACGGAGGGCGCGGTGTAGTAGCGGGTCAGCAGATGCGGCAGCCCCGCAGTGCCCACCATCAGGCAAAACATGAGCGCCAGAAAGTTGCGCCGCGCCAGCTCGTACTCCTGCCGCTCGTGCGGCGAACCTTCGGGGTTGCCGGCAAAGGCCTGGCTGTGCAGCGGCAGGCCTCCCAGGGGCTTGGCTCGCTCGTAGTTTTCGCGCATCTCGCGTGTCCAGCGTTCCCGTGCCGATGCTGCATCCCGCGGCAGCGCGACCAGTTCGCGGCTGGCCGAGACAATCAGGCCCACTTCGGCATTCTGGTCGCGCAGGGCCCGGATGCGTTCACGCCCCTTTTCGCGCTCGCGTTCCAGCGCCCCTTCCACATCCTGCAGGCGCGCCTCGTAGTCCTGGGCGCGCCGCAGGTAGGCCACCACCACTTCGTGCTCTGCCGGGGAATCGATCAAGTGCTCTTCCAGATCGGCAATCTTGCCCAGCTGTGCGCCGTAGACCAGGGGCGCCAGTGGATTGCCCAATTGCTTGTAGGCCAGCCACGACACCGGAATCAGGAACGCCAGCAGCAGCACCACATACTGTGCCACCTGCGTCCAGGTGATCGCGCGCATGCCGCCCAGGAACGAGCACAGCAGCACACCACCCAGCCCCAGCATGATGCCGATCTCGAACTGCACGCCCGTCAGGCGCGATGCAATGAGGCCCACACCGTAGATCTGGGCCACCACATACGTGAAGGAGCACAGCACCGCCGCCAATGCGGCAATGATGCGCGGCCAGCGTCCGCCAAAACGCACATGAAAGAAGTCCGGCACCGTGTAAAGGCCCATGGCACGCAGATGGGGCGCGATCAACATGGCCACCAGGCAAAAACCACCGGTCCAGCCGAGCAGGTAGGCCAGCCCCCCCGCTTGGTCGCGTGTGCCAGAGAACCCCTGCAGATACAGGGCCCCCGACAGGCTGATGAACGAAGCCGCGCTCATCCAGTCGGCCGCTGCCGCCATGCCGTTGTACACAGGCGGAATGCGGCGCCCCGCCACGTAATACTCTTCCGGATCGGAGGTGCGGCCATACACGCCGATACCGGCATAGACCATCACCGTGAGAAACAGGAAGATCGGGCCGATCCAATGCCTGGAAAGCCCCTGCTGCTCCGCCCAGGCCATCAGGGCCAGAAACGCCACCACCCCCACCACATAAAGGGCAAAGATGCGGTGCAAACGCCAAAGGTAGGCCTTGTCCTCCCCCCCCTGCCCGGCCCCCACCGGCTCAGCCATGGGGTTTGCCCTGTTCGACGGTCAGGGCAGCCACCCGCGCGGCGTCCTGGCGCTCAAACCGGTTCATGGCCCAGCAGTAGGCCACCACGATGGCAATGAACATCAACACCGCCCCCTGGGCGGCGATCCAGTAGCCCAGTGGCCAGCCTCCCGCGGCGAGGGACTGCAAGTCGCGGGCAAAGTACGCTGCCCCGAAAGACACCAGCCCCCAGACGAAAATCAGTCCCCCCTTGAGCCGGAGGTGGCGCACGTCGTGCAGGTCTGGCGGGAAGGGGCCCGCCAGTTCAGGTTCGTGGATTTTTTTCAAGGGCTGCATCCAGGGTGTGCTCACTACCGTGGGTTGGACAAGGGCAGCCCCTGCGCACTCAGCGTGCCAGTTGCTGCCAGGTGGCGATCACGCTGTCAGGGTTCAGCGAGATAGACGAGATGCCTTCCTTAGCCAGCCACTGCGCAAAATCAGGGTGATCGCTAGGGCCCTGGCCGCAGATGCCGATGTACTTGCCCTGTGCCAGGCAGGCCTTGATGGCCTGGTGAATCAGTGCTTCCACAGCCGGATCGCGCTCGTCAAAGTCCTGCGCCAGCAGTTCCAGGCCCGAGTCGCGGTCCAGGCCCAGGGTGAGCTGTGTCAGGTCGTTGGAGCCAATGGAGAAACCATCGAAGAACTCCAGGAAGCGCTCGGCCAGGATGGCGTTGCTGGGCACCTCGCACATCATGATGACCTTGAGGTCGTCCTTGCCACGCGAGAGGCCGTGCTGGGCCAGCAGCTTGGTCACGCGCTCGGCCTGGCCCAGCGTGCGCACAAAAGGCACCATCACCTGCACGTTCGTCAGGCCCATCTCGTTGCGCACGCGCTTCAAAGCCTCGCACTCCATGGCAAAGGCCTCGCCGAACTCGGCGCTGATGTAGCGCGCCGCACCGCGAAAGCCCAGCATCGGGTTTTCTTCCTCGGGCTCGTAGCGGCTGCCGCCAATCAGCTTGCGGTATTCATTGCTCTTGAAGTCCGACAGGCGCACGATGACGGGCTTGGGCCAGAAGGCGGCCGCAATGGTGGCCACACCTTCGGCCACCTTGTCCACATAGAAGGCACGGGGGCTGGCGTGGCCTCGGGCCACCGATTCCACGGCCTTTTTCAGGTCGTTGTCGATATTCGGATAATCGAGGATGGCCTTGGGGTGCACACCAATGTTGTTGTTGATGATGAACTCCAGCCGCGCCAACCCGACGCCCTCGTTGGGCAGCTGGGCAAAGTCAAACGCCAGTTGCGGGTTGCCCACGTTCATCATGATCTTGGTCTGGATGGCCGGCATCTCGCCGCGCTGCACTTCGGTGATCTCGGTCTCAAGCAGGCCGTCATAGATGCGGCCGGTGTCACCTTCCGAGCAGCTCACCGTGACCAGCGTGCCGTCTTTCAGGCGCTCGGTCGCGTCACCGCAACCCACGACGGCAGGAATGCCCAGCTCGCGCGCAATGATGGCGGCGTGGCAGGTGCGGCCACCGCGGTTGGTGACGATGGCGCTGGCGCGCTTCATCACGGGTTCCCAGTTGGGGTCGGTCATGTCGGTCACCAGCACGTCGCCGGGCTGCACCTTGTCCATTTCGCTGATGTTGTGCACGATGCGGACCGGGCCGGTGCCGATCTTCTGGCCAATGGCACGGCCTTCGGCCAGCACGGCGCCATGGCCCTTGAGCTTGTAGCGCAACTCGGCTTGGCCCTTGGCCTGGCTCTTCACCGTTTCAGGACGCGCCTGCAGGATGTAAAGCTGGCCGTCGGTGCCGTCCTTGCCCCACTCGATGTCCATGGGGCGGCCATAGTGCTGCTCGATGACCACGGCATAGTGCGCCAGCAGCTCCACATCGGCATCGGTGAGCGAGTATCGGTTGCGCTGCTCGGTAGGCACGTCGATGGTCTTGATGAGCTTGCCGGTCTGGGCCTTTTCCTCGGGCGTGGCAAACACCATCTGGATCAGCTTGGAGCCCAGGTTGCGGCGGATCACCGCCTTCTTGCCCGCCTTGAGCATGGGCTTGTGCACATAGAACTCGTCAGGGTTGACGGCGCCCTGCACCACCGTCTCGCCCAGGCCGTAGCTGCTGGTGATGAACACCACGTCTTCAAAACCCGATTCGGTGTCGATGGTGAACATCACGCCCGCCGCGCCCAGGTCGGAGCGCACCATGCGCTGCACGCCGGCCGACAGGGCCACCACATCGTGCGCAAAACCCTTGTGCACGCGGTAGCTGATGGCGCGGTCGTTGTAGAGACTGGCGAACACCTCCTTCATCTTGTGCAGCACCTCGTCGATGCCATGCACGTTCAAAAAGGTTTCCTGCTGGCCGGCAAAGGATGCGTCGGGCAAGTCCTCGGCCGTGGCGGACGAACGCACGGCAAAGCTGGCTTCGGGGTTGCCCTCGGACAGGGTGGCAAATGCCTCGGCAATGGCCTTTTGCAGGTCGGCCGGGAAAGGCTGGGCCTCGACCATGGCGCGGATTTCGGCGCCCACGGCGGCCAGGGCACGCACGTCTTCGGTGTCGAGCGCGGCCAGCTTGGCGCTGATCCGGTCGGCCAGGCCCTCAAAGGCCAAAAACTCGCGGAACGCGTGGGCCGTGGTGGCAAAGCCCGTGGGCACCCGCACGCCGTGCGGCAGCTGCGAGATCATCTCGCCGAGGGAGGCGTTTTTGCCGCCGACCGCCTCGACGTCGGTCATTCTCAGGTTTTCAAACGGAACGACCAGGGCGGTCGGGCTGAAAAGTGCAGACATGGGAAAGCTCCAGAAGTTAAAACCGGGTCTGCGCGCCCGCCCATAAGGAGCAAGGGGCGAGCGGCCATGCACGGGCTGCAGCTTTGTGGTTGTGGTTGTCGGCCGACCGGGTGCATGGTGAGAATTGGATAATTGACACAATTGTAGGCTTGCCGCTGTGGCGACAGGCACACGCTCTTGAAAAGGCCCCCATGCACTCGCGCACCGTATTCTTTGTGTCAGACGGCACCGGCATCACCGCCGAAACATTCGGCAACGCCATCCTGGCCCAGTTCGAACTGGCACCGCGCCGCGTGCGCCTGCCGTTCGTGGACACCGAGGACAAGGCCCACCAGGCCGTGCGCCAGATCAACCACACCGCCGAGCTGGAGGGTAAAAAACCCATCGTTTTCACCACGCTGGTGAACATGGAAGTGCTCAAGGTCATCCAGGAAGGCTGCAAAGGCATGCTGCTGGACATGTTCGGCACCTTCGTGCACCCGCTCGAAGAAGAGCTTGGCGTCAAGTCGCACCACCGGGTGGGTCGTTTCAGCGACGTGAGCCGCAGCAAGGAATACACCGACCGCATCGAGGCCATCAACTTCAGCCTGGCGCACGACGATGGCCAGAGCCACCGCGACCTGGCCGGTGCCGACGTGATCTTGGTGGGCGTAAGCCGCAGCGGCAAAACCCCCACCAGCCTGTACCTGGCCATGCAGCATGGCCTGAAAGCCGCCAACTACCCGCTGATCCCCGAAGACTTTGACCGCCGCCAGTTGCCGCCGGCACTGATGGAGTTTCGCAAAAAGATCTTTGGCCTGACGATCAGCCCCGAGCGGCTGTCCGAGATCCGCACCGAGCGCCGACCCGACTCGCGCTACGCCAGCCTGCAGAACTGCCGCCACGAAGTGGCCGAAGCCGAGGCCATGATGCGCCGCGCGGGAATCCGCTGGCTGTCCACCACCACCAAATCCATCGAAGAGATCGCCACCACCATCCTGCAGGAGCTGCAGCCGGACCGGCTGGTGTATTGAGGTGGCCGCGCCCGCGAGGGGCGCTGGTTGACCAAGGGCGATGTTCGCGAGAGCACGAGAGCGCGTGCTGCGCGTGTGCGGCATCCCCCGTGCACATTGGGGAAATTTGAGAACAAATTCGGTCGTAGGCCACACCCATCAAGCGCTAAAAGCTATCAATAGAGGAGCGTTTTTACAACTTCCGTGCCCGCTCATGAAGGGGCCAATTCAATCCGGTTGCGCCCAGCGGCTTTGCCACGGTAAAGGGCGGCGTCGGCTTCTCGCATGGCGTCCTCCAAGACATGTGCATTGGCAAAGTGGCGTGAAACCCCAACCGTGATCGTGCAGTGCAGTGGATGGTCGGAGCCTGTGACCTGGATTGCCTGATTCTCGATGGCTGCACGCAAGCGCTCAGCCAAGTGCATGACTCCCAGAACGTCGGTGTCCAGGCAGATGACAACAAACTCTTCGCCACCAAAACGGCCCGCCAAGTCGCCACCGCGCACAGTGGTACGAAGCACCTCCGCCACATGGCACAGGACGGCGTCTCCAATTGGGTGGCCATAGGTATCGTTGATGCGTTTGAAGTGGTCGATGTCAACCATCAGCAAGTGCGCAGGCACTGCCTTGCGGGAGTTGAAATACCGTTGCAGCGCTTCTGTGAGCCCGCGGCGGTTGAGCAACTGCGTCAGGGGGTCGCGCGCAGCCAGATTGCGCAGGTCATCGGTCAAGCGGCGCAGTACCAGCCAAACGATCGATGGCGGCAATACCGTGGCCAGCGATGACATGTAGATGTAGAACACCAGCTGGAAATTGCGGTCCATCTGCAGCGCATCCAGGCCGCCATCCAGAAGCTTCATGAACTTGAGTGCATTGAGCACGCAAATGCCGCTGATCAGGGCGGCAAAAAATAACATCTCCCCATACAAATCTTTGGCAAATGTGCGCACACCATAGATCACGGTAATGACCATGACCAGGAACAGCAGGGCAGACATGCCCGACAGCATGGCGTAGCGGGCCACCGGGCCCAGGCTCCACTGCACCAGCACCTGCGCGGCGCTGTAGGTCACGGCGACTGCAAGCAGTGGACGCCACAAAGGGACGGAGTGCCCAAAAAAACGCATGGCACCCAGCCAGTAAGCCACGGGGAAGCGAGTGTGAACGTGTGGTTGACAACACTCATCAGGCTCCAAGCGGGGCCTCCTTCAGCCAATTGCAGCACATAGGCACAACCCAGCAGGAGGTTGCCCATCGCAAAAAAGTCCATCCCCATCTTTTGGCCGTGCAGGCGTTTGCTGATGAGCAAAAACATCACCGAAAAGCACAGCAGGTGTGCGCACAGCATGCCGACGAGAATGTTTGCAACCATGTTGATGTTGGGAGGTGGGAGCAGACGGTGCGGGCAAAAACCTGCGCCACAACACTTCGTAAAGACGGCTCAAGAACGATGCGTTTTGCAGGCAGTGTAACTATCGGTAATAACGAAGGGCGGTGCGAGTTGAAGGATCTGCATGCGGCTTCTTCGTCTTTTGGCTACGAAATCGGCTCACAGGCACACAGAGAGGGTGAATTTCGGCCAGATGCCGCAAGGCGCTTGCACCGGTCACCCCAAAATCACGGATCGGCGGCTCCGGGCCGAAACCTGGTCTTTTCTGAATACAAAACAAAAGCGGCGGAACTGCACCCCACAGCCCCGCCGCTTTTAATTTGATAGCTGCTAGCGCTTAACCCATAAGCGCTAGAGCCCTATTTGGCTTAAAAAATCAAGCCGTTACGCCGCTGCGGATCAAATGGTCGAACGCGCTCAGCGCGGCCGTGGCACCGGCGCCGGCGGCAATCACGATCTGCTTGTAGGGCACGGTGGTGCAGTCGCCGGCAGCAAACACGCCGGGCACGTTGGTGTGGCCCTTGGCGTCGATCTCGATCTCGCCAAACCTGCTCAACTCGACCGTGCCCTTGAGCCAGTCGGTGTTGGGCACCAGGCCGATCTGCACGAACACGCCTTCCAGGGGCACCAGGTGCTCTTCGTTCGTGGCGCGGTCCTTGAACTTCATGCCGTTCACCTTGCCGTCGGCACCGGTGATTTCGGTGGTCTGCGCGTTGGTATGGATGGTGACATTGGGCAGGCTCTTGAGCTTGCTCACCAGCACGGCGTCGGCCTTGAGCTGGTCGGCAAACTCCACCAGCGTGACATGCTGCACCACACCGGCCAGGTCAATAGCGGCCTCGACACCCGAGTTGCCGCCGCCGATGACCGACACGCGCTTGCCCTTGAACAGCGGGCCGTCGCAGTGCGGGCAGTAGGCCACGCCTTTGTTCTTGTACTCGGCTTCGCCGGGCACATTCACATTGCGCCAGCGCGCGCCGGTGGAGAGGATCACGGTCTTGGACCTGAGCGAGCCGCCGTTGCCCAGCTTCACCTCGATCAGGCCGCCGGGTTCGGTGGCGGGAATCAGCGCTTCAGCGCGCTGCAGGTTCATGATGTCTACGTCGTAGGCGCGGGTGTGGGCTTCGAGGGCGGCGGCAAACTTGGGGCCGTCGGTCTCCAGCACCGAGATGTAGTTTTCGATGCCCAGTGTGTCATTCACCTGGCCACCAAAGCGTTCGGCGGCCACGCCGGTGCGGATGCCTTTGCGGGCGGCGTACACGGCGGCTGCAGCGCCTGCGGGGCCACCGCCGATGATGAGTACGTCAAAGGCTTCTTTGGCGCTGAGCTTGGCGGCCTCTTTCGCGGCCGCGCCGGTGTCGAGCTTGGCGACGATTTCTTCGAGCAGCATGCGGCCCGAGCCGAACACTTCGCCGTTCAGGAACACCATGGGCACGGCCATGACTTCGCGGCGGTTGACTTCTTCCTGGAAGGCGCCGCCTTCGATCACCGTGGTCTTGATGCGCGGGTTGCGGATGGCCATGAGGCTCAGCGCCTGCACCACGTCGGGGCAGTTGTGGCAGCTCAGGCTCATGTAGACCTCGAAGTTGAAATCGCCTTCGAGCGCGTCGATCTGGTCCAGAACGTCCTGTTCGGCCTTGGGCGGATGGCCGCCCGTCCAGAGCAGTGCCAGCACCAGCGATGTGAACTCATGGCCCAGCGGCAGGCCGGCAAAGCGCAGCTGGCTGGTACTGCCCACGCGCTGCAGCGTGAACGAGGGCTTGCGCGCGTCGTTGCCATCGGTGCGCAGGGTGATCTTGTCGCTGCGCAGCGACTGGATGGTTTGCAACAGGTCCAGCATTTCGCGGGCGGTGTCGCTGTCGTCCAGGGATGCCACCAGCTCGAACGGCTGCTGCACGCGTTCCAGGTATGCCGAAAGTTGGGTCTTGAGTTGTTCGTCGAGCATGGTGGTGTCCTTGTAGATTCGAGTTGTGTGGGATGCGTGCTGTGGGCGCTTTTGGCGCCGTCAACACAAATAAAGCAGGCGTAAAAAAGCCGGACGGCATGGCGCGGGCGCCACAGCGTGGTCCGGCTTGGGAGCGCCTGGAGGGCGCTCCGCCGTATGACGGCTTTGCGGCTTAGATCTTGCCGACCAGGTCCAGCGATGGAGCGATGGTCTTGGCGCCTTCGTTCCACTTGGCAGGGCACACTTCGCCAGGATGCGCTGCGGTGTACTGGGCAGCCTTGAGCTTGCGCAGGGTTTCCTTCACGTCACGGGCGATTTCGTTGGAATGCACTTCCATGGTCTTGATCACGCCATCGGGGTTGATGATGAAGGTGCCGCGCAGTGCAAGGCCTTCTTCGTCGATGTGCACGTCAAAAGCGCGGGTCAGCTGGTGCGTTGGGTCGCCCACCAGGGGGAACTTGGCCTTGCCCACGGCAGGAGACGTTTCGTGCCAGACCTTGTGCGAGAAATGCGTGTCGGTGGTAACGATGTACACCTCGGTGCCGGCCTTCTGGAACTCGGCGTAGTGTTCAGCGGCGTCTTCCACTTCGGTGGGACAGTTGAAGGTGAAGGCGGCGGGCATGAAGATCACGACCGACCACTTGCCTTTGAGTGACTGTTCTGTCACTTCGATGAACTTGCCGTTGTGGAAAGCCTGGGTCTTGAAAGGCTGAACTTGCGTGTTGATCAGGGACATTGCTGTTTCCTTAGTGGTTGGTTGACTGAACAGGACTGAAGTTTAGGCTTTCCAAACCAATCAATCCAATTAATTGAATTCATTGAATCAATTGAGTATTGCTATTTTATGACAAGACCACAGACTGCATCCCGGCTGGCGCCCCCCGCAGGGGCTTGTGTTGCGCGAGCGGTGTGGGGCCACGACAATCACAGCCGAACCAACGCAACAAGGAAACACCATGAAGGGTGACGCACAAGTCATTGGCCATCTGCAGGCCCAGCTCAAGAACGAACTCACGGCCATCAACCAGTATTTTCTGCACTACCGCATGCTCAAGCACTGGGGCTTCGACAAGCTGGCCAAGAAGGAATATTCCGAATCCATCGGCGAAATGAAGCACGCCGACTGGTTGATGGACCGCATCTTCATGCTCGACGGCCTGCCCAACCTGCAGGACCTGGCCAAGATCCAGGTGGGTGAAGACGTGCCCGAGATCCTGGCCTGCGACCTGCGCGCCGAACAAGGCGCCCAGGCCACCATCAAGGACGGCATTGCCCATTGCGAAACCGTGCGCGACTATGTCTCGCGCGATCTGCTGCAGAAAATTCTGGACGACACCGAGGAGCACATCGACTTCCTCGAAACCCAGATCGACCTGATCGACAAAGTGGGCCTGCCCAACTACCTGCAATCGCAGATGGGCGAAGTGGAGTGACGCGCCGGCGCCGGCATTGCTGATGCGGCGCGCCATTTTTCAAGGGTTTTAGGCCTGCAGCGCTTGCGCATCCAGCGCAAGCAGCTATTAAAACAAGAGCATTCCAAAGGTAGGGCGCCGGCCGCGTGGCGCCGGATCTGCGCGCCCTGTGCCCCCGCGCCCGCCCGCAAGCCAGTCACCCACGCTCGCGCAGTGCCCGCTCGATGCGGTTGCGTTGCACGGTGGTCTTGGGCACCTTGAAGGGGAACCAGCTGCGCACGTCTTCTTCGAGCCCGATGCCGTGCATGTAGTTGTAGATGGCTTTCTTGAGCGCGCCGCCCAATGCGTCGTGGTCCACGCCCGTGGGGTCGTGAAAGCCGATGTCGTTCTTGGCAAAGCTCACCGGCGGCAGGGGCTGCAGGGTGACACCGTATTCCTCGGGATGCTGGCCCACGGGCGAATGCACCGTGCAGGCAAAGCGGTGAAAAAAACCGCTCTGGATGCAGCCATTGGCGAACAGCTGGCGCACGTATTCGAGCGCATCCACGGTGTCCTGCACCGTCTGGGTGGGAAAGCCATACATCAGGTAGGCGTGCACCAAAATGCCCGCGTCGGTGAAGGCCCGCGTCACGCGCGCCACCTGGTCCACCGATACACCCTTTTTCATGAGCTGAAGCAGCCGGTCCGAAGCGACTTCGAGCCCGCCCGAAATGGCAATGCAGCCGCTGTCAGCCAGCAGATTGCACAGCTCGGGGTTGAAGGTTTTCTCAAAGCGGATGTTGCCCCACCACGATATGCCGGCGTTGCGCGCGATCAGCTCGGTGGCCAACGCCTTCAGGGCCTTGGGTGGCGCGGCTTCATCGACAAAGTGAAACCCGGTCTGCCCGGTTTCACGCACGATGGATTCGATGCGGTCGGCCAGCACGGTGGCCGACGCGCCTTCGTAGCGGCCGATGTAATCCAGGCTCACATCGCAAAAACTGCACTTCTTCCAGTAGCAGCCATGGGCCACCGTGAGCTTGTTCCAGCGCCCGTCGCTCCACAGCCGGTGCATGGGGTTGAGCATGTCGAGCAGCGACAAGTATTGGTCGAGCGGCAGGCCATCCCAGGTGGGCGTGCCCACCTCGGCAAAGGCGATGTCGGCCTCCATCATGTTGATGTACTGCACGGTGCCCGCGCCACCACCACCTTCAGCGCCACCTTCAGCGCCACCTTCAGCGCGCACAAAGGTGCGCACCAGCCGCTGGCGGCCGCGTTGGCCCTGCAGGTGCTCCAGCAGCGCCAGTAAAGGGCGCTCGCCCGCATCCAGCGTCACGTAGTCGAAATAGTCAAACACGCGCGGCTCGGTCAGTTCGCGCAGCTCGGTGTTGACAAAGCCACCGCCCAGCACCGTGGCGATGTGCGGGTGGTGCGCCTTGATGGTTTGCGCAATGCGAAACGCCGCATAGGCAGAGCCGGGGAACGGCACCGACAGCAGCACCACCGTGGGCGCATGGCGCTCGACAGCAGCCAGGGTCAGATCGCGCAGCGTGTCGTCCACCAGATTCGGCGCCGCAGCCAGCGCCTGGGCCAGCGGCTCGAACGTGGGCTGGCTGCCCGCCAGCGATTCGGCGTAGCGCACAAATTCAAAGCGCGGGTCCACCGCATCGCGCAGCACATCGGCCAGGTCGTTCAGGTACAGCGTGGCCAGGTGCTTGGCGCGGTCGTGCAGGCCCAGGGCGCCAAAGGCCCAGCCCAGCGGGTCGCCGCCTTCGTCATCCACATAGACATCGAGCGAGGCAAAACGCGGACCCTCGGGCAAGAAATTGCGGCCGACGATGCGATGCGCCAGGGTGGAATCGCGCCCCTGCAAAAAGGCAATGGCGGGCGCAATGGTGGCCAGGTAGCGATCCTGCTGCGCCGCAAAGCTTTGCACTGCAGGGCTGTGCTTTTTGGCGGGCAATGCATGCACCTGGGCCGCCACCGCGCGCAGGCCTTCGGGCGACAGCAGTTGCAGCACCAGCGCCAGCGCCAGGTCTTCCTGCACCGCCGCCACCCCGCGCGAACGCAGAAACCCCGTGAGGTACGCGGTGGACGGATACGGGGTGTTGAGCTGCGTCATCGGCGGGATGACGGACAGGACGCGAAGTGGAGGCTGGGCGGGCATGGGAAATGGACAGGATGACCGCCAGTGCAGGGCGGGTGCTGACGGGTAGTGATTATGGGCGCCCTCACCCGACGCCGCTGCAGGGGCCCGCAATCGCCTTATGCTTGCGGCCATGAACGCCCAAGAGCCCCGCCCCATCCCGGACCCCGACAAGCCTGCAGCCCAGGACGACAAGGCGCCCCCCGCTGCCCGCCCCGCGCAACCCCACAACCCCTTGCATGGCGTGACGCTGGAAGCCATGGTGGTGGCCTTGGCCGACTATTTTGGCTGGCAGGGGCTGGGCGAGCGCATTCCGGTGCGCTGCTTTCAAAGCGACCCCAGCGTGTCTTCCAGCCTGAAGTTCCTGCGCAAGACGCCCTGGGCACGCGAAAAGGTCGAGAGCCTCTATCTTTTCATGCTGCGCGACCAGCGGCGCAACGCACAGGATTCCCACTGAGGCCCACTGACGCGAGCGCCCGCACCCGGGTGCGGAAAACCGGATGCGTCAGTCGCCCGCAGCCACCAGGAAGTCGCGGCTGATGCCCCCGCCCAGGTCGTTCACCCGGTCCAGAAACTGCGTCAGATACGCGTGCAGCCCCGTGGCCAGGATTTCGTCGATGCGGCCATATTGCAGATCCGCAAGCAGCCGCCCGGCGCAGCGTTGCGTTTCGGCCGACTGCTCGTTGGCCACCACGGCCAGGTTATCCACCACCTCCCGCAGGCTGGCGTGCAGCGAGCGCGGCATGTCTCGGCGCAGGATCAGCAGGTCGGCAACCCGCCCCGGCGTGATGACGTCGCGGTAGACCTTGCGGTACACCTCGAACGCTGAAACGCTGCGCAAGATGGCGCTCCAGTGGTAGAAGTCGTTCTCCTGGTTGCGCTCGCTGGCACGGCCGAAGAAGTCGTTGTTCACGGCGTGGAACTTCACATCCAGCAGGCGGGCCGTGTTGTCACTGCGCTCCAGAAAAGTGCCCAGCCGCAGGAAATGAAAGGCCTCGTCCTGCAGCATGGTGCCCAGCGTGACACCGCGCGACAGGTGCGAGCGGTATTTGACCCATTCAAAAAACTGGCCAGGATCGCGCTCGAAGATGCCACCATGGAGTTGCCGCGCCAGTTCCAGCCAGGTCTGGTTCTGGGTTTCCCAGACTTCGGTGGTGAGCGCACCGCGCACCGCCCGCGCGTTCTCCCGCGCAGCGCGCAGGCAAGACAGGATGGAGGACGGATTGTCGCCATCGCGCACCATGAATTCGAGCACCTTGGCAGGGGTGACCTCCCCGTGCTTTTCGGTGTAGGCCGGAATCAGCTCGCTGATCGACAACAGCCCCAGCCAGCCTTCCTGAGCCACGGCGGCCGACTGCGGCAGCAGCGATGTCTCGTAACTCACGTTGAGCATGCGGGCGGTGTTCTCTGCCCTTTCGGTGTATCTCGACATCCAGAACAGATGATCGGCAGTGCGGCTCAGCATGTTTCCTCCCCGGGCAGAGAACCCCGCACGCGCTGCGCGCGCAGGCCGTGTTGTGGTGAAAGACTGCCTGCGGCAGCCTTTTGGTGGACGCATAACAAGTGCTTCGCACAGTTGTTAGCGCCCCCCCTGTTTACTGGCGTAAACAGAGCGGCCCGCTCGGTATAGCGTGACATCCAGAACAGATGATCGGCAGTGCGGCTCAGCATGGTTCACCCCCTTCTTGTCCCAGCACCCAGGTGTCCTTGGTGCCACCGCCCTGCGACGAATTGACGACCAGGGAGCCGTCCTGCAAGGCCACGCGCGTGAGGCCACCCGCCACCATCTGCACCTCCCGGCCGCTGAGCACGAAGGGGCGCAGGTCAATATGGCGGGGGGCGATGCCGCTGTCTACAAAGGTCGGGCAGGTGGACAGGCTGAGCGTGGGCTGGGCGATGTAGCCGGCCGGATTGGCCAGCAGGGCGCGGCGGAAGTCTTCGATTTCTGATTGCGTGGCGGCCGGGCCGATGAGCATGCCGTAGCCGCCGGCACCGTGCACTTCCTTCACCACCAGTTCAGACAGATGCGCCAGCACATACTGCAGGTCGCCCTGCTTGCGGCACATCCAGGTGGGCACGTTTTTCAGGATGGGTTCTTCGCCGAGGTAGAAGCGGATCATCTCGGGCACATAGGGGTACACCGATTTGTCATCGGCCACGCCGGTCCCCACGGCGTTGCAGATGCCCACGTTGCCCGCGCGGTAGGCATCCATCAGGCCCGCGCAGCCCAGCGTGGACGTGCGGCGAAACACCTGCGGATCCAGATAATCATCGTCCACCCGCCGGTAGATCACATGCACCCGCTGCAGGCCGCGCGTGGTGCGCATGTACACAAACCGGTCCTTGACCACCAGGTCCTGCCCCTCCACCAGCTCCACCCCCATCTGCTGCGCGAGAAAAGCATGCTCGAAATAGGCGCTGTTGTGCATGCCAGGGGTTAGCACCACCACCGTGGGCTCGGCCACCGTGGCCGGGGCACTGGCGCGCAGGGTTTCGAGCAGCAGGTCGGGGTAATGGGCCACGGGGGCCACCGCATGCGCGCTGAAAAGCTCGGGGAAAAGCCGCATCATCATCTTGCGGTTTTCGAGCATGTAGGAAACTCCCGAGGGCACGCGCAGGTTGTCTTCGAGCACGTAGTACACGCCCTCCCCCTGGGCGTTTGCGGCCCGCACGATGTCGATGCCGGCAATGTGCGCATAGATGTCCCGGGGCACCTGCACGCCGGCCATCTCGGGGCGGTATTGCGCGTTGTTCAGCACCAGGTCGGACGGAACAATGCCCGCACGCAAAATGTCCTGCCCGTGATAGACATCCCGGATGAAGCGGTTGAGCGCCGTGACCCGCTGCACCAGGCCGCGCTGCATCTGCGCCCACTCATGGCCAGGGATGATGCGGGGAATCAGGTCGAACGGAATGAGCCGCTCGCTGCCCGCGCCGTCTTCGTCCTTGGCCCCATAGACCGCAAACGTGATGCCCACGCGCCGGAAGATCAGCTCGGCCTGGGCCCGCCGGGCCTGCATCGCATCGGCGGGCTGGCGTGAAAGCCAATGGCCGTAGCGCTTGTAGTGCTCGCGCACATCGCTGCCATCAAAGGGCAGCATGGCGTACATCTCGTCGAATTTTTGCATGGGCGGGCCTCCTGTAATCAGGATAGCAAGTTGCGCGCCCACCGCCGGTGTTCCATGACAGGCATGGCATCCGGCCACCCACGCCAGCAACTGCTATGGCGCCATGTGGTGCTGCCAGTAACGCTGCCCGGCGTCCCGCTCGCAACGCACCTGCAGGGGCTGCACCGAGCGCCAGGTGGCCGCGCCGCAGCGCGCGGACTCCACCACCCGGATCTGCCGCTGCTGGTAACGCCCCAGCACCTCGGGCGCAGGATGACCAAAACGGTTGCGGTACCCGGCCTGCACCAATGCAGTGCGCGGCTGGACGGCATCCAGAAACGGCGCGCTCGATGAGGTCTTGCTACCATGGTGCGGCACCAGCAGCAGATCGGCCGCAAGCCGCGCGGCGCCCGCCACCAGGGCCTGCTCCTGAGCCTGCTCGATATCCCCCACCAGCAAGGCCACCGCGGGCTCGGGCCCCTGCGTTGCGATGCGCAAGACGCAGCTGGAGGCATTGGTGTCTCCGGCCCGTGCGCCCTCGCTCGCCGCCGGGTGCAGCACCTCGAAGGTGACGCCATCCCAATCCCAGCGCTGCCCCGCCACACAGGGCGTTGCCGGACGCAGCGCCTGCAATCCGTGCTCGGCTTCGATCGATCCCGTCAAGGCCGCCAGGGGTTGCTGTGCCAGCACGGCAGCCGCGCCGCCCGTGTGGTCGGAATCCCGGTGGCTCAGCATGAGCAGGTCCACCCGCTCGCCCAATGCGCGCAACAGGGGCACCAGCACCCGGTGGCCCGCATCGCTTTCGCGGCTGAACCGTGGGCCGGCGTCGTACAGCAGTGCATGCGTGGCCGTGCGCACCAGCACGGCATTGCCCTGGCCGATGTCGGCCGCCAGCAACTCGAACTGGCCCGCCGCAGGCCGCGCCGGTTGCCACCACAGCGCGGGCAGCAGCAAGGGCAACGCCAGCGCACGCACCGCCCAGGGCACGCGCATGGCCAGCAGGGAGCCCCCTGCCACCGCCGCCACACCGGCCCACAGCGGCGCTATCGGAACAAACGCCACCGCCAGGGGCCAGGCCGCAAGCCATTGCAGAAAAACGGCCAGGGGCTGCACGGCCCATGCGGCCAGGCTCCACAGCGGCGCCCACAGAACACCCGCCAGCGCCAGCGGAGTCACCACCAGCGTGACCCACGGAATCGCCAACAGATTGGCCGCAAAACCCACCAGCGAAACCTGCCCAAACAGCAGCAAGGTGAGCGGCGTCAGCGCCAGGGTGACCACCCACTGCTCTCTCAAAAGCGCATAAAAACGGGCTCTAGCGCTTATTCCATAAGCGCTATTAGCTATGTTATTAGTAGCAAACAACACCGCCACAGCCACAAAACTCAACCAGAACCCCGCCTGCCACAGCGCCCACGGGTCCACCGCAACCACCACCGCGCAGGCCAGCAGCCACACTTGCGGCCAGGGCCAGCGGCGCCCGCTGAGCTGCAGTGCGGCGATGGTTGCCAGCATCAGCACGGTGCGCTGCGCGGGCACGCCCCAGCCACTGAAAAGCGCATACACGCCCGCCAGCAAGACGCCTGCCACCAGCGCCGCATTGGGCGCCGGAATCACAAGGCACAACCGCGGCGAACGGCACCACAGCCGCCGAACCACCAGCGCGGCCAGCCAGGCAAACAGGGTGATGTGCAGGCCCGAGATGCTCATGAGGTGTGCCACGCCGGTGGCGCGGAACACGTCCCAGTCGGCACGGTCAATCGCACGTTGGTCGCCTGTGACCAGGGCTGCCACCACGCCGGCAACACGCGCCGGGCCCGCATCCCCGGCCGCGGTATTGCCGGCGAGGCGGGCCACGATGGCGTCCCGCACCGCCTGGCGCGCACGCTCGACAGGGTGGCGCCAGGTGCTGCCAAGCCGCAGCGGGGGTGCGTCGTTGGCGCCGGTGCGCACATAGCCCGTGGCCTGCACGCCCTGCTCCCACATCCAGAGTTCGAAATCGAAGCCATGGGGGTTGCGCGCACCATGGGGGGCCTTGAGGCGCACCGTCATTTCCCAGCGCTCGCCGGCCCGCAGCGTGGGTGGTTGCCGCGATGCGTCGGCCGGCTGGGCCAGGTCGAGCGCCGCATCGCCGTACCACGACACATCCACCAAGGGGGGCAACGTCACCGCAGTGCCTTGCCACAACGCAGACTCGATCTCCATTCGCAGGCGCACGCCCGCTTCGTTCACCTGCGGCATGGAGGCGACCACGCCGGTCACGCGCAGGTCGCGCCCCTCCAGCCCCGGCGCCAGCGCATGGGACGCATAGGCACCGGCACGCAGCCCGCACAAGGCAAACAAGGCCAATGCCCCGGCGCAGACGGCAAGGCCCAGTGCCGCCACATGGCGCCAGCGTGGCCCGGCGGCCAGGGAGCGATGTCCCGCCCAGGCCCGGCACCAGCCGCTGGCCAGCCAGGCCACGCCCCCCAAGGCCAGCAGCACTCCATAAACGGGCCAAGACCACAGCACGGGCTGCTGCAACTGCAGCGCCGCACCCACCAGGGTTCCCGACAACCACGCCGGCATGCGCCATGCGCCCCGCACGGCCCGCTCCTCCTGCGGGTAAGACGCGACAGAGTGGAATGCGCTGGAGGCTATGGGCGGCATGGGCACATGCTAAACCCACCTTACGATGCCGAAATGGGCAGCTCGCGCGCCTTCATGTGTAACACTGGCGCCCTTTGCACCGGCACCTGCGCGCTGCGCATGCATCTGCAGCTGACCGGAAATCCCCTCTCCCCATTCGAGGAAACCATGAGCGTTTACGACAAGCTGAAAGAACTGAACATCACCCTGCCCCCCGTGTCCGTGCCGGCCGCCGCCTATGTGCCGTATGTGCAGACTGGCAACCTGGTGTTCCTGAGCGGTCACATCGCACGCAAGGACGGCAAGCCCTGGGCCGCCCAGTTTGGCCGCGACATCACCACCGAAGAAGGAAAGGCCGCCGCCCGCGCCGTGGCCATCGACCTGATGGGCACGCTGCACGCAGCCAGCGGTGGCGACCTGAACCGCGTCAAGCGCATCGTCAAGGTGATGAGTCTCGTCAATTCCACCGGCGACTTCACCGAGCAACACCTGGTGACCAATGGCGCCAGCGAGCTGCTGGGTCAGGTATTCGGTGAAAAAGGCGTGCACGCACGCAGCGCCTTCGGCGTGGCGCAGATTCCCATGGGCGCGTGCGTGGAAATCGAATTGATCGCAGAACTGGCCTGAAGGCCGACCAGAAACAGCTTCTTAAAAAGTTTCCCAGTCGTCATCCCCGCCCTGCGCCACGGCCGCCGCACGGCTCGCCGGCGCTGGCGCTGGCGCAGGTGCGGATGACTTGCGCGGCGGCTGCTGTGGGGCAGACGGCGCTGCGGAACCGGGCTTGGTTCCCGCCCCCGCCAGCCGCTGGGCCGCAGGTGGGCTGACCGCCACAGGGCGCTGCACCCGGGCTGTGGTTGCCGCAACGCTGGCAACCGGAGCCGCCACCGCGCGCGCCACGGGCGCCTGTGCGCCATAAGCGGCCGCGTTGACCGTGAACACCGACACCATCTGCGCCAGCTGCTCGGCCTGCTCGCGCAGGCTTTGCGCGGCAGCGGCGCTTTCTTCGACCAGCGCGGCGTTTTGCTGCGTCATCTGATCCAGGTTGCCCACCGCCTGGTTGACCTGGGCCACGCCCACACTTTGCTCGGTGGATGCGGCCGTGATCTCACCAATCATGTCGGTCACGCGCTGCACCGATTGCACGATGTCGGCCATGGTGCCGCCGGCATCGGCCACGAGCCGGGAGCCGGTGTCGACCTTTTCCACCGACGCGTTGATCAGTTGCTTGATCTCCTTGGCGGCCTCGGCGCTGCGCTGCGCCAGGCTGCGCACTTCGCTGGCCACCACGGCAAAGCCGCGCCCCTGCTCACCGGCCCGCGCCGCTTCGACGGCAGCATTGAGTGCAAGGATGTTGGTCTGAAAGGCAATGCCATCGATCACACCGATGATGTCGGCAATTTTCTTGCTGCTGTGGTTGATCTCGTCCATGGTGGCAACTACTTGCGTCACCACCTCACCGCCTCGGCGCGCCACGCCGGTGGCGCCCACTGCCAGACTGCTGGCCTGCTGGGCGCTGCTGGCACTTTGCTGGATGGTGCTGGTGAACTGCTCCATGGCGGCTGCGGTTTCCTGCAGGTTGCTCGACGTCTGTTCGGTCCGGGCAGAAAGGTCGTGGTTGCCGGTGGCGATTTCGGCGCTGGCCGTGGCAATGCTGTCGGTGCTCTGGCGCACTTGGTGCACTACACGGCCCAGGGCGTCGCTCATGGCGTATTGCGACCGCAGCAGGTCGCCGAATTCATCGCCGCGCGTGATGGTGGCCTGCATGCTCAGGTCGCCCGCGGCAATGCGCGAGGCCAGGTCGTTGGCCTGGGCCAGGGGCTGCTGAATGCTGCGGATCAGAAAATGGGCCCCGCCGATGATGGCCAGCAACAAGGCGGCCACCGCCACGGCGACGATCTGCACGGTCAACATGCGAGAGGCCGCCATATCAGCCAGGTTCGTCTGCGCTGTCTGCTGCTGCATCTGCACAAAGTCGCGCAAGGTCTGCAGATAGGCGGTGACAGCAGGGTTGTAGGTTTGCTTGACCAACGCCACCGCCTGCTCAGCCTGCCCGTCGGCCTTGAGTTGCCGGGCCTGCACCCGCAGGTCGATCATGGTTTTTCGCGCCGCCGCAATCTTGGCCATTTGCGCCCTGTCCTGCTCGGCCAAGGACATGGCTTCCAAAGATTTCTGCACTTCGCTGATCTGCGCCGACGTGGCAGAGATGACGTCCTTGAACTCCAATTCCACGGCCGGATCGCTGCTGACGATCAGCGCCTGCGTGCGTGCGGCATTGGTCTCGGTGAGGCCCGCCCAGCGTATCGCCGAAGAAACCCTGGCTTCCATCTCCTTCGCCACCGCGTCGGCCTGCGCCTGCACCTTGGCGGACCGATACCCCGAAAAACCCACCACCGCGATCAGCATGACCACGATAAGGACGACCGCTAGCCACAGCTTGTGGGCAATGCGAAGTTGGTTCAGCATTATTTGTCTCCTGCACTCTGATTGTTAGTAACCGATGGTGCGTGATATTTCATTTTTCTACAAACCCCGAGGATTACCCTGGGACGTCCTGGCTGCGCCGAAAATGCCGGCAAACCCCAGCGCGGATGCCGGCACCGCGACTATTCAACGCGCGTCACGGATGCCGGTTTAAACCCCAGGTCTGCAAGCTTGCCCTTGCGGCCTCGGGCTGCGCGGGCATTGTTGAGCGAGCGGATTTCCAGCGTCTCTTCGCGCAGCTTGCCGCCCCGACCCACGCCCTCGATGCGGATGCTGCGCGTGTAAGCGGCGGCACCAGCGAGCTGGTCCTTGGGCTCCAGGTCGATCAGCACGAGGCCGCGGCCACCGTTGGCCATGGTCTTGAGTTCACTGATCTCGAACGTCAGGATGCGACCGCCCGTGGAGGCACAGGCCACATGCGTGGCGGCAGGCAGTGGCTGCCCGCCGGTACTGCCCGCCGCATGGGAGGGCGGGCACACCGTCTCGCCATCGCCCAGGGACAGGAAGGACTTGCCGCCCTTCTGGCGCGACACCAGGTTGTCCACGCTGGCCAAAAAGCCATAGCCCCCCGAATTCGACAGCAGCAAGGTGGCGCTGGCCGGGCCGGCGAAGTAGTGCAGCAGCTGCGTGCCCGATTCCAGCTCGATCAACGTGGTCACCGGCTGGCCGTCACCGCGCCCGCCGGGTAGCAGCGCGACCGGCACCGAATAGACACGCCCGTTGCTGCCAAAGGCGATGAGCTGGTCCACGGTGCGGCATTCAAACGTGGCATACAGCCCGTCGCCGGCCTTGAAGGCAAAGCTGGCCGCCTCGTGGCCATGGCCATTGCGGGCACGCACCCAGCCTTTTTGCGAGACCACCACCGTGACGGGCTCGTCCACCACCTTGACCTCGGCCACGGCTTTTTTCTCGGCCTGGATGAGCGTGCGGCGTGCGTCGGCAAAGGTCTTGGCATCTGCCTCGATCTCCTTGACCATGGTGCGGCGCAGCGAACCGGGGTTGTTCAGGATGTCTTCGAGCTTACCCTGGCTTTCGCGCAGCTCTTTCAGCTCCTGCTCGATCTTGATGGCTTCAAGCCGCGCCAATTGACGCAGGCGGATTTCCAGGATGTCTTCGGCCTGGCGGTCACTCAAGGCAAAGCGGGCGATCAGCGCGGCCTTGGGCTCGTCGGCCTGGCGGATGATGGCGATCACCTCGTCGATGTTGAGCAGCACGATCTGCCGCCCTTCGAGGATGTGCACGCGATCGAGCACCTTGGCCAGCCGGTGCTGCGTGCGGCGGGTGATGGTGCCCTGGCGGAAGGCGATCCACTCTTCCAGCATCAGCCGCATGGATTTCTGCACCGGCTTGCCATCGAGCCCCACCATGGTGAGGTTGATCGGCGCCGAGGTTTCGAGGCTGGTATGCGCCAGCAGCGCGGTGATCAGCTCCTGCTGAGGCGTCTTGCCCGTCTTGGGCTCGAACACCAGGCGCACGGGGGCATCCTTGCTCGACTCGTCGCGCACCACATCGAGCACGGCCAGCACGCTGGCCTTCAGTTGGGTCTGGTCCTGGCTCAGCGCCTTCTTGCCGGCCTTGACCTTGGGGTTGGTGATTTCCTCGATTTCTTCAAGCACGCGCTGCGTGCTCACGCCGGGCGGCAGCTCGTTGACCACCAGTTGCCACTGGCCACGCGCCAGTTCCTCGATCTTCCAGCGCGCGCGCACCTTGAGGCTGCCCCGGCCCGTGCGGTAGGCATCGGCAATGTCGCCCGCGCCGCTGATGATCTGGCCGCCACCGGGGTAGTCAGGCCCTGGCACCAGCGCGAGCAACTCCTCCTGGCTCAGCGAAGGCGTTTTGATCAGCGCGATGCAGGCATCGGCAATCTCGCGCAGGTTGTGGCTGGGGATTTCAGTGGCCAGGCCCACTGCAATGCCACTGGCGCCGTTGAGCAGTGCAAACGGCAGGCGCGCGGGCAGCTGGCGCGGCTCCTCCGTGCTGCCGTCGTAGTTGGGCATGAAATCGACCGTGCCTTCGTCAATTTCGTCGAGCAGCAGGCTGGTGATGCGCGACAGGCGCGCCTCGGTGTAGCGCATGGCGGCGGCACCGTCACCGTCGCGGCTGCCGAAGTTGCCCTGGCCGTCAATCAGCGGGTAGCGCTGGGCAAAATCCTGCGCCATGCGCACCAGCGCGTCGTAGGCCGACTGGTCGCCGTGCGGGTGAAACCGGCCCAGCACATCGCCCACCACGCGGGCGCTCTTGACGGGCTTGGCCGCCGTGCTGCGCGTGGGGCCGCTGTAACCCAGGCCCATGCGGTCCATCGAATACAAAATGCGCCGCTGCACGGGCTTGAGGCCATCGCACACATCGGGCAGCGCACGGCCCTTGACGACCGACAGCGCGTATTCGAGGTAGGCGCGTTGGGCATAACCGGCCAGATCCAGGGAGTCGCCCCCGTCGCCAGCAGTGGTGAAATCGAGAGTGGGTTGATCGCTCATTCGTTGGGGTTCGGTTCAGTCACGTTCTGGGGCGGTGCGACGCGCGCTGCGGGCAGATTGCCCCTGTTCAGGGCGCTGCCCGAGAGCTCCATGCGCACGCGGCCGGGGGCGGCACGCTGGGCCAACGCAGGCGCTGGCGGCTTGAGCTGGGCGTACAGGCCGAGCACGGTTCGCACGTAGTTCTGGGTTTCCTTGTAGGCCGGAATCCGGTTGCCCGCCCGTTGCACTGCGCCCTCGCCCGCGTTGTAGGCAGCCAGGGCCAGGTCCAGGCGGCCCGGAAACAAATCCAGCAGATAGCGCAGGTAACGGGTGCCGGCAGACACATTCACGGCCGGGTCCACCAGCTTCTGCGCCACCGTGCGGCGGGCATCTGCCGCCACGCCAAAGCGTCCCGCCGTGGCCGGCATCACCTGCATCAGCCCGATGGCCCCTTTGGGTGACACGGCACCGGCATCAAACCCTGACTCGGTCGCAATCAGGGCCTGCAGCAATTCATAGTCCACGCCCTGGTGACTGGCCGATGCGCGCAGGTGGTGCTTGACGCGCTTGTAGTCGGGCGAAATGTCGAAAAAAGCCAGCAAGCGCGGGCCGGCCGCCGGCAGCGCCCCCGGCGAGCGCGATACGCCCTGCGACCCATCGCGCGACGAATCAAACTGCGTGCCGCGAAAGAACAGCTGGTAGCGCGCATCCGTCTGCTCTGCAGCGAAGTGGGTCACGCCGCGCTCGTCCACAAAGGCCCACAGGTCGGCATGCGCTGACTGCTGCGCTATCAATAGCAGCAGAGGCATAGCCAGTAAGCGCAAACGGCCTAAAAAGCGATAAATGGAGGGCATGGCAAGCACCAGCAATGGGCGGTCAGATACAGGCGGTCAGATGTCCACTTCCACCGCGTCACCATGCAGCTCCATCAGCTCGCGCCGCGAAGCGGCCTCGCCCTTGCCCATGAGCTTGGTGATGAGACCCTCGGTGGCGGCAAAGTCGGTGTCACCCAGTTGCACGGGCAGCAGGCGGCGCGTGTCGGGGTTGAGCGTGGTCTCCCACAGCTGCTCGGCGTTCATTTCGCCCAGGCCCTTGAAGCGGCTGATCTGGCACTTCTCGCGGGCCACGCCGTCTTTGGCGCATTTGTCGAGGATGGCGGTGAGCTCGCCTTCGTCCAGCGCATACATTTTGGCCGCGGGCTTCTTGCCGCGCGCGGGCACGTCCACCCGGAACAACGGCGGGCGCGCCACATAGATGTGCCCCGTCTCGATGAGCTTGGGGAAATGCCGGAAGAACAGCGTGAGCAGCAGCACCTGGATGTGGGAGCCGTCCACGTCCGCATCACTCAAGATGCAAACCTTGCCGTAGCGCAGGCCCGACAGGTCGGGCGAGTCGTTGGGGCCGTGCGGGTCCACCCCCATGGCCACCGAGATGTCGTGGATTTCGTTGTTGGCAAACAGCCGGTCGCGGTCCACCTCCCAGGTGTTGAGCACCTTGCCGCGCAGCGGCAGCACGGCCTGGTTTTCCTTGTCGCGGCCCATCTTGGCGCTGCCGCCGGCCGAATCGCCCTCGACGAGGAACACTTCGTTGTAGGCGATGTCGCGGCTTTCGCAATCGGTGAGCTTGCCAGGCAACACGGCCACGCCCGAGCCCTTGCGCTTTTCCACCTTCTGCCCGGCCTTCTGGCGCGTCTGGGCGGCCTTGATGGCCAGTTCGGCCAGCTTCTTGCCGTAGTCCACATGCTGGTTGAGCCAGAGCTCGAGCGCCGGGCGCACAAAGCCGCTTACCAGCCGCACCGCGTCGCGCGAGTTCAGACGCTCCTTGATCTGGCCCTGGAATTGCGGGTCGAGCACCTTGGCACTGAGCACATAGCTGGCGCGCGCAAAGACGTCTTCGGGCATCAGCTTCACGCCCTTGGGCAACAGGCTGTGCAGCTCGATGAAGCTCTTGACGGCGTTGAACAATCCATCGCGCAGGCCGCTCTCGTGCGTGCCCCCGGCGCTGGTGGGAATCAGGTTGACATAGCTTTCGCGCACGGGCTGGCCGTCTTCGGTGAAGGCCACACACCACGAGGCGCCCTCGCCCTCGGCAAAGTTGTCGTTGCCACTGTCGGCAAAGCCCTCGCCCTCGAACAGCGGAATCACCGGGTCGCCATTGAGAGTCTGCTGCAGGTAGTCGCGCAGGCCGCCCTTGTATTGCCAGGTTTGCGTGTCGCGCGTCTTTTCGTTGACCAGCGAGACCTGCACACCGGGCATCAGCACCGCCTTGCTGCGCAGCAGGTGGGTGAGCTCGCCCAGCGGCAAGGTGCTCGATTCAAAGTATTTGGCGTCGGGCCACACGCGCACCGTGGTGCCCTGCTTGCGCTCGCCAGCCTCCAGGGCGCGGGTCACCAGGGGCTCGACCACGTCGCCGCCAGAGAACACCAGGCGCGCCACCTGGCCTTCGCGGTGGCTGCTGGCCTCCAGCCGCGTGGCCAGGGCATTGGTCACGCTCACGCCCACGCCGTGCAGGCCGCCCGAGAAGCTGTAGGCGCCACCTTTGCCCTTGTCAAACTTGCCGCCCGCGTGCAGGCGGGTGAAGACCAGCTCGATCACCGGGGCCTGTTCTTCGGGGTGCATGCCGAACGGAATGCCGCGTCCGTCGTCTTCGATACCCACCGAGCCGTCGGCGTGCAGCGTGACCTTGATCTTTTTGCCGTAGCCGGCCAGCGCCTCGTCGGCGGCGTTGTCGAGCACTTCCTGGATGATGTGCAGCGGGTTGTCGGTGCGGGTGTACATGCCCGGGCGTTGCTTGACGGGCTCCAGCCCCTTGAGCACACGGATCGAACCCTCGGAATAATCGCTGGCGGACACAGAAGACGGTTTGGCAGACATGGGGCGGATTGTAGTGCCGCAGCGCGACATGAACTGGATAAATACCCAGCCATCTTCCCTTGCGCCACCCCGGGTCATGCAGGCGTCAGGCAACGGGGTGCGGGATTGGCTACATTTCCCGCATGCCTACGAATCCTCCCAAACTGTCGATGTTCCAGGTGCTGGCGTGCGGTGCCGCCATCGTCACGCTGTCCATGGGCATTCGCCATGGCTTCGGCCTGTGGCTGCAACCCATCACCCAGGAAATGGGCTGGACGCGGCAGTCGTTTGCGCTGGCGATTGCGATCCAGAACCTCTCGTGGGGAATCATCGGCATCTTTGCGGGCATGGCCGCAGACCGGTTTGGCGCCTTTCGCGTGCTGATGGGCGGTGCGGTGCTGTATGGACTGGGCCTGGCCGGCATGGCACTGTCGCCGACGCCCACCGTATTTGCCCTCACCGCAGGCGTGCTGATTGGCGCGGCCCAGGCCGGCACCACCTATGCCGTGATTTACGGGGTGCTGGGCCGCCAGATTGCACCCGAAAGGCGCTCGTGGGCCATGGGCGTGGCAGCGGCGGCCGGCTCGTTTGGCCAGTTTCTGATGGTGCCGGTGGAGGGCTGGCTGATTGCCGGGCTGGGCTGGCAGCAGGCGCTGCTGGCGCTGGCGCTGATGGTGCTGCTCATCATTCCCCTGGCTTTTGGCCTGCGCGAGCCCGGTTTTCACGGATCGGCTCCCATGAAACGCGACCAGTCGATTGCGCAGGCGCTGGGTGAAGCGTTTCGCTACCCCAGTTTCCTGCTGCTGACGGCGGGGTATTTTGTCTGCGGCTTTCAGGTGGTGTTCATTGGCGTGCACTTGCCCAGCTACCTGCGCGACCATGGGCTCTCGCCCCAGGTGGCCAGTTATGCGCTGGCGCTGATCGGGCTGTTCAACGTGTTTGGCACCTACATTGCGGGCACGCTGGGCCAGCGTATCCCCAAGCGCAACATATTGGCTTTTATCTACTTTGCACGGGCCGTTGTCATTGCCGTTTTTCTGCTGGTGCCGCTGTCGCCGCTGTCGGTGTATGTGTTTTCCGCCGTGATGGGCGCGCTGTGGCTGTCCACGGTGCCGCCCACCAATGCCACGATTGCGCAGATCTTTGGCGTGCAGCATCTGTCGATGCTGGGCGGCTTTGTCTTCTTCAGCCACCAGGTTGGCAGCTTCATGGGGGTGTGGCTGGGTGGCTATCTGTATGACCGCACAGGCAGCTACGATGTGGTGTGGTACATCGCGATCGGGCTGGGAATTTTCGCCGGGCTGGTGAATCTGCCCATCAAGGAAGCGCCTATCCAGCGCGCCGCGCCGCAGCCCGCCTGACAGCCATCACCACCCTTTCCGCAACGACCATGCACAACCCCACTGCGCGTTTCACATCCCGCCCTGCCCGGCTGCTGGGCTGGGTGGCCGCCGTGCTGATCTTGCTGGCGGTGTTTGCGATGTACACCGCGCCAGGCTTCATGGTCATGCTGGCGGACCAGCTGTGGGCATGTTTCTGAGAGTTTCAAGCCTTTTTGGCCGCTAGCGCTTGGCGGCCTCAATTCCGAAGTGCAACACCGAGAATTGAGGTCAAGATGACAAAGAAGAATTACCAGCAGTTGAGCGAGAGCGAACGCCATGCGATCGCCTTGGGGCTTCAGCAAAAGCAAAGCCTCAGCGCCATAGCGCGGGCCTTGGGGCGCTGCAAGAGCACCATCAGCCGGGAATGCCAACGCAATGCGGGCGCCAAGGCCTACACCTCCAAGTTCGCCCAGCAACGCAGCGACAGGCGCAGATGCTTTGCCCGTCCCCAGCCCAAACTGCACCGCGATGGACCTTTGTTCAAGATCGTTCGCGACTATCTGCTCCGGCACTGGTCTCCCCAGCAAATCGCTGGGCAGTTGAAGAAACTGCACCCTGACAACAAGCGCAAACAAGTGTCCCACGAGAGCATCTACACCTGCATCTACGCCCAGCCCCGCGGAGAGCTCAAGAAGGAGCTGGTGGCCTGCTTGCGCATGGCCCGCGCCAAGCGCTGGCCGCGCTCCAAAGGCGAGGATCGGCGTGGGCAAATCACCGACCTGCTGAGCATCCATGTGCGCCCACCCGAGATTGAGGATCGTCAGTTGCCCGGGCACTGGGAGGGCGACCTCATCAAAGGCAAAGGCAATGCCAGTGCCATTGGCACGCTGCTCGAGCGCACGACCCGCCTGGTGGTGCTGGTCAAGCTGCCGCACCCCAACCCGGCGACAGCGGCACATGTACTGCAGGCCTTCAGCGACAAGCTCAATGGCATTGCCAGCCCGATGCGCCAGAGCCTGACCTATGACCGTGGCAGTGAGATGGCAGAGCATGCCAAGCTCACCGAGAACACGGGCATGAAGGTGTACTTCTGTGACCCCTACAGCCCCTGGCAGCGGGGCTCCAACGAAAACACCAATGGATTGCTGCGGCAGTACTTCCCCAAGGGGACTGATCTGAGCGGCTATAGCCAGGAGTATCTGGATGCCGTAGCCGATGAGCTCAATGGGCGCCCCAGGATGACTCTGGGGTGGAGCAAGCCCATTGAGGTTTATGCCGAACATTTGGCCCGGCTGACACAACAGCCTGATTCAGTGCATTAATGAATATTTGTTGCACTTGGACTTGAATCCGCCCTTATACATAAAGCGCAAGCAGCTCTTAATTAAATAGCAGAAAACTCCATGCACGGCACTGAAGCACCTTCAGACTGGGTTCGCCGCTGGTCTGTCCTGGCACCTCCGGGCAGCACGGTGCTGGATGTGGCCTGTGGCGCGGGCCGCCACCTGCGCTGGATGCACGCGCACGGCCACCCCACCGTGGGCGTGGACCGCTCCGCCGACGCCGTGGCGGCCTGCGCCGCCTGGGGCGACATCCACTGCGCCGACATCGAAGAGGGTTCCTGGCCCTTTGCCGGCCGCCAGTTTGGCGCAGTGATCGTCACCAACTACCTCTGGCGCCCGCTGCTTCCCACCTTGGTCAACAGTGTGGCACCCGGCGGCGTGCTGATCTACGAAACCTTCGCCCGTGGCAACGAAACCGTCGGACGCCCCGCGCGAGCCGACTTTCTGCTTGAACCGGGTGAACTGCTCACCGCCTGCGCTGCATTGCGCACTGTTGCCTATGAAGACGGGTTTCTGGACTCGCCCGCACGGTTTGTGCAGCGTATTGCCGCCGTGCGCGAAACCACCGAACCAAGCCAGCCCGCTCGATACCGTCTGGACCTTGCGGTCTAGTTAGAATGCCCTTTTACCGTTTACCACTGCGGACATGACCTCTTCTCCCGTGCCCCTTACCGGCAGCATCGTCGCCCTTGTCACCCCCATGCACGAGGACGGTAGCGTGGACTATCCCACCCTGCGCAAACTGATCGACTGGCACATCGCCGAGGGCACCGACTGCATCGGCGTCGTGGGCACCACGGGCGAGTCGCCCACAGTCAATGTTGAAGAGCATTGCGAGATCATTCGCGTGTCCGTGGAGCAGGCGGCCAAGCGCGTGCCCATCATGGCCGGCTGCGGCGCCAACTCCACGGCAGAGGCCATTGAACTCGCGAAGTTTGCCAAGAACGTGGGCGCCGACAGCCAGTTGCAGGTGGTGCCCTATTACAACAAGCCCACGCAAGAAGGCCAGTACCAGCACTTCAAGGCGATTGCCGAAGCCACGGGCGACCTGCCCATCGTGCTGTACAACGTGCCTGGCCGCTCGGTGGCAGACATGCTGCACGACACCGTGCTGCGCCTGGCGCAGGTGCCCGGCATCATCGGTATCAAGGAAGCCACGGGCAACATCGAGCGCGCCCAATGGCTGATCCGCGACGTGCCCAAGGGCTTCGCCGTGTATTCGGGCGACGACCCCACCGCCGTGGCCCTGATGCTGTGCGGTGGCCATGGCAACATCAGCGTGACCGCCAATGTGGCGCCCCGCCTGATGCATGAACTGTGCGTGGCCGCGCTCGCAGGCAATGCGCGGCGCGCCATGGAAATCCAGTTTCAGCTGATGCCGGTGCACAAGAACCTGTTCATCGAAGCCAACCCCATTCCCGTCAAATGGGCCATGGCCCGCATGGGCCTGTGCACAGGCACCATGCGCTTGCCCATGACGCCCCTGAGCCCGGGCCATGAAGCAACCGTTGAAGCCGCCCTGCGCGCCAGCGGCCTGCTGTAAGCCGACCGCCCCGTCACACTCCTAGACACTCTGAGGATTTCCGCGTGAATCACACTGCACGATTGGGCCTGCTGGGCCTTGCCATGGCGCTGTCCGCCTGCTCCGTTCTGGAAAGCGACAAGATCGACTACAAGAGCGCTACCCAGGGGGCCACGCTGGAAGTGCCCCCCGACCTGACGCAACTGTCGCGAGACAATCGCTATGCAGTGCCCGGCACCGCAGTGTCTGCCGCAGCCTTCCAGGCGGGCCAGAACACGAAAACCTCCACCACCTCCAGCGCGGCAGCCAGCAAAATCGGTGATGTTCGCATCGAACGCAACGGCAACCAGCGCTGGCTGGTGATCGACCGGCCGGCAGACCAGCTGTGGGAGCCCGTGCGGGAGTACTGGCTGGAGAACGGCTTCAACCTGGCTATCGATCAGCCTGATCTGGGCATCCTGGAGACCGACTGGGCGGAAAATCGCGCCAAGCTGCCCCAGGACATCATCCGCTCCACCATTGGCAAGGTGTTTGAATCGCTGTATTCCACTGGCGAGCGCGACAAGTTCCGCACACGCCTGGAGCGCAATGCTGCGGGCGGCACCGAAATCTATATCACCCACCGCGGCATGGTCGAGGTCTACACCAGCACCGCCAAGGACAACACCATCTGGCAACCCCGCGCCGCCGACCCCGAACTCGAAACCGAATTCCTGCGCCGGCTGATGGTAAAGCTGGGTGTGAGCCAGGAGCAATCGAAGGCCGTTGCAGCAGCGCCGGCCTTGAAGGCCGCCACGGTGCGCCTGGCCTCGGTGAACAATGTGCCCGTGGTGCAGATGGATGAGGGTTTTGATCGCGCATGGCGCCGCGTGGGCCTAGCCCTGGACCGCACCGGCTTCACCGTGGAAGACCGCAACCGCAATGACGGCCTGTATTTTGTGCGCTACGTTGCGCCAGGAACCGACAAGAAGGAGCACGGCTTCTTCAGCAAGCTGCTGGGCGGCGGATCTGCCGCCACACCGCCACTGAAGTACCGCGTGATGGTGCGCAGCCAGGGTGAAACCACCACGGTGTCCGTGCTGAATGAAGGCGGCACCCCCGAATCGTCTGCCAACGCCGAACGCATCCTGCGCGTGCTGGCAGACGACCTGAAATAAGTCCGACTGCCGATGCTGCGCTTTCGCAGCTTGGGCAGCGGCAGCTCAGGCAATGCCACCGTGGTGGAGGCTGGCGACGGATTGCATGTCCGTCGCCTGCTGGTGGACTGCGGCTTCGGCATCCGGCAACTGGCCACCCGGCTTGGTGCGGCGGGATTGGGCATTGACCAGATCGATGCCATTTTCATCACCCACGAACATTCCGACCATGTCGGCTGCGCAACCACCGTGGCATTGCGGCACCAGATTCCCGTGTGGATGAGTCACGGCACCCATACGGCACTGGGTGCACCGGATCTGGATGGGCTGCTGCGGGTGGCCCATGACATGGAGCCGATCGATCTCGGCACTTTGTGCGCCTTGCCCTTCACGGTGCCCCATGATGCGCGAGAACCACTGCAATTGCGTTGCACCGATGGCGCATCCCACCTGGGCCTGCTCACCGACCTGGGCCATGCCAGCAGCCATGTGCTGCAGCAACTGCAAGGCTGCCACGCGCTATTGCTGGAAGCCAACCATGATCCGGACATGCTTGCGGCATCGGGCTATCCCGCTTTTCTGAAGCGACGCATTGCGGGCGAGCATGGACATCTCGCCAACCATGCCGCAGCGGGCATCCTGGCGACCGTCCGGCACCCAGGACTGAACCGCGTGGTGGCGGCCCACCTCAGCGCGCAGAACAATCAGCCCCGGCTGGCCCAGGAGGCGCTTGCACAAGCGCTGGAATGGCCCTCTCACGGCGTGGACATTGCCTCGGCCACCAGTGGCACAGACTGGATCAACGTGGCACGGTCGCTGTAGCCGCCGCCACATGCGGATGCTGGCGTCGCCAACAAAAAAGCCCCGCACCTGCGACAGGTCGGGGCTTTCAAACATCAGGAACTCCAGCAAGGCTGGCAACCCCTGAAATTCGTGCGTGCTTTACTTGGCAGCGGAAGCAGCGTTGGTTGCAGCGGTGGCAGCAGCGTCCACAGCAGCCTTTGCGTCGGTTGCGGCAGTGGCAGCAGCGTCGACAGCGGTCTGGGCGCCCGTTGCTGCGGTGGCAGCGGCGTCGGCAGCAGACTTGGCAGAGTCAGCGGCAGAAGCAGCTGCGTCAGCGGCAGGTGCAGCAGCTGCAGGCGCTTCTACGGGAGCGGGTGCGGGAGCAGCAACGGGCTCTTCCTTCTTGCCACAAGCGGCGAGGGCGGCAGCAGCGATCAGGGTAGCCAGAACGAGGGATTTCTTCATTTCAATTTTCCTAGTTGGACAGACAAAAAACCGGAATTGCCACCACGACCAGCTTCTGCAGCCATTGACGCGTTGGCGGAATGCATTTGCATGCGTTTCAGCGCAGTCAGCAATTATATTGGGATTTCGTCAATCCTGACTAACGCTGACTTGTCGCAAGTAATGCATTTCATTTTTCATGCATTGAGCCCTATTAACGTTACAAACCCAAAGTGGTTGACGGAAAACCCGGCGAACTTTTGCTTCGCAACCATTCATTGAGCGATTCCCGCAGCAGAACGCGCCGCTCCGGCTCAACGCCGGAAACCCCCGCGCAGCGCAGGGGATCAAGGCGGTGCATGACCCAGGCGGGAGACCACAACGCACTGGGCAGGTCCAGAGGGTCTGCCGATGGGCTGCGTCGGCACGTGATGATGTGATCCCAGGTGCCACGCCAGCGCACAAAGCGCGCATGCCGTCGAATTACTTCGTCAAAGGTGCAGGCCAGCATGGTGAATCGCCGGCCACTGTGCGCCCACTGCTGCAACGACTCGATCACGGCGAGTTCACCCAGCGGCCAGTCATGAAAATTGGCGTCACTCACCACAATCTCTGACCAGCCATCACGGGCCGCTGCAGCCAGGCCATCGCGCACCAGTTGCATGAACGCCTCCCGGCCACTGAACCGCCCAGAAGGCAAATCGGGCAGCGGTTGCGCTGCGGGCGGTGCATTGGTCATGGCGTTTCCTGAGAGTCCTTGCGAGAATGGGCCCAGCCCGCGTCGCACCAGGAAGACAGCAACTCCAGGGCATCGTCACTGGCGCGCGCCAGGTCGCGGGTGGGCAGCCAACGTTGATCCGCCAGGCGCCGCATCAGTGTCGCATCGCGGCCTGCCGCGCGATAGCTTTCGCCATTGATGAACACATGGTGCGCGTCGTACATCATGCGGGTGCGCCGATCCAGTTCCACCCCCTCCAGCATCACGCCCGCGCCATGGGGCTCAAACCACACACTGGGCTTGGGCTCGGTCAGGTACTCACCCAGCGCCCGCTCTAGCACCAGCGGCTCACTCAATGCGCGTTGCAATGCCTCGCGGGCAAAGTCGTGCAGCCGCTGCGGGATGGCTGCGGGCTGCTCCACGGCGTCTTGGCCCGCGTCACGGTAGAGAACGGGTGTACCGTCCTCGCCGGCATCTTCAGCCACCCGCATCAGGAGCTCCTGCGCCAGCTCTGCCCGCGCCGGTGCACGGAACCCGATCGAATAGGTCATGCACTCCCCTTCGGCCACGCCATCGTGGGCGTAGCGCGGCGGAAGGTACAACATGTCACCAGGCTCCAGCACGAACTCCTCTTCGGGCTCAAACTGGGCCAGCACCTTCAGCGGAATATCGTCCCGCAGGCTCAGGTCTTTTTGACGACCGATGCGCCAGCGGCGGCGCCCATGGGCCTGCAGCAAAAACACATCGTAGCTGTCAAAATGCGGCCCCACGCCCCCGCCGTCACTGGCATAGCTGATCATCAGGTCATCCAGCCGCGCCTCGGGAACAAAACGAAATTGCTGCATGAGGGCGTGCACCTGGTCGTTGTGCAGATCGACGCCCTGCACCAGCAAAGTCCAGTCGGGCTGCTGCAGCGCTGGCAACGCACGGCGCGTAAATGGTCCGTGGCGCAGCTTCCAGACATCCTTGACCTGCTGCACCAGCCGGGACTCCACGCCCTCCTGGGCAGCCAGCGCAAACAGCCCGGCGCGCGACACCGGTGGCGTGAACTGGGGGATGGCCTGGCGCACCAGCAAGGGCTTTTTCTGCCAGTGCCGACGCATGAACTGCGCAGGGGTCAGGCCGCCGAGCAGGGAGAGTGGTTGCTGGATATCCATGAAAACCTGTCCGCCCCATGACAGGGCCATTGATCAAACTGCGACAATTCTCCTATGGAAATTACCCAACAATGTGTGGTCGCACTGACCTGGACCCTGAAAGACACTCTTGGCGAAGAGTTGGATGTGCTCGACGACCCGGTGGAATTCCTCGTGGGCGGCGACGACCTGCTGCACCGCATCGAGGAAGCCCTGCAAGGCCACGGCCCGGGCGCCACGCTGGCCCTGCACCTTGAGCCCGAGGATGCCTTTGGCGACTTCAACGACCAATTGCTGTTTCTGGAGCCGCGCAACCTCTTCCCGCCCGAAATCGAGGAAGGCATGACGTTCGACGGGAGCGCACTGCCCGAGGGCGTCAACCCCTCGGCGCCCCGCACCGGGCTTTATACCGTCACGGAAATCTATCCTGAGCACCTGGTGCTGGACGGAAACCATCCGCTTGCCGGCATTGCCTTGCGACTGCAACTGACAGTACAGGGCGTGCGCGAAGCCACCGAGGAAGAGATTGGCAAAGGCACGGCCGGCACCGGCTTCTTTCGCATTCAACCGCAGGCACCCGGCAACTCGCTGCTGCATTGAAACGGCGGCCCCTGCGGGCCGCCCGTTTGTGCGATCGGGTTACTGACGGGAAATCTGCCCGTTGTACACACGCACCCGATCGCCTGGGCGCAGGTCACCCGGATTGCTGACGTCGTAGGAACGGTAGCCACCCTGGTCGAGCTGAATCGAGATGCGATACCCCTGCACCTCGCCGCCGGTGTTGTTGCTGTTACGACCCTCGATGGCATTACCTGCCAATGCGCCACCGATCACGCCCACCGCTGTCGCGGCGGTGCGGCCTGACCCCCCACCCACCTGGTTGCCCAGAACGCCACCCACTACGGCACCGAGCACGGCGCCGGCACCGGTCGTTTGTCCCTGATTGCTGCGCCCCTGCAGCACCTCGATGTTGGCAACGCGGCCATATTCGGTGCCCATGGGATTGTTCGAATAAACCGGCGCATTGCTTTGGTAACCACCCGAGGAATATCCGCCCGACGGGTTCTGCGTTGGGTACTGCGACGGGTAAGGCTGCTGTGGCGCGCAGGCAGCGAGCGCTCCCAGCACAAAGACAGAGCCAACCAGGGTGGCGGAACGTGTGATCTGGCGCATATCAGTTCTCCTTGAAATTTCTTGGTGAGGGCGGTGCCATGGCGAAGTAGCTCAATGCAACGCCCACCGGGTTGATTGAAGCATAGGCGCCTGACTCCCCGGGACGGCGAAGCACGACCACACAGGTCGGCTTGGGGCTCTGTGCCACGTAGGACAGCGCTCACACCGCGGTGCAAATTCAGCTGTGCGGACAGCAAAACCAGCCTAAGCCTTGCCCGTGGAGCCGTAACCACCTTCTCCACGCTCGGTACCCTCAAACTCGGACACCACATTGAACTGCGCCTGCATCACGGGAACAATCACCAGCTGGGCCAGCCGCTCCAGGGGTTCGAGCGTGAAAGGCACCGTGCTGCGATTCCAGGCGCTGACCATGAGCTGCCCCTGGTAATCGCTGTCGATGAGGCCCACCAGGTTGCCCAGCACGATGCCGTGCTTGTGCCCCAGCCCCGAGCGGGGCAGGATGAGCGCAGCGTAGCCGGGGTTCTTGATGAAAACGGCAATGCCCGTGGGCACCAGGTGCCATGCATTGGGCGCCAGCACCAACGGCGCGTCGATGCAGGCCCGCAGGTCCAGGCCAGCACTGCCTGGCGTGGCATAGGTCGGTAACTGATCCGCCATGCGCGGATCAAGAATCTTGACGTCAATCTTCACTTCTTGCTTTCTGCTTTGCGTTGCGGGGACCGTCGCCCCAAGCGCTCCTGCCAGGGCACTGCGCCCTGCTTTTCGGCGTCGCGTTGAAGTTCCAGAAGGCCAGGAAAATACTGCACTGCCCGGCCCAACCCCCACCACAACACCCCCATGAACACCAGAACCGGGAGCGAGCCCCAGCCAAATCCCAGCCAGGCGATGGCGTGCACTCCGATCACGAGCAGCAGCGCGATCCGGGCGCCCGGCAACCAGACTCCAATCTGCCTGGCTATCTCGGCCAGATCGGGGGGCAGTTCCTGCCCGGGCAGGGGCTGCGCACTCCCGGCAAGCCGGGGCGCTTCCCGCGTACGAGGGGATTTGGCCGCAGCGTCCACCTTTGCAGCTGGCGGGTGCACCGCAGCGGACGTAGGCGCAGACGCAGACGCAGACGCAGGTATCGAACCAGACGCAGACAATCTTTCCACGTAACTGGCGAAATCTCCATCAGGGGGAGTATCCCAGTCCGGGCGGATAGGTGGCATCAAGTCCGTGGCCCGTTCGCATCAGGTCCGCAGGGCGGGCAAACGCCGCGCGATCTCGGCGATCAGTTGCTGGGCCAGCACGCGCTTGGAGGCCCGGGGCAGCTCACGATGCCCCTGCGCATCCACCAGCAACAGGGCGTTGTCGTCCTGCCCGAAAGTGGCGGGGCCAATATTGCCCACCAGCAGCGGCACCCCCTTGCGCTGACGCTTGGCCGTAGCATGGGTCAGCAGATCGTGGCTTTCCGCTGCGAACCCGACGCAGTACAGGTCCCCCACCAACGCATGCGGCGACTGGGCCACCGTGGCCAGGATGTCGGTGTTTTCGACAAAACCCAGCACCGGCATCTGACCAGAGCCGTCCTTCTTGATCTTCTGGGTGGATGGAGCGGCAGGCCGCCAATCGGCCACTGCGGCTGTCGCTATGAAAACAGAAGCTGTCTGCGCACGCTGCTCAACCGCTGCAAGCATTTCCTGCGCCGATTGCACATTCACACGATGCACACCACGGGGCGTTGGCAGATGCACCGGCCCAGCCACCAGGGTAACCTCGGCGCCGGCCTCGCGGGCCGCGCGCGCAATGGCAAAGCCCATCTTGCCGCTGGACAGGTTGGTGATGCCGCGCACCGGATCGATTGCTTCAAAGGTCGGGCCGGCCGTGATCAGCACCTTGCGGCCGGACAGCAGCTTGGCTGCAAAGAAAGCCACCAGTTCTTCCAGCAACTCCAGCGGTTCGAGCATGCGCCCGTCGCCCGTCTCGCCGCAGGCCTGGTCGCCGTTGCCCACGCCCAGCACGACGGCGCCATCCTGGGCCACCTGGGCCAGGTTGCGCTGCGTGGCCGGGTGGGCCCACATCTCGCGGTTCATGGCGGGCGCCAGCAGCAAGGGCACGCGCCCGGTGGGCCGCGCCAGGCACAGCAGGCTCAGCAATTCATCGGCCCGCCCCTGCGCCAGCCGCGCCACAAAGTCGGCGCTGCAGGGCGCGATCAAAATGGCGTCAGCCTCGCGGCTCAGGTTGATGTGGGGCATATTGTTGGGCTCGCGCGCGTCCCATTGCGAGCCATGCACTGGCCGACCCGACAGCGCCTGCATGGTGACCGGCGTGATGAACTGCGCGGCCGCCTCGGTCATCACCACCTGCACGGTGGCGCCCTCCTTGATGAGCTGGCGGCAAAGATCGGCCGCCTTGTAGCACGCCACGCCCCCACTCAGACCCAGAACAATGTGTTTGCCAGCAAGCTCATTCATGGGCGCGAATTTAGCAGACGGGAGGATGCCCCGCTGCCGGCGCTTGCCGGGGCGGCATCTATAATCCCAATTTCCCACCACCAGGGGGCCTCTCGAAACCCGTAGCACCCGCAGGCGCTGCGGATCGGGACGGGCTGCTAGGCGCAAACCACAGCAATGGCCCCGCCATTGCGAGGATTTGCAACGCCGCAGACCGCACGAGTCCGTAGATGCTTGCGTCGCTACAGGTTCCGAGAGGCCCCCTTCAGACATGACCAAATTTGTCTTCGTCACCGGCGGTGTGGTGTCTTCCCTCGGTAAGGGAATCGCCTCAGCCTCCCTTGCCGCGATTCTCGAATCGCGGGGACTCAAAGTCACCCTCATCAAGCTTGACCCCTACATCAATGTAGATCCGGGCACCATGTCGCCGTTCCAGCACGGCGAGGTTTTCGTGACCGACGACGGCGCAGAGACCGACCTGGATCTGGGCCACTATGAGCGTTTCATTGAAACGCGCATGAAGAAAACCAACAACTTCACCACGGGCAAGATTTACCAGTCCGTGCTGGAGAAAGAGCGCCGCGGCGACTACCTGGGCAAGACCGTGCAGGTCATCCCCCATGTCACCAACGAAATCCAGGAATTCATCAAACGCGGCGCCGGCATCGGCACGCCCGATGCCGTGGACGTGGCCATTGTCGAAATCGGCGGCACGGTGGGTGACATCGAATCACTGCCCTTCCTGGAAGCCGTGCGCCAGATGAGCCTGCGCATGGGCCCGAACAACACGGCATTTGTGCACCTGACCTACGTGCCCTGGATTGCTGCAGCGGGCGAGCTCAAGACCAAGCCCACCCAGCACACCGTACAAAAGCTGCGCGAAATTGGCATCCAGGCCGACGCCTTGCTGTGCCGCGCCGACCGCCGCATTCCGGATGAAGAGCGCGCCAAGATTTCGCTGTTCACCAACGTACCCGAGTGGGGCGTGATCAGCATGTGGGACGTGGACACCATCTACAAAGTGCCACGCATGCTGCACGAACAGGGGCTCGACGGTCTGATCTGCGACAAGCTGCGCCTGAACACGCCGCCCACCAACCTCAAGCGCTGGGACGACCTGGTGTACGAGACCGAGCACCCCAAGGGCGAAGTACGCATCGCCATGGTGGGCAAGTACGTGGAGCTGTCCGACAGCTACAAGTCTGTCAACGAGGCCCTGCGCCACGCCGGCATGCGCAACCATGTGCGTGTGCGCATCGACCACCTCGACTCCGAATCCATCGAAGGCCAGGAAGCCGAAAAACTGGCCCCGTACGACGCCATCCTGGTGCCCGGAGGTTTCGGCTCGCGCGGCGTGGAAGGCAAGATCTGCACCGCCAAGTACGCCCGCGTGCACAAGGTGCCCTACCTGGGCATTTGTCTGGGCATGCAGGTCGCCACCATCGAGTACGCCCGCCATGTGGCTGGCCTGCCCGGCGCCAACTCCACTGAATTCGATCCATCCTGCAAGCACCCGGTGATTGCGCTGATCACCGAGTGGAAGGATGCCGATGGCACCATCAAGACGCGCGACGCAAACTCTGACCTGGGCGGCACCATGCGTCTGGGCGCGCAAAGCTCGGATGTGGCACCCGGCACGCTGGCACACAGCATCTATGGCGACGTCGTCACCGAACGCCACCGCCACCGTTACGAGGCCAACGTGAACTACCTCGACCAGCTGCGCAAGGCCGGCCTGGTGATCTCTGCGTTGACGCAGCGCGAGCACCTGACGGAAATCGTAGAGCTGCCACACAGCGTGCACCCTTGGTATATCGGCGTGCAGTTCCACCCCGAATTCAAGTCCACGCCCTGGAACGGTCACCCGCTGTTCAACGCCTTCATCAAGGCGGCCGTGGAACACCAGAAGGCCGCCAAGGCCGCAGCGTAAGCAAGGAGCACCGCCATGAAACTCTGCGGCTTCGACGTCGGCCTCAACCAGCGCTTCTTCCTGATAGCGGGCACCTGCTCCATTGAAGGCCTGCAGATGTCACTGGACGTCGCAGGCCAACTCAAGGAAACCTGCACTGCACTGGGCATTCCCCTGATCTACAAGGGCTCGTTCGACAAGGCCAACCGCTCGTCTGGCACCAGCCAGCGTGGCGTGGGGCTGGATGCGGGACTGAAGATCCTGGACGAGGTGCGCCGCCAGCTGCAGCTGCCCATCCTGACCGACGTGCATGAAGCGTCCCAGGTGGCCGAGGTGGCCAGCGTGGTCGATGTACTGCAGACCCCCGCCTTTCTGTGCCGCCAGACCGACTTCATCCGCGCCGTGGCGCAGAGCGGCAAGCCGGTGAACATCAAGAAGGGCCAGTTCCTGGCGCCCTGGGACATGAAGAACGTCATCGACAAGGCCCGCGCTGCCGCGAAGGAAGCCGGCCTGTCGGAAGACCGCTTCCTGGCCTGCGAGCGCGGCGTGAGCTTTGGCTACAACAACCTCGTGGCCGACATGACCAGCCTGGCCGAGATGCGCAACTCCGGCGCGCCGGTGGTGTTCGACGTGACCCACTCGGTGCAAAAGCCCGGCGGCCTGGGTTCCGTGAGCGGCGGCGCGCGCGACATGGTGCCGGTGCTGGCCCGTGCTGGCGTGGCCGTCGGCGTGGCCGGCCTGTTCATGGAAACCCATCCCAAGCCCGCCGAGGCCTGGTCGGACGGGCCCAACGCCGTGCCACTCAAGCACATGAAGGCGCTGCTGGAAACCCTGGTGGCGCTCGATGACGTCACCAAGAAAAGCGGGTTCCTGGAAAACAGCTTCAGCGCCTGACGCGCGGTATATTTTTGATAGCTAGCAGCGCTTACTCCATAAGCGCTACAGGCCAAAATGGCTTGAAAGATTTAAAACTTCCCATCAAAGGAAAACCATGAGTGCCATTGTTGACATCGTAGGCCGTGAAGTGCTGGACAGCCGCGGCAACCCCACCGTCGAGTGCGACGTGCTGCTCGAGTCGGGCGTGATGGGCCGTGCGGCCGTGCCCTCGGGCGCGTCCACTGGCAGCCGCGAAGCCATTGAAATGCGCGACGGCGACAAGTCCCGCTACCTGGGCAAAGGCGTGCTCAAGGCCGTGGAACACATCAACACCGAAATCTCCGAAGCCGTGCTGGGCCTCGATGCCTCGGAACAGGGTTTTCTGGACAAGACCCTGATCGACCTGGATGGCACCGAAAACAAGAGCCGCCTGGGCGCCAACGCCATGCTGGCCGTGTCGATGGCCGTGGCGCGCGCGGCTGCCGAAGAATCGGGCCTGCCCCTGTACCGCTACCTGGGCGGCATGGGCAGCGTGCAGTTGCCCGTGCCCATGATGAACGTCATCAACGGCGGCGCGCACGCCAACAACAGCCTGGATCTGCAAGAGTTCATGATCATCCCCGTGGGCGCGCCGAGCTTTCGCGAAGCCGTGCGCTGGGGCGCCGAGGTGTTCCATGCGCTCAAAAAAATCATCCACGACAAGGGTATGAGCACGGCCGTGGGCGACGAAGGCGGCTTTGCGCCCAGCGTCGAGAACCACGAAGCCGCCATCCAGCTCATCCTGCAGGCCATTGAAGCCGCCGGCTACACGGCGGGAGAGCAGATCGCCCTGGGCCTGGACTGCGCGGCCAGCGAGTTCTACAAAGATGGTATGTATGTGCTCGAAGGCGAAGGCGGCCTCAAGCTCAACGCCCAGCAATGGACCGACATGCTGGCATCGTGGTGCGACAAATACCCCATCATCAGCATCGAAGACGGCATGCACGAAGGTGACTGGGACGGCTGGAAGATTCTGACCGAGCGCCTGGGCCAAAACGTGCAGCTGGTGGGCGACGACCTGTTCGTCACCAACACCAAGATCCTGAAGGAAGGCATCGACAAGGGCATCGCCAATTCGATCCTCATCAAGATCAACCAGATCGGCACGCTGACCGAAACCTTCGCCGCCATCGAGATGGCCAAGCGCGCCGGGTACACCGCCGTGATCTCGCACCGCTCGGGCGAAACCGAAGACAGCACCATCGCCGATATCGCCGTCGGCACCAATGCCGGCCAGATCAAGACCGGTTCGCTGAGCCGCTCGGACCGCATCGCCAAGTACAACCAGCTGCTGCGCATCGAGGAAGACCTGGGCGAAATCGCGCACTACCCGGGCCGGGCCGCGTTCTACAACCTGCGCTGAGCCACATGCCATCGACCTGGCTTTGCTGCGCTTTCCTCAGGCCTCCCCGGCGGCGTGGGGTGGCGCGCCAGCGGCCGGGCGGAGCGCAAAACGCGCTTGCGTCTTGCAGGCGCAGCCGTACCATTTAGCCATGGCGTCCCGACTTGTGCCCGTTGTCCTGCTGGTTTTGCTGGCAGCCCTGCACGCCCAGCTCTGGCTGGGCCGGGGCAGCATTCCCCGCGTGCAGGAGATGCAGCGCCAGCTGGCCGCGCAAACGGCGGCCAACGACCAGGCCCGCCAGGCCAATGAACGCCTGAACTCCGAGGTGCACGACCTCAAGGAGGGGCTGGACATGGTGGAAGAAAAGGCACGCAGCGAGCTGGGCATGGTCAAGCCCAACGAGGTTTACGTGCAGTTCACGCCGCGCTGACCCACCGGGCCACCGTTGTGCCAGCACAGCAGCAGACCATTGCCGTGCTGGGAGCCCCCGGCACCGGCGCCGCAGAACTGGCCGAGGCCATCAACTGCCGCCTCACCGACTCCTCGATGACGGCACAGGCCATTGCCGTGGCAGACGACGCGCAGCTGCCGGCCCCAATACGCCACACCCTGCACAGCGCAGCCATCACTTTGCTGATGGGCCTGGATACGCCCTGCCCCGCACCCGAACAGGCCCGGCGCGAGGCCTTCGACGCACAACTGCGCACCATGCTGGCAAATGCCAGCGTTCGCTATCTGGTGGTGTACGGTCAGGGCGCCAGACGGATCGAAAACGGCTTGAAAGCTATTGAATCAATAGCAATAAATGCTTTAACGACAAGCGCATCCGACCTGCTGGAGCAAAAACCCATGCGCCTGCGCGCCTGGGATTGCGAGAAATGCAGCGACCCCGAATGCGAGCATCGCCTGTTCAGCGCCCTCACCGGCCGGGCGCGGAAAGCGGGGCCGGGCGGCTTACTGGATGACAGGGGGCACTGGTGGCTGGCTGACAGTGGGCGCGACAAAAATCTGCGCCGCGTCCACCGCGTCAAAGTGGTATTGCTGCCCACAGAACTCGCAGCCCACCTCGATGTCATCGCGCTCAGCCAGGATGCTTTCGATTTCGTCCCGGCCCAGGCTGCGCAGCATGTTGCCCACGCGCTCGCGGCTGCAGCTGCACGCGAAGTGCGGGCCGGTGGCGCCCTGCTGCGGCTCGAAGCGCAGCAGCTTTTCTTCCCAGAAGAGGCGCCGCAGGATAGTGTCCACATCCAGGGTCAGCAATTCCTCGCGGGTCAGGCTCGATGCCAGGTGGGCGATGCGGTTGTAGTCCTCGTTGCGGCCGATCTGGTCTTCGTTCTCGCGGTGCGTCATGCCCGCAGCCAGGTTGCCCTCGCCCTTGAGGGGCATGCGCTGGATCAGCAGGCCGGCCGCCACGGTGTCGTTGGCAGCCAGCACCAGCACCGTGTCGAGCTGCTCGGACTGCAGCATGTAGTGCTGCAGCACGTCCGACAGGCGCTCGAGCTTTTCATGGTGGTCGCCATGCAGCGGCACCACGCCCTGGTAGGGTTGCTGGCCCGGGTGCCGGTCCTTGGGGTCGAGCGTGATGGCGCAGCGCCCGCCGCCGCCCACATTGAGCATCTGGCTCAGGCGCGCATCGTCGGCCACAGGGCCGTTCACCGTGGCGGTGGCACGCAGGCTCAGGTCGGACTGCACCTCGGCCACGGCCAGCTTGACCGGGCCGTCGCCAAACACCTGCAGCACCAGTGCACCATTGAACTTGATGTTCGACTGCATCAGCACGCCCGCAGCGGCCATCTCGCCGAGCAGTTCGCTCACGGGGGCGGGATAGGCGCCGGTGGCCGAGTTGCTGGCGCGCACGCGCAGGATTTCTGTCCAGGCATCGGTCAGGCGCACAAGCATGCCGCGCACGGGCATACCATCGAAAAGAAACTTGTGGAGTTCAGACACGCAAAAAATTCCCAGAAAATTACCGGTACTCAGGAGATGCCATCCATCGCCCTGCGCACCGCCAGCAGCCCACGAAACCGGCGCGGCCAGGCCGGTGCACCCGTGGAACTGGCTTTGCCAGGCCACCGGGTGCGTCCCCCTCCCGCACCGCGCAGCGGAGCGAGAGAGGGGGAAGACGCGAAGCGGCTCAGGAGGTGCTTCAATTCCTTCAGCCGATTTTGCGCAGGCCGGATTTGAAGCGGCGTGCGTTGTCGATGTAATGCTGCGCGCTTTGGCGCAGGCCCTCGATCTGCTCGGCGCTGAGTTCGCGCACGGCCTTGGCGGGGCTGCCGATGATCATGGAGCCATCAGGAAACTCCTTGCCCTCGGTCACCAGCGCGCCCGCGCCCACCAGGCAGTTCTTGCCGATCTTGGCGCCGTTGAGCACGATGGCGCCAATGCCGATCAGCGTTTCGTCGCCAATGGTGCAGCCGTGCAGCATGACCTGATGGCCCACGGTTACGCGCTCGCCCACCACCAGCGGCTTGCCGAAATCGGCATGCAGCACGCTGGCGTCCTGGATGTTCGAGCCCGCACCGATGGTGATGGCCTCCGTATCACCGCGCACCACGGTGCCAAACCACACGCTGGCGTCCTCGCCCAGCACCACGTTGCCGATCACCTGCGCGCTGTCGGCCACCCAGGCCGAGGCCGCCATACGCGGGGCCGCGCCATCGAGTTCGTAAATCGCCATGCACCACACTCCGTAAAAAATGGATCTGCCTGTTGGTTACAAAGCATCTGCTCTGGCCCTCCAACCAACTCCAGGCAGGGCCTAGAATTGTAAGGATGGAGCTTCGCCAACGTGCACTGCAGGTCTTGTGCCTTTCAGACCCAGAACAAAAAGCGGCTGCAGCGCTTGACCTTCAAGCGCAAGCAGCTACGCTTTCAATAGCAGAACAAGCCCCCTCAGCACTGGCGGATGCCAGCGTCCTGCCCGGCCATCCCGAGCGCCCCGCCCTGCTCCGCCACACCGAGGTGGCCCGCCGTTCCCCGGCCACGGCCGAAGGCCGTGCCATCCTCGTCCATGCCATCGCGCACATTGAATTCAACGCCATCAACCTGGCCCTCGATGCAGTCTGGCGGTTTGACGGGATGCCGCGCGCCTATTACCTTGACTGGCTGCGCGTGGCGGCCGAAGAGGCCCAGCACTTTGGGCTGCTGCGCGAGCATCTGCGCCGCCAGGGCCATGACTACGGCGATTTCCCGGCCCACCAGGGTTTGTGGACCATGTGCGAGAAAACGCAGCACGACATCGTGGCCCGCATGGCCTGGTGCCGCGCACCATGGAAGCGCGCGGACTGGACGCCACGCCGCAGATACAGCGCAAGCTGCGCCAGGTGGGCGCGCCCGATGCGCTGGCGGCCGCAAACATCCTGGACACCATCCTGCATGACGAGGTGGGCCATGTGGCCATTGGCAACCACTGGTACCGCTGGCTGTGTGCACGCCAGGGGCTGGACCCCGAAGCCCTTTACGGTCAGCTGGTGCGCCAGCACGAAGCGCCGCGGCTCAAGCCCCCGTTCAACGAGGCCGCCCGCCGCAGTGCAGGCTTTACCGAAGCCGAATTGCTGTGGCTGCAGCAGGGCTGATCCTGGCACCCGCATTGCTGAATTTTTCTACAATGCACCCACGCCGTGCACGGCTTATTTTCTTGGCACGCTGTCACCAATACCCCCATGTCCACACACCCTGCCAGCGGCGCTTCCTCGCCCCTCCGCCCCATAGCCAGTCGTCCGTCGCCATGATTGCCCGTCAGGCGATCGTGAATGCGCAGAACGTGGTGGTGGGCTATGAGCTGTTCAACCGGTCGCGCAGTGGCGCTGGGCACACGGCCGCCACCGATGTGATTCTGGTGTTCACTGCACTCTCGCACGCGGGCACCGAAGAGCTGGTGGGCAAAAAGCTCATCTTCGTCAATTGCACCCACGAAAGCCTGACGGGCGGGCACCTCGAGCTGGTGGACCCCGACAAGGTCGTGCTCGAAATTCCGCCGCTCGGCCACACCGCTGGCACCGAGGTGGTGGCCCGCCTGCCCATACTGGCGGCGCTGCGCGAGCGCGGCTTTCACCTGGCGTTCAACCACACGGTGCTGGAATCGGCCTACGCCCCCTGGCTGCCGCTGGCCGACTACATCAAGCTCGATCTGTCGGTGCTCGCCCCCGACCAGCTGGCCGTGCTGATCAGCTATGCCGGCCGCCACTCACAGGCCGAACTGATTGCCGAGAAGGTCGAAACCGCGCAGCAATACGACATGGTGTCCAGCCAGGGCATCGACCTGTTCCAGGGTTACTGGTTCGCCCGCCCCGCGCTCATCGAGGCCAAGTTGCTCCCGGCCTCGCAGGCCAGCATCGTTCAGCTCATCAATCTGGTGCGCAAGCAGGCCGCTACCTCCGACATCGAGGAAGTTCTCAAGAAAGACGCGGGGCTGGCATTCAACCTCATGCGGCTCATCAACTCGTCGGGCTTTGGCCTGAACCGCGAGATCACCTCCTTTCGCCAGGCCGTGATGCTCATGGGACTGAAGAAGCTTTTCCGCTGGGCGGCCCTGCTGCTGACCGCATCACGCACCAGCGGCACACCGTCATCGGTGGGCCACACGGCCGTGGTGCGCGGGCGGCTGATGGAACTGCTGGCCCTGGAAACCCTGCCCCCCGAAGAGGCGGACCTGGCCTTCGTGGCGGGCATTTTCTCGTTGCTGGACGTGATGCTGAACATGCCCATGGAGTCGGCGCTCGGCCTGCTGAGCGTGCCCGCCGAGGTCTCGGAAGCCCTGCTGCGCCGAAAAGGGTTTCTGGGTGACCTGCTCACGCTCGCCGAGGCATGTGAATCGAGCGACGATGCCGTGTTTGACCGCACAGCGGGCACCCTGCACCTGTCCAGCCAGCAAATCAACTTCGCCCATCTGCAGGCACTGGCCTGGGCTGACCAGCTCACGGACTGAACTCCCGAGCTGAGGCACGGGCCTAAAATGACCCGGAGCATCCCCCCGAAACACACTTACCAGCGTACCCATGTCGAGCACACCAGAACAAGACAGCCCGGAAGCCGCAGTCGCTGCCCCCGAGGGCACCGAAAACGACAATCTGGCCATCATCGCCCGCCAGGCCATCGTGGATGCCAACCGGGCCGTCTATGGCTATGAACTGTTCGACCGCTCCACGGCATCGAACTCCCACACGGCCGCCAGCGATGCCGCGCTGCTGTTCAATGCCCTGTCGTATGCCGGCACCGAAGCCCTTGTGGGCAAGAAGACTGTGTTCATCAACTGCACGCATGAAAGCCTGGCGGGCGGTCACCTGGAGCTCATTCACCCCGACAAGGTGGTGCTCGAAGTGCCTCCGCTGGCCGACGGCGCCACGGTCGAAGACATCGAAGCGCGGGTGGCAACGCTGGACGCATTGCGCACCCGGGGTTTCCGGCTGGCATTCGACCAGAACGTACTCAAGCGCAGCTACGTGTCGTGGTTGCCGCTGGCAGGTTTCATCAAGCTCGACATGCAGGCCTTCAAGCCCGAACTGGCGGGCCCGCTGGTCAAATTTGCCGGCACCCACAGCCAGGCGACGCTGATTGCAGAAAAGGTGGAAACCCCCGAGCAGTATCAGTTGATGGCGGACCTCGGGGTCAAGCTGTTCCAGGGCTACTGGTTCGCCAAGCCCGCACTGGTCAAGGCCACCACCATCCGCCCGTCGCAGGCCACCATCATCCAGTTGATCAACCTGGTGCGCAAACAGGCCAGCACGGCCGAGATCGAAGAGTTGCTCAAGAAAGACCCCACGCTGTCTTTCAACCTGCTGCGCTTCATTAACTCCTCGGGCTTTGGTCTGTCGTGCGAGGTCACGTCGTTCCGCCATGCGGTGATGATCCTGGGCCTGAAAAAGCTGTTCCGCTGGGCGGCGCTGCTGATGACCACCTCGCGTGCCGGCGGTCCACCACCGGCCGTGGGCCAGACCGCCGTGGTGCGCGGTCGCCTGATGGAGCTGCTGGCCGCCGAGCTGCTGCCGCCTGAAGAATGCGACAACGCTTTTGTGGTGGGCGTGTTCTCGCTGCTGGACACGATGCTGGGCGTGCCGCTGGAAAAAGCTCTGGATTCGGTGGCCCTGCCCGAGCCCGTGATGGACGCCCTGCTGCGTGGCACCGGTGTATTTGCCCCGTTCCTGGAGCTGGCCAAGGCCTGCGAAAGCGGCGACGAAGTGGCCTTTGCCAAGAATGCCGAGGCGCTGCACCTGTCCAACCGCCAGGTGAACTGGGCCCACCTGCAGGCGTTGACCTGGGCAGAAAGCCTGAACGAAGACTAGCCTCCGTTCTTCACCACCACGCGCCCCGCCCACAGGCCCTGCTTTTGCCGGGCCTGTGGTGTTTCTGGGGCACCAAACCCGATCAGTTGCCCTGGATTCCCGCCGCCCGGATGATGCGGGCGTTGTTTTCCGATTCCAGCGCAATCTGGCGCGCAAACTCGGCCGCCGTCCCACCCGTGGGCACGTTGTCCGTGGCATCGAGCTTGCTGCGGATGTCAGGCAGCGCCAGCGCCTTGTTCAACTCGGCATTGAGCCGGGCCAAGATCGCGGCAGGGGTCTGTGCCGGCGCATAAATGCCAAAGAGCGACGACATGTTGGCGGCAGGCAAGCCCAGTTCCGCCAGAGTAGGCACGTCGGACAGGCTGTCCAGCCGTGCAGGCGCGCCCACCGCCAGGGCCTTGAGCTTGCCCGACTTGACGTGCTGCAGCACCGCGGGGCCGGCGTTGGTGGAAAGCACCTCGAATTGCCCGCCGAGCGCATCGTTCATCTGCTGGCCGCCTCCCTTGTAGGGCACATGGGTGATCTGCACCTGGGCGCTGGCCATGATCTGCTCGAGCATGATGTGGCCCAGCGACGCGGGCCCCGAGGTGGTCCAGCGGATCTCCCCCGGCCTGGCCCGTGCGGTGGCCAGCAGATCGCGAAAATCCTTCGCCTTGCTGGCGGGGGTGCCCAGCAGCAGCACCGGGGAATACATCACGCTGATCACGGGCGCGATGTCTTTTTGCGGATCAAAGGGCGACTTGCCCAGATGGGGATTGAGGGCCAGCGGGCTGATGGCGGCAAAGCCCAGCGTGTAGCCATCAGGGGCGGCCTTGGCCACCGCATCCACACCAATGCTGCCACTGGCGCCGGCCTTGTTTTCAATGACCACCGGTGTGCCCAGCTGCACCGCGAGCTTGTCGGCCAGCGCGCGCGCCACCGTGTCGCTCACCCCTCCCGCGGGGTAAGCCACCACGATGCGAACGGGCTTGGCCGGCCAAGGGGCGGCGGCTGGGGATTGGGCATGGACCAGGGGCGCCAGGGCGCTCAGGCACAGGGTGGCCAAGAGGCGGCGACGGTGTTGGATTGGCATTGCAGGGCTTTCAGGCAGCAAGGAAAGCTGGCGATTTTCGCTTAGATCGCGCGCGGCCCTGCCCGGCCCCTCAACCCCGCGGATGGTGGCGAGCGTGCAGCGCCTTCAGGCGCTCGCGCGCCACATGCGTGTAGATGGTGGTGGTGGAAATATCCACATGGCCCAGCAGCAGCTGCACCACTCGCAGGTCGGCCCCGTGGTTGAGCAGGTGGGTGGCAAAGGCATGGCGCAGCGTGTGCGGCGACAGGGGCGCCGTGATGCCCGCCACCGCCGCCCACTTCTTGACGATCATCCAGAACATCACGCGCGTCATGCCGACGCCGCGCTGCGTGACAAACAGGTCATCGGTCTGCTGGCCACCCAGGATCACGCCACGCGAATCCTGCAGATAGCGCTCTATCCAAAGCCTGGCTTCCTCGCCAAACGGCACCAGACGCTCCTTGCTGCCCTTGCCCATCACGCGCAGCACGCCTTCATTGAGACCGAGCTGAAAGGTCTTGAGCGTGACCAGCTCGGTCACCCGCAGGCCGCTGGCATACATCAGCTCCAGCATGGCGCGGTCGCGCAGGCCCAGCGGCGTGCCCACGTCCGGGGCCTTCAGCAGGGTCTCCACCTGCGCCTGCGACAGCGTTTTGGGCACGCGCATCGGCTGGCGTGCCGCCTCCAGCCGCACCGTGGGATCGGCGCTGATGCGCCGCTCGCGCAGCGCCCAGTGAAAGTAGCGCCGCAGCACCGTCAGGCGCCGGTTGGCCGACGTGGCCCGCGTCTGGGCATGGCGCTCGGCAAAATAGGCCTGCAGGTGGTGCTCGGCCGTGTCATCCAGTGCCAGCGCCGGCTGCTGGCCGGCGAGCCAGGTGGCATACAGCGTGAGGTCGCGCCGGTAGGCCGCCAGCGTGTTGCGTGCCAGGCCATCCTCCAGCCACAGGGCATCCACAAAGTTATCGATGGTGGTCAGGCTGGCAGCAAGCATTTAAAAACGATAGCACGTAAAAAAGCCGCCCGGATTGTGCGGACGGCTGGCGTGGCAAGGCGCGTGGGCGATGCCGAATAAGTCAACGCGATGGCGCGCGCCCTGGTTTGGGATGGGATGCAAGGCGCAAAGCGCAGCAATAGCCGCAGCTATTGCGAGCATTTGCAACGCGACAGACCGCCCAAAACAGGGATGCGCGGCACGCGAGGACTTGTTCGGCGTTGCCCTTTCATTCCAGCGTCAGCTTCTGCTTGGCCACCACATCCTTGTACACCGCGTACTCGGCCTTGATCTGCGCGGCGAACTGCTCAGGGGTATTACCCACGATGAGCGCACCTGTTTCTTCGATGCGCTTTTTCACGGCCGGATCTTCCAGGGCCTTGCGCACGGCGGCGTTGATCTTGTCGACGATGTCCTTGGGCAAGCCCTTGGGGCCGACGATGCCGTAATAGGCCATGCGGTTCACCGGCTCCAGGCCCAGTTCCTTGAAGGTCGGCACATTGGGCAAGGCAGCCACGCGCTGCGGCGCGGCCACCACGATGGGCACCAAGCGGTTTTCCTTGATGAAAGGCAGCGCCGAAGGCAGGTTGTCAAAGATCATGGGCACCTGGCCGGCCACGGTGTCGTTCAGGGCGGGGCCTGCACCACGGTAGGGGATGTGGGTCACGAAGGTGCCCGAGAGATTCTTGTACAGCTCCATCTGCAGGTGGCCAATGCCGCCCGTGCCGGACGATGCATACGAATACTTGCCGGGGGCCTTCTTGACTTCGGCCACGAAGGACTTGTAGTCCTTGGCCGGGAAGCTGGGGTGCACCGCAATGATGTTGGGCGTGGCCGCGATGTTGATGATGGGCGTGAAATCGGTCAGCGGGTTGTACGGCGTCTTGGGGTTGATGGCCGGATTGGCCGCCGTGGTGGACACCGTGGCCACGCCGAGCGTGTAGCCGTCGGGTGCCGACTTGGCCGTTTCGTTGGCGCCCACGATGCCGCCGCCACCCGACTTGTTTTCCACGATCACGCTCTGGCCCAGCGCGCGACCCAGCGGGTCGGCAATGACGCGAGCGATGATGTCGGTGGTGCCACCGGGCGCAAATGGCACTTGCAGCTTGATGATCTTGTTGGGATAGCCCTGGGCTGCGGCGGTGCCCGCTGCGGCCGCAAGGGTGAGAGCGAGCCATTGACGACGGTGCATTCAGTTCTCCTTTGTGAGGGTTACAACCCTGCCATGTTATGCGCATTCAACGACCGTCCTGCCCATGGATTCCCCATAGGGGCTAACCCGCAGACAACCGCCCCATCAGGTATTCTCGGCGCCGTGAATTACGCCCAGCTCCTTCTCCCCGACTTCACCCTCATCCTCTTCGGCTACCTGGTCTGTCGCTACACTGCCCTCAACCGCTCCGTCTGGCAGCCCGTGGAGAGCCTGGTGTACTACCTGCTGTTTCCCGTGCTGCTATTCCAGTCCATCGTCAGAAGCCCGGTGGACATCGGCGCCGCGTCGGGCCTGATTGGCGCAGGTCTGCTGTCCGGCATGGCTGGCATTGCACTGGCCTACAGCCTGCCGCACTGGCCCTGGCTGGGCAAACGGATTGACGCCCGCGACCACGCAGCCAGTGCCCAGGTGGCGTTTCGCTTCAACTCCTTCATCGGCCTGGCGCTGGCCGAGCGGCTGGCCGGCGCGCAGGGCCTGCTGATGATTGCCGTGCTGATCGGTGTGTGCGTGCCCCTGTTCAACGTGGCCGCCGTGTGGCCCATGGCGCGCCACGGCCAGCACGGCTTTGCGCGCGAACTGCTGCGCAACCCCCTCATCGTTGCCACCGCCTCGGGGCTGGTGGCCAACCTGCTGGGTTTTCGCATTCCCGATTGGCTGGAGCCCACCGTGGGCCGCATCAGCGCGGCGTCGCTGGCACTGGGACTGATGGCGGCGGGCGCGGGCATGCAATTCGGCCTGCTCACGCGCAGCAAGACGCTGAGCACCACCGTGCTGTCCATCCGCCACCTGGTACAGCCGCTCATTGCCTTTGGCATGGCCCATGTGTTCGCGCTCAATTCTGTGCAGACCACCGTGCTGCTGGCGTTTTCAGCGCTGCCCACGGCCTCCACCTGCTATGTGCTGGCGGCGCGCATGGGCTACAACGGGCCGTATGTGGCCGGGCTGGTCACACTGTCCACGCTGCTGGGCGTGGTGAGCCTGCCTTTTGCGCTGGGTTTTTTGCGATGAAGGCACGCCAGCCAGATCCATCCGGCACACGCGGCCCCAGCCGCCCCGCGCGCCGGCGCGTGCTGGTGGCAGCCATGCTGGCACCGCTTGCCGCCTGTGGCCGCAAAACACCGCATGCCCGGGCCGTTGCACCCGATGCTACGGTGCTGGCCCTGGGCGATTCGCTGACCTCGGGCGTGGGCGCTGCATCACCCGACGCCGCTTACCCCGCCGTGCTGCAGCGCCGGACAGGCTGGAAGGTCATCAATGGCGGCGTGTCGGGCGACACCTCGGCGCAGGCGCTGGAGCGGCTGCCCGCGTTGCTGCAAACGCACAACCCCGCGCTGGTGATCGTGAGCATTGGCGGCAACGACTTCTTGCGCCGCCTGAACGCTTCGGTCACACGCAACCAGGTGCGCCAGATCTGCGAGCAGGCCCGCGCCAGCGGCGCCCAGGTGCTGCTGGTGGCCGTGCCCGAGCTGTCGCTGATGGCGGCGGCGGGCCGCTTGAGCGATCACGCCATGTACGAGGACATCGCCAGCGAACTGAAGATTCCGCTGCACAGCAAGGGCTGGGCGGATGTGCTGGCCAACGCGCAACTGCGGGCCGACAGCGTGCATGCCAATGCGGCGGGCTATGCACAGTTTGTGGATGGGCTGGTGGGCACGCTCCAAGCCACCGGGCTGCTGGCAAGGGGCTGAACACTCCTGTTTTGATAGCTATTAGCGCTTATCCATAAAGCGCCAGCGGCACTTTTCATTCAAATTCAAGCGCCCAGGCCACATGCTCGCGCACCAGCGCGCTGGGGTCTTCCGCCCGTGACTGCAGCGCCGCGCGCACTGCCTCGTCACCCGTGGCACGCAGCGCGTTGCCCAGCGCCACCGCCACATTGCGCAGCCAGCGCTCGTGGCCAATGCGGCGGATGGGGCCACCCTCGGTCATGCGCAAAAAGGTGGCCTCGTCCCAGGCAAACAGATGCACCAGCTGCTGGCCCGCCAGGCCCTTGCGCTCGTCAAAATCCGGCAGGCGGCTGACCTGCGCAAACTTGTTCCAGGGGCAGATCAGCTGGCAATCGTCGCAGCCATAGATGCGGTTGCCCATCAGCGGGCGCAGCTCCAGCGGAATCGGCCCCGCGTGCTCGATGGTGAGGTACGAGATGCAGCGGCGCGCATCCAGCCGGTGCGGCGCAATGATGGCCCGTGTGGGGCACACGTCGATGCAGGCGCTGCAACTGCCGCAGTGCGCAGTAACGGGCTCGCTGGGCAGCAGCGCCATGTCCACGTAGATCTCGCCCAGGAAAAACATCGAGCCGGCCTCGCGGTTGAGCACCAGCGTGTGCTTGCCGCGCCAGCCCTGGCCACTGCGCGCGGCCAGCTCGGCCTCAAGCACGGGCGCCGAGTCGGTGAACACGCGGTGGCCAAAAGGCCCCACGGCCTCGCCAATGCGGTCGCTGAGCTTTTGCAGGCGTGCGCGCAGCACCTTGTGGTAATCACGCCCACGGGCATACATCGACACAATGCCTTCCAACGGGCGCGATAGGCGCGCAAACTCGACGGCCTGCCAGCCTTGTGGCGCGTCCATGGCGGTGTCGCGCGGCAGGTAGTCCATGCGCGCGGTGATCACGCTCACGGTGCCCGGCACCAGCTCGGCCGGGCGGGCGCGCTTGAGGCCATGCGCGGCCATGTAATGCATGTCGCCATGGAAACCTTGCGCCAGCCACTGCATCAACCCCGGCTCGGATGCAGACAAATCCACACCCGCCACGCCAATTTGGGAAAATCCCAGCTCACGGGCCCACTCCCGCATTTGAGGAACGAGTTGACTGTTGCACCACATATCGGCCGGATTGTAGAAACCTCCGCCCCACAAGCCCCTGCCGACGGCGCCCGCGTGCTGACCTGGCACAGCGAAGACGACACGGCGGCATGGGCCCGCGCGCTGGCCGCACAGCCCCTGCTGGCCAATGCCTTCGTCACGCTGCATGGCGATCTGGGCGCCGGCAAGACCACGCTGGTGCGCCACCTGCTGCGCGCACTGGGCGTGCAGGGCCGCATCAAAAGCCCCACCTATGCCGTGGCCGAGCCACACGAGGCGCCGGGCCTCGCCCCTCACGCCACGACGGTGTGGCACTTCGACTTCTACCGTTTTGACGACCCGCGCGAATGGGAAGACGCGGGTTTCAGGGACATTTTTGCCAGCCCGGGCCTCAAGGTGGCAGAATGGCCAGAAAAGGCTGCGGCGCTTACCCCGCTTGCCGACCTTGCTATACACATTGAAGCAACTGACGAAACCGAAAGGAAGGTCACGCTGCATGCCCACACGCCCCTGGGCCGCAGCCTGCTGCAAGGAATGACCGCATGACACCCAACCCCGGCCCGCTGCAACCGCCCATGCCGTCCGCCCCATCGCGCCGCACGCTGCTGCAGGCTGGCAGCCTGGTGCTGCTGCTGGGCACACAGCAGATTGCACGGGGCGCCACCATTTTGGCGGTGCGCGTGTGGCCTGCGCCCGAGTATTCGCGCGTCACCATCGAATCCGACGGGCAGCTCACCACCAAGCAGCTGTTCGTCACCACCCCGCCCCGCCTGGCGGTGGACATCGAAGGCATCGACCTCAGCCCCGAGCTGCGCGAGCTGGTGGCCAAGGTCAAGGCCGACGACCCCAACATTGCAGGCATCCGCGTGGGCCAGAACACGCCCGGGGTGGTGCGCCTGGTGATTGATCTCAAGCAGGCCGCGCAGCCCCAGGTTTTCACGCTACCGCCCGTGGCCGCCTATGGCCACCGGCTGGTGCTGGACCTGTACCCCGCAGACCCGGTGGACCCGCTCGAAGCCCTGATTGCCGAGCGCCTGCGCGCAGCGCCCGCGGCGGGGATCGCAGCCACCGCCCACGCCGCCCCACCGCCGCACACACCGCAGTCCGTCACAGCCACGCGCCCGCCAGAGAAAGACCCGCTGGGCGAGCTGATGGCCCAGCGCGCCACGCGCGCGCTGCCGCCCGAAGAACCGCAGATCGTGCCCGCCGCAGCCACAGTGGCCACCGCCGCCGCCCCGGCACAGCCCTCGGCACGCAGCCCGGGCGGCCCCCGGGCCAGCGCCACGCAGACCGACCGCATCATCATCGTGGCGCTGGACCCCGGCCATGGCGGCGAAGACCCCGGCGCGATCGGCCCCGGTGGCACCCGCGAAAAAGACGTGGTGCTGCGCGTGGCGCACCTGCTGCGCGACCGCATCAACGCCACCACCGTGGGCGGCAACCCCATGCGCGCTTACCTCACGCGCGATGGTGATTTCTTCGTGCCGCTGGGCACCCGCGTCGAGAAGGCGCGCCGTGTGCAGGCCGACCTGTTTGTCAGCATCCATGCCGACGCTTTCACCACACCCGCCGCCCGCGGCGCCAGCGTGTTTGCGCTGAGCCAGGGCGGCGCCTCCAGCACGGCGGCGCGCTGGCTGGCCAACAAGGAAAACCAGGCCGATCTGGTGGGGGGCATCAACGTGCAGTCGAAAGACCGGCATGTGCAGCGCGCCCTGCTCGACATGAGCACCACGGCGCAGATCAACGACAGCCTCAAGCTCGGCACGGTGCTGCTGGGCGAGATCGGCAATGTGGGCAAGCTGCACAAGCCCCGGGTAGAGCAGGCGGGCTTTGCCGTGCTCAAGGCCCCGACATTCCGAGCGTGCTGGTCGAGACCGCCTTCATCAGCAACCCCGAGGAAGAAGCGCGCCTGCGCAGCACCGCCTACCAGGTGCAACTGGCGGATGCGCTGATGCGCGGCATCACGCGCTATTTCGCCAAGAACCCGCCGCTGGCGCGCAGCCGGTCAGTGTAGGGATGATCCGTTGACACGGCTGCACAGGGAGACCCCCATGGCACTCACCCACACCCCTTCTGGCCAGGTCGTCAGTGTGCTTCCACTGGGCGATGGCCTTGCACAGGCCACCTCCAGCGCCATCCTCAAGGCGGGCCAGCTGGAAGTCATGCGCGTGGTGCTGCGCGCCGGCAAGAGCATGCGCGAGCACCACACCCCCGGTGAAGTGACCGTGCAGTGCATTGAAGGCGCCGTGGAGTTCAAGGCCGGCAGCACCACGCACATGCTGCGTGCGGGCGATCTGGTGCACCTGCAGCCGCGGGCCCTGCACGCCCTGACGGCCGTGGAGGACGCCTCGCTGCTGGTCACCATCTGCCTGGCCCCGGGCTGACGAACCAGCGCGCCCCAATGGGCACACTGGGCTCCGGGCCGCGCTCACCGTCCCCTTGTCCTACACCGGCTGGCCGGTGCTTCCTACAGCGCCAGATTCGATGGCGCGCGATAGTGGGCTTGTGCCCCGTGGCGGCTCTGACTGCGATGTCAGCCCCCCGGTTGTGCCACACATCAACAAAGCCAAAGGATCCCTCAATGAACGTCCGTCTTACCGTTATCGCTTCTGTCGTTTGCGCTGCCACCCTCGCCCTGGGCGGCTGCGCCTCCAATCCTTCCAGTGCCCAGATCGGCACCGGCGTCGGCGCCGTCGTGGGCGGGGTTGCCGGCAATGCCGTGCTTGGCGGAACGCTGGGCACCGTGGGCGGTGCCGCAGCCGGCGCCCTCATCGGCAATGAAATCGGCAAAGACCGCGATCAAAGCCAGCCCCGCCGTTAATCCATCGGCCTGACAAGAAAAAGTGCCTGGCGCGGAATGATTCCGCGCCAGGCACTTTTTTTTGTCTGTCAGGCCGCGTTGGGTTTGCGGCCGGCGCGCCAGGCGCCAAAGATCGCGATCAGCCCGGGAACAAGAATCAGGGCCCAGATGATCTTGTCCAGGTTTTCCTTCACCCAGGCAAAGTTGCCAAAGAAATACCCGGCAGAGCAGATCCCCAGCACCCACAGCAGGGCTCCGCCCACGTTGAAGGCCGTGAACTTGCCGCGCCCCATCTGCGCCACGCCGGCCACGAACGGGGCAAAGGTGCGAATGAACGGCATGAAGCGCGCAATCACGATGGTGATGCCGCCATAGCGCTCGTAAAAATCATGGGCCTGGTTGAACGCCCGACGGTTGAACCAGCGCGAGTCTTCCCACTGGAACACCTTGGGGCCGAAATACCGGCCAATCGAGTAGTTGCACTGGTCGCCCAGGATCGCCGCCGCAATCAGCACGGCGCAGGCCAGCGGAAAACTCATCATCCCCGCCCCGCACAGCGCGCCCACGATGAACAACAGCGAGTCGCCTGGCAAAAAGGGCATGACCACCAGCCCGGTTTCCACAAACACGATCAGAAACAGCAGGGCATACACCCAGGCCCCATAACTGGCGACAAAGGCTTCGAGGTATTTGTCGACATGCAGGATGAAGTCGATCAGAAAAGACACAAATTCCATGGGGGTTCCGGCAAAACGAGGCAGCGCGCATTATCCCCACCGCCCGGCGCCGCCCGCCCGATGCCCCTGCAAGGCCCCGCCCTAAAATCGCCCGGTGAACGACACCTTGCCCTCCCCAAAGCCCCGCCGCCCCATCCGCGACCTGCCCGACGAGCTCATCAGCCAGATCGCCGCTGGCGAGGTGGTGGAGCGCCCGGCCTCCGTGGTGCGTGAACTGGTGGACAACGCGCTCGACTCGGGCGCCACGCAGGTCACCGTGCGCCTGCTGGCCGGTGGCGTGCGGCTGATCGCCGTGGAAGACGACGGCTGCGGCATTCCGCACGACGAGCTGCCCATTGCCCTGCGCCGCCACGCCACCAGCAAGATCACCAGCCTGAGCGATCTGGAAACCGTGGCCACCATGGGTTTTCGGGGCGAAGCGCTGGCGGCCATCGGCTCGGTGTCGGAGATGGCGCTGCTATCGCGCCCCGCGCACCAGCCGGGCGCCTTTTTGCTCGATGCCCGCAGCGGCGAGCTGCGCCCGGTGGCACGCGGCACCGGCACCACGGTGGAGGTGAAAGAGCTGTTTTTCTCCACCCCCGCGCGCCGCAAGTTCTTGAAGACCGACGCCACCGAGCTGGCCCACTGCATCGAATCGGTGCGCCGCCACGCGCTGGCGCGGCCCGATGTGGGCTTTGCCATCTGGCACGAGGGCAAGCTGGTGGAGCAGTGGCGCGCCACCTTCGTGCCCGGCGACGCCCACCTGCAGGACGCCTTGGCGCGCCGCCTGGCCGACGTGCTGGGCGAAGACTTCGTGGCGCAGTCGGTGGCCGTGCAGCACCGCGCCGGCCCCGTCACCGTCACGGGCCGCGCAGGCCTGCCCGACGCCGCCCGCTCGCGCGCCGACCAGCAATACTGCTATGTCAACGGCCGCTTCGTGCGCGACAAGGTGCTCACGCACGCGGCGCGCAGCGCCTACGAAGACGTGCTGCATGGCCACAAGCAGCCGGTGTATGCGCTGTATGTGGAGATCGACCCGGCCCGTGTGGACGTGAACGTGCACCCCACCAAGATCGAGGTGCGCTTTCGTGACAGCCGCGAGGTGCACCAGGCCGTGCGCCACGCGGTCGAAAACGCGCTGGCCGCCCCGCGCGCCGCAGCGCTCGCCGCCGGGACCGCTGCCGCCCCCGAAACAGATACCGCCCCCGGTGGCGCCGACGATTTCAAGCCAAAACAGCCGCTAGCGCATATTTGGCAAGCGCAAGCAGCTATCAAATTTGAAGAACGGGGCCACCATGTGGCTGACCTGCAGGCCCTATGGGGGCCCAGGAAAGAAACGGTTCCTGCTGGCAATGCAGGCGTTGCCTTCATCAACCCGGGCCCGGTGGCGCCAGGCACGGGCCCGGGCGCGGCGAGCGGCACAGCGCAGCCCGCCTATCGCGCACCGACAGCGGCGGATGCGGCTGGGTCTGCGGGCCGCGATAGCGACGAAGCCACCTGGCCGCTGGGCCGCGCGGTGGCCCAGCTCCACGGCGTGTACATCCTGGCCGAGAACGCAAAGGGCCTGGTGGTGGTGGACATGCACGCCGCCCACGAACGCATCGTCTATGAGCGCCTGAAGGCCCAGGTGGACAGCGGCGCCCGCATAGCCAGCCAGCCGCTGCTGATTCCTGCCACCTTTGCCGCCACGCCCGAAGAAGTAGCTACCGCCGAAGCGTCGGCCGAGGTGCTGGCCACGCTGGGCCTGGAGGTGGTGCCCTTCTCGCCCAAGACCTTGGCCGTGCGCGCCGTGCCCACCACGCTGGCCACAACATCAGGTTTTGGTGACCCCGTAGAGCTGGCCCGCAGCGTGCTGGCCGAACTGGCCGCCCATGACGCCAGCACGGTGGTGCAGCGCGCGCGCAATGAAATCCTGGGCACCATGGCCTGCCACGGCGCCGTGCGGGCCAACCGCAAGCTCACCCTGGACGAAATGAACGCCCTGCTGCGGCAGATGGAAACCACCGACCGCTCAGACCAGTGCAACCATGGCCGCCCCACTTGGCGACAGCTGAGCATGAAGGAGCTGGACGCGCTGTTCTTGCGCGGGCGCTAATTCGCCAACGGATAAAAAGAAAGGCCCGCAACTGCGCAAGCCCCTCGCTTAACCTGTTGAAAAGTAGGGCCTGATTCGGCATACTGCCCCGTAAGTTCAACGACTTACGGGGCAGTTTTCTTGGTATCTCCAATCACGCCTCCAGCACCCCCGAAGGCACGGATTCCGGAGGACTCGGAATATGCGTTCTTTGGCGGTGCCAAGCGGCCGCTGCAAGTCAACTTCTGCAAGAACCCGCGCTGCGCCAATTACGGCGTGCCTCCGGCGGTTGCGGTGAAGTACGCGCGGCGGGCCAAGGCAGGCGCTGCTCCTGGCGTCGACTACCGGCTCGGCGCGTTCGGGGCGGGGCTGCCGAACTTGCATTGCCTCCTGTGCAAGGAGTCCATCCCTCTCAAGAGCAACCTTGGCGTAGTCGAGGAACTGACCCGCCTCTTGGCGCCTTTCGTCGACCGGGCGCCCTTGTGCTGCCCGCGGCCTGGCTGTTCGAATGGCGCCGTGTCGGCGCCGAACCCAGCAGCGTACTACCGGTTCGGCAAGACTGAGGGTGGGTCGGCACGCTATCGGTGCCGAACCTGCAAGAAGACGTTTTCTGAGCCCCTTCGGGCCACGCTGCGCCAGCGTGAGCCGCGCAAGAACGTCCCGGTGCTCACCTCGTTGATGAACAAGATGCCCCTGACGCGCATCACGGAGGCACACGGCATCAGCCCCCAGACGGTCTACGACAAGCTGGACTTCTTCGCCAAGCAGGCGGAGGCCTTCGCGGCCAAGCACGAGCGCAGGTTGCCCGAGGTGGTCCGAGGGACCAAGCGATACCTAGCCATAGACCGCCAGGAGTACGCGGTCAACTGGACGCACCGCAAGGACAGGCGCAACGTGGTTATCCGCGCCCTGGGCACCGCGGACCTGGAGACCGGCTTCGTCTACGGCATGCACATCAACTTCGATGGCAGTTTGAGCGCCGATACCGTCGAGGCGGACGCCGCGAGCTGCGGCGACTACACGGCTGCCGCACCTTTCCGCCGGTACGCCAGGCTGTGGCTCAGGCCGGACTACACGAAGGCTGTGGCCGATTCCGCCACCCGGGTTGCGAAGCGGATACGCAGCGGGCTGACCCTCGAAGAAGACATTCTCAAGACCTATCAAGAGGCCGAGATTCGCGGCGACGTGGAATCGCCCGAGATGGTCGGAGCGCACCAGCGCTTCCCAGCGACGGGCATGCAGGTGCACGCGGAGTACACCATGTACGCGCACTTCTATTACCTGCACGGGCTGCTGTCGTCCGCAGAGAAGCTGCGCTTCTACATGGACCAGGAGTCGGGCATCCGGGCGGCCTGCCTGGCCGCGTTCGAGGACGAAATCCGTGACCGCCGAGCCGACGCGTTCTTCGTCCGACTGGGCAAGGAGCTGTCGGTTGACGCCAAGCGCAAGGTCATCCGCCGCTCGAAAGACGCGTTCGCGGCCGAGTGCGATGCGAACCCGGAGCTCGATGAGCACCAGGTCAAGGTGCTCATGATGAAGCGGGAGCTCGCCGCGGCGGCCACGATTGGCAAGTGGTCGGACCGCTGGGCGGCGCACCCGTTTCCGAATCAGGCCGAACCCGAGAAGGCAGTCTGCTACCTCACCGACTTCGGGGACCTGGACGAGGACCACAAGGCCCGGTTGCACCTGAAGGCCAGCCTGCACGCAATCGACCGATTCTTCATGTCTGTGCGCCGGCGCCTGAACATGCTGGAGCGGCCAGTCGCGACCTCCAGCAAGGCTGGGCGGACTTGGTACGGCTACAGCGCCTACCAGCCGGAGAACATCGGCAAGCTGCTGACCGTCTTCAGGGCCTACTACAACTACTGCCTCGCTGGCCGCGACGGCATGACACCAGCCATGCGCCTGGGTCTGACCAGCGCGCCAATCAGCCCGTCTGAACTCCTCGGCCAATGAAAAAGGCCCCATCCGATGGAGGGGGCCCTTGGAAGGGACGTTTCCGGCCCCCTCGTTTCAACAAGTTAAGCGAGGGGCTTGGCAACTGCGGGCCTTTCTTTTGTCTGCAACCGAAAGAACAGCTCAGTTGTCGCGCGCTGCCTTGGCGTTGTCCGGGAAATCGCTGAACACGCCATCCACGCCCAGGTTGAAGAACAGCTTGTATTCGGCCTTGGGGTCACCCTTGAAGTCCGACGCCAGACGCTTGGCCTCGCTGCGGAAGGTGTAGGCATGCACAAACAAGCCTGCGGCGTGCGCGTCCTTGACCACGTTGGTGGGTGCCATCATCACGCGGTCACGGTCATCGATCTTGCCATCGCCGTTGAGGTCGTCGGCCTTGCCGTCGTTGTTGGCATCCACTTGTTTGGAGGAAATCAGATACGGCTTCCACGGGCCCACGCCGTCGGCATAGGTTTTCACCTCTTTCAGGCCTTCGGGGGTGAGCAGGCTGGCAAAGGTGCGCTTGTCATCGGCCACGGCAAAGTCGTACGGCTTGTCGTAGGGTGCCGTCAGGTCCATGCTGCCATCGGCGTTGATATCGTTGGCATCCACCAGTTGCACCAGGCGGATCTGCGTCTTGGTGCGCAGGTATTTGAGGTTGGACACCTCGAACGACTGCACGATCACGGGCGAGGCCTTGGTGGTGTAGCCGTACTTGGCGAGCGTGGCAAGCAGGCGGTCTTCGAGTTTGAGGCCCAGGTTGGCGTGGTAGGTGGGGTGCTTGGTTTCGGGGTACACGCCCACGGTGCGGCCGGCTTTGGCGCCTTCGCTCTTGGCCAAATCCAGTACTTCATCGAGCGTGGGGATCTGGTACTTGCCGTTGTAGCTCTGGTCGCGGTCGGCCATGGGCTGAATGGCGCGCAGGGTCTTGATTTCGGTCAGCGTGAAATCCGACGCGAACCAGCCTTCTTCTTCCACGCCATCGACCACTTTCTTGGTCTTGCGGCTGGCAAATTCGGCCCGGGTGGACACGTCGGTGGTGCCGGTGATGTTGGGCTCGTGGCGGGCGATGAGCGCGCCGTCCTTCGTGGCCACCAGATCGGGCTCGATGAAATCGGCACCCAACTCGATCGCCTTCTTGTAGCCCTCGAGGGTGTGGTCTGGCAGGTAGCCTGACGCCCCGCGGTGCCCGATCACCAGCGGCCGATCACCCGCGAGCGTGGGGTAGCTCACACCATCGCTGCCACCGCACGCCACCAGCGCAGCGGCCACAGTCAGACCCAGAACCCCGGCTTTTGCCGCTTGTTGTTTGCGCATCTCGTCCGCCCCTGTAGTGTGAAGTTGAAGCGGCCCACTGTGGGGACAGACCATGTCAGGTGCATGACACGCGCACGCACCAAAACCGAGCACCCGTGCGCACCAAAAACTGGCAGCGCCCACGAACAATGCCCCACCACCGTGCGCAGTTATGCATGAGCACATGTCTTTTTGACATAATCCGGGGCCGCAACGCCGCATTCATCGTTTTTTTGCACAGAAAGTCTCTTTTCCATGAAGTACGAGTCCGTAGACAGCTTCCTCGCGCAGGTCGCACAGCGCAACCCTGGCCAACCTGAATTTCTGCAGGCTGTCACAGAAGTCATGGAAAGCCTGTGGCCCTTCATCGAAAAGCATCCCCGCTACGCCGAGCACGGCCTGCTGGAGCGCTTGGTTGAGCCGGAGCGCATCGTGATGTTCCGCGTGTCGTGGGTGGACGACCACGGCAGCGTGCAAGTCAACCGCGGCTACCGCATCCAGCACAGCATGGCCATCGGCCCCTACAAGGGCGGCCTGCGCTTTCACCCCTCGGTGAACCTGTCGGTGCTCAAGTTCCTGGCATTCGAGCAGACCTTCAAGAACGCGCTGACCACGCTGCCCATGGGCGGCGGCAAGGGTGGCTCCGATTTCGACCCCAAGGGCAAGAGCCCCGGCGAAGTGATGCGTTTTTGCCAGGCCTTTGTGTCGGAACTGTTCCGCCATGTCGGCGCCGACACCGATGTGCCGGCCGGTGACATCGGCGTGGGTGGCCGCGAGGTGGGATACATGGCCGGCATGTACAAGAAGCTCAGCAACCGTGCCGACTGCGTGTTCACGGGCAAGGGCCTGTCGTTTGGCGGCTCGCTGATCCGCCCCGAGGCCACCGGCTACGGCACCGTTTACTTTGCGCAAGAGATGCTCAAGACCCGTGGCCAGTCGTTTGACGGCAAAACAGTGTCGGTGTCCGGATCGGGCAACGTGGCGCAGTACGCCGTGGAAAAGGCCATGGCCCTGGGTGCCAAGGTGGTGTCGGTGTCCGACTCGAGCGGCACGGTGTACGACAAGGACGGTTTCACGCCCGAAAAGCTGGCCATCCTGATGGAAGTGAAGAACCACAAATACGGCCGCGTCAACGACTACGCCCAGCTGGTGGGCGCCGAGTTCCAGGCCGGCAAGACGCCATGGCACATCCCCGTGGACGTGGCCCTGCCCTGCGCCACGCAAAACGAGCTCAACGCTGCCGATGCCGCCACCCTGATCAAGAACGGCGTGCTGTGCGTGGCCGAAGGCGCCAACATGCCTTCCACCATCGAAGCCGCCAAGGCGTTTGAAGCCGCTGGCGTGCTGTATGCACCGGGCAAGGCCTCGAATGCCGGTGGCGTGGCCACCTCGGGCCTGGAAATGAGCCAGAACGCGGCCCGCCTGTGCTGGCCCGCCGAAGAAGTGGACGCCCGCCTGCTGCAGATCATGCAAGGCATCCATGCCGCCTGCCTGAAGTACGGGCAACGTGCCGACGGCACGGTCAGCTACATCGACGGCGCCAACATCGCCGGCTTTGTGAAGGTGGCCGACGCCATGCTGGCACAGGGCGTGGTGTAAGCCACCCACGCGCATTCGCGCACCCAACCCAAGGGGCTTCGGCCCCTTTTTTATTGCTCGGGGGTGATGGCAGGCTATGCTCCCATTCGATACAAATTGCCACGAATCACGGGACTCACAGTGGAAATATTCAGCTTTCTGAACGCCATGGTCGAAAAGGGCGGTTCCGACCTGTTCTTCAGCGTGGGTGCGCCCGTCAACCTCAAGATTGAGGGCGTCACGCATCCGCTGAAAATGCCTGCGCTGCACCCCGGGCAGGTCAAGCAGCTGGCCTATTCGGTCATGAACGAAAAGCAGATCAGCGAGTTCGAGGCCAGGATGGAGATGAACCTCTCCATCTCGGCCGAAAACCTGGGGCGCTTTCGGGTGAATGTGTTTGTACAGCGTGGCGAAACCGGCATGGTGATTCGCTACATCAAGAACAAGATTCCGCCGCTGGCCGCGCTGGGCCTGCCGCCGATCCTTGAAAAACTCGTGCTGCGCAAGCGCGGGCTGGTGCTGGTAACCGGGGCCACGGGCTCGGGCAAGTCCACCACGCTGGCCTCGATGATCAACTACCGCAATGAAAACGTGACGGGGCACATTCTCACCATCGAGGACCCGCTGGAGTTTCTGCATGCCCACAAGCGCTCGGTGGTGAATCAGCGGGAAGTCGGCATCGACACTCTGTCGTACGAAGAGGCGCTCAAGAACGCGCTACGCGAAGCACCCGATGTGATCATGATCGGCGAAATCCGCGACCGCAACACCATGAAACAGGCCATTGCCTATGCGGAAACCGGCCACCTGTGCCTGTCCACGCTGCACGCCAACAACGCCAACCAGGCGATGGAACGGGTCATCAATTTCTTCCCCGAAGACGCCCACCGCCAGCTGCTCATCGACCTGAGCCTGAACCTGGCCGGCGTGGTGTCGCAGCGGCTGATTCCGGGCCTGCACGAAAAGCTGGTGCCGGCGGTCGAAGTGATGCTCAACTCGCCCTACATCGCCGATTTGATCGCCAAGGGAGAGTTCTCGGGCATCAAGGAGACCATGGGGCGCAGCACCGAAATCGGCATGTGCGCCTTCGACCAGGCGTTGTACGCGCTCTACACGGACGGACGGATTTCGCTGGAGGAGGCGCTGCACAATGCCGATTCGCGCACCGATCTTGCGCTGCGCGTGCGCCTCTCGGCGGGCATCAGCACCGCAGATGCCGGGGATCTTTCCATCGACACATCGTCTCCCATGCAATCGGCATCCCGCCTCTCATGAGTTACCCATCGCGCATGCAGCACTGGCCGTTTCCGCCGTTTTTCCGCGACGGCCGGCCCGCAGACGCGATCACGCAGGCCGAGGCCATTCTTTTCACCACCCATGGTGAAACGCGGCATGGTGTGCTGGAGCGGTTCGAGCCGGATGCGCAACGCGCCACCCTGGCCCTCAACAATGGGCAAGGCACTCTTGATCTGCACTTTTCCACCATCAAGAGCATCCAGCTGATGCCCCCAATTGCGCTGACGGCCGACGAGGAGCTCACTGCAAGCTACCGGACGGCTGGTGGCCACGAGGTCAACACGGCATCGCGCCCCTTCACCGTTCATTTTGCGGATGGAGAGCACTTGCGCGGCGACACCAAGGGCTTTGTGAAGACCCGTCACGGCCTTTTCTTCTTTCTGATCACAGACTCCGGCCATTGCGTACGGATCTTCATCCCCGCCACGGCACTGCAGAGCTACCAGGTAGGCGGTCTGCTGGGCCAGCACCTGATCCGCTCCCAATTGGTCAGTGCGGCCACGGTGCAACAGGCGCTGACCGAACAGGAGCGACGGCGCAACGAAGCACAACCGGGCACAGCGGCGGCAGCAGGCCCCATCCGGGATCCGCAGCAGCTCACCGAACAGGTCGCGAAAATCGGCAGCTTCGTGCCGATGCGGCTGGGCGATCTCCTGATCAACCAGGGCATGGTGAACGACAACCAAATGCGCGAAGCCCTGGGACTAATGAAGCGGAACAAGCGGCACCTGCTGGGCAACATTCTGGTCGAGATGGGAGTGTTGAGCCGAGCCCAGCTGACCGATGCGGTGGCCGAACAGTTCAGCATTCCCCAGGTGGCGCTCGACGGGTTTGTGATCCCGCCTGAGGTTCTGCGCCTGGTGCCCAAGGAATACGCGGTAGAGCACCAGGTGCTCCCCCTCCTGGTGAGTGACAAGAGCCTCGTGGTGGCCGTGGAGAGCCCGGTGGACGCAGACTACCTCGACGAACTGCGCTTTTCGGCACAAAAGCAGGTGGTCCCGGTCATTGCGAACCCTGAGGAGCTGTCCAAGCGCATCACGTTCGAGTATTCGAAGGTCGACATGGACGGCCCCGATCTGTCCATCGAAGAAGAGTTGCGACAACTTTCCCAGCGGCTCAGTGCCAATGACACGGCCCCCGGCCGTGGGGATCTGCAAAGGCAGGTGTCAGACAACGACAGTCTCGTGGTCCGCCTGGTCAACAAGACCATCTTGGACGCGCAGGCGCGCGGGGCCTCCGACATCCACATCGAAGCCTACCCCGAAGAACAGCCTACGCTGATCCGTTTGCGCGTGGACGGTGATCTGATGGAGTACATGCGCATACCGTTCGTGCTGCGTGCTGCCTTGCTGTCGCGCATCAAGATCATGGCCAACCTCGATATTTCCGAGCACCGCCTGCCGCAGGACGGAAAGATCGACTTTTCGCGCTTCGGCCACAGCAAGCTGGAATTGCGGGTGGCCGTGCTGCCCACCACCAACGGGCTGGAAGACATCATGATGCGCCTGCTGGCATCGTCCAAGCCCATTGCTCTGGACAAGCTGGGCATGGATGGACAGCTGGTCGAGCAGCTGCAAAAGATGGTGCATCGCAGCTACGGGCTCATTTTGGTGTGCGGCCCCACGGGCTCGGGCAAGACCACCACCCTGCACTCGCTCATGGCCGAGGTGAACCACCCGGACACCAAGATCTGGACAGCCGAGGACCCCATTGAAATCACGCACCAGGGACTGCGCCAGATCCAGATGCACCCGCGCATCGGGCTCACCTTTGCGGCCGCCATGCGGGCCTTTCTGCGGGCTGATCCGGATGTGATAATGGTGGGCGAAATGCGCGACAGCGAAACCGCGCATATCGCCATTGAAGCATCGCTCACCGGCCACATGGTGATGTCCACCCTGCACACCAACAGCGCCCCGGAAAGCGTGATCCGCATGCTGGACATGGGGCTCGATCCTTTCAATTTTGCCGACGCCCTGGTGGGCGTGCTGAGCCAGCGCCTGGCACGCCGCCTGTGCCCTGCCTGCAAACAGCCCTACACCCCCACATGCGAGGAGTTGAAGCAGCTGGCCCGCGACTATGCCTCAGGAACCCGACTCGATCCCGAGCGGGTGCTCGGCGACTGGCAACAACGCTTCGTGCCCTCGGGCCAGTCGGACTGGGTGTTGTACAAGGCGCAGGGGTGCAGCCATTGCGACCACACCGGCTACAAGGGCCGCGTAGGCATTTACGAGCTGATGGCTGCATCGCCCGAGATCAAAAAGCTCATCCAGACACGCGCCCCCGTGGACCAGTTATTCGAGGCCGCCACTGCGCAGGGCATGTTGCGCCTGCTCCAGTATGGATTTCTCAAGGTGCTGGAGGGCGTGACCGACCAGCGCAGCGTTCGCGGCGCTTGCTCCTGATGCCCATGTCTGCCACCTCCAACACCGCAGCGCCAACGGCTGCCCCCATCCACCCCGGCCTGGCCGTACTTGTGCTGGCGCTGCTGCTGGGCCTGCAGCCGGTCACCACCGACCTGTATCTGCCCGCGCTGCCAACCATCAAGGCGCAACTGCAGGCCAGCATGGCGCAATCGCAGCTCACACTCACGGCGTTGCTGCTGGCGTTTGGCTGCTCGCAACTGGTGTGGGGGCCGCTGTCGGACCGCTGGGGGCGCCGCCCCATCCTGCTGACAGGGCTGGTGGCCTACGTGCTGGCCGCGCTGGGCTGCGCGCTGGCGCAATCGATGGAAGCGCTGATCTTCTGGCGCACCGTGCAGGGCGCCGCCATGGGCGCCGGCGTGATGGGCGCGCGCGCCGTGGTGCGCGACCTGTATGCCCCGGTGGAAGGGGCGCACGCCATGTCGCGCGCCCTCACGGGCCTGGGCATCATTGCCTGCCTGAGCCCGCCGCTGGGCGGTCTGCTGGCGGGCCACCTGGGCTGGCGCGCCACGATGGCAGCGCTGGGCTGTTTTGGCGGCTTGGCGCTGCTGCTGATCCTGCTGCGTTTTGAAGAAACCCTGGCCCGCCCCAACCCGCTGGCGCTGCACCCCACACACTTGCTGCGCACCTGGGTGCAGATCCTGCGCCACCCCACGTTTCTGGCTTTTTCGGCCACCACCACGTTCACCTATGCAGGCCTGTTCACCTACCTGGCAGCCTCGTCGTTCACCTTCATCCAGGTGCTGGGCTGGAGCCCCACGGCCTATGGCCTGCTGCTGTCGTGCAACGCGGCGATGTACATCACCGGCACGGTGCTTTGCCGACGCCTGCTGGTGCGCTGGGGGCTGCGCCGCAGCATGGCGCTGGCCGGACTGCTGAGCGCCACGGGCGGCACGCTGATGGGCGTGGCTGCCCTGGCAGGCGTGCAAAGCGGCTGGGCCTATGCCCTGCCCTTTCTGCTGTACCAGATCGCGCATGGCATCCACATGCCCTGCAGCCAGAGCGGCGCCGTGGGCCCCTTTCCAAAAGCCGCCGGCACAGCCGCCGCGCTGAACGGCTTTGTCATGATGCTGGTGGCGTTTGGCATGGGCCACTGGCTGGGCCAGCGCATGGACGGCACGGTGCTGCCGCTTGCCCTGGGCGTGTGGTTCTGGAGCCTGTGCCTCGCGCTCGCCGCCTGGACGCTGGTGCAGCAATTCGGGGAGCCGGCCAAGGCATGAACACACCGCTGCCCACCATCGCCATCGCGGGGCCCACGGCCTCGGGCAAGACGGCCGGCGCCCTGGCATTGGCCGCCGTGCTGGCGCCGCGCCTGCCGGTCGAGATCATCAGCGTGGATTCGGCCCTGGTCTACCGGGGCATGGACATTGGCACCGCCAAGCCCACGCGCGCCGAGCTGGCCGCCGTGCCCCACCACCTGATCGACATCCGCGACCCGTTGCAGGCCTATAGCGCGGCCGAGTTCGTGCAGGACGCCCAGCGGCTCATCGGCGAGATCCGCGCGCGCGGCGCCCTGCCCCTGCTGGTGGGCGGCACCATGCTGTATTTCAAGGCCTTGTTCGATGGCATTGACGACATGCCCCCCGCCGACCCTGCCGTGCGCGCGCGGCTGGAGGCCCAGGCCGCGGAACAAGGCTGGCCTGCCCTGCACGCCGAACTGGCCCGCGTGGACCCCGCTACCGCCGCCCGCCTGGCGCCCGCCGACAGCCAGCGCATCCAGCGCGCGCTGGAGGTGTCGCATGTCTCCGGTCAGCCCATCTCGCACTTTCACACTACAAAAAAGAGAGCTACTAGCGCAGACCCCATAAGCGCTACGGCCATTTTTTCCCTTGAACCCGACCACCGCGCCTGGCTGCACGAGCGCATCGCCCTGCGCTTTGACGCCATGCTGGCGCAAGGCTTTGTAGACGAAGTGCGCCAGTTGCGCGCCCGCGGCGACCTGCACCCCGACCTGCCCTCCATGCGTTGCGTGGGCTACCGCCAGGCCTGGGAGGCACTGGACGCCCAGGCCGCTGCCGGCCCCGCATCGCCGCTCGACCTGGCCGGCCTGCGCGAGCGTGGCATTGCCGCCACCCGCCAGTTGGCCAAACGCCAGATCACCTGGCTGCGCAGCATGCCACAGCGCCACGCCATTGCCTGCGACCAGCCCGATGCCACCGGCCGCCTGGTGCAGGCCATGCTGCAGCGCCTGGAGCGCACGGAGCACGCCGCACCATGAGCAGCGTTCTACACGTCGAGGCCCTGGCCAAGCATTACGGCGGCACGCCGGTGTTTGCCAACGTGCAGTTCACCGTGCAGTCGGGCGAGTTTGTGGCCATCGTGGGCGATTCGGGCGTGGGCAAATCCACCCTGCTCAACTGCCTGGCGGGGCTAGACCGGTGGGACGCGGGGCGCATCAAGCACGGCGGCACCGACCTGGCGCCGCTGGATGAAACGCAACGCGCCCTCTGGCGGCGCGCCCATGTGGGGTTTGTGTTCCAAGCCTTTCATGTGCTGCCGCATCTCGATGTGGCGCAGAACGTGGCCTTGCCGCTGATGCTGCTGGGCCGCACCGAGCCCGATCGGGTGCAGCACATGCTGGCGGCCGTGGGCCTGGCCGGCCTGGGCGAACGCCTGCCGCAGCAACTGAGCGGTGGCCAACTGCAGCGCGTGGCCATTGCCCGCGCGCTGGTGCACCGCCCCGCCCTGCTGCTGGCCGACGAGCCCACGGGCAACCTCGACCCCACCACCGCCGCGCGCGTGATGGACCTGCTGCTCGCTCAGACGCGCGAGCATGGCGCCTCGTTGGTGCTGGTCACGCACTCGGACACCGCCGCCGCGCGCGCCGACCGGCGGCTGCGCCTCACCGCCGACGGCATCGCCGGCTGAGCAGCCCGCCAGCCGCCGCCCAGCGCTTATTCGATCGAAAGCCGCTGCGCGCTGCCGCCCTGCTTCTTGGGCAGCGTGAGCGTCAGCACGCCGTTGTCGTATTTGGCCTTGGCCTGGGCGGCATCCACATCCACAGGCAACTGAAAGCTGCGCGCCACCGAGCCGAAATAGCGCTCGGAGCGCAGCACCTTCTCGCCCTCGGTCTTCTGGTCATGCTGGCGCACCTCGGCGCGCAGGCTGACCACATTGCCGTCGATCGAGACCTGAATGTCTTCCTTGGGCACGCCCGGCACCTCGGCCTGCACGGTGTAGCCGCCATCGGTTTCCTTCACGTCCACCTTGATCTGCGTGGGCGATGGCACGCCTTCGCCATGCAGTGGGCGCACATAAAAGCCGGGGGCGATGTCCTTGAAGAAGTCATCGAACAAACTGCCACGGGTAACCAGAGAATTCATGGTGAAGCTCCTGAACGTGAGGGTTGGACAACCGGGCCGGCAAGGAAGCGCTGGCCCCGTTCCCAAAATACGCGCTGCCTTGCCTTATTTCAAGAGCCAGACCGGCAGGGTTTGATCTGCATCAACAGCCTGCCTTGCCGACGCTGCGCCGTCACAATCGGGTCATGCTTGCTCTGCTTCGCACCTTCTCCTGGCAGGAGCTGCGCCACCACCCCTGGCGCAGCGCCGCAGCGGTGGCTGCCGTGATGCTGGGCGTTGCGCTGGCGTTTGCCGTGCATGTGATCAACAGCTCGGCCCTGGACGAGTTCTCGCAGGCCGTGCGCGCGGTGAACGGCCAGCCCGATCTGGAGCTGCGTGCCATGCAGGGCCCGCTGCCCGAAGCACTGTATGGGCAGCTGGCCAACCACCCGCAGGTGCTGCGCGCCAGCCCATGGCTGGAGCTTTCCACGCTGGCCCAGGCGAACCCATCGGAAGCGACACCGCAGGGCACCTCACCCGCCCCGGCGCGCGTGGTGCTGCGGGTGGTGGGCGCGGATGCGCTGCTGCTGCCTGCCGTGGCGCCGGCGCTCATGCCGCGCGCCTTCGCAGGCAGCGAACGGCTGGCCATGCTGGCGCCGGCCACGGTGTTTCTCAACGCGGCGGCCTTGCAGGCGCTGGGCTTGGCGACGAACGGCAGTGGCGCGGCAACGCTGCGGCTGCACACGGGCCTGCCAACTTCAACGTCGTACACGGTGCGCGTGGCCGGCACCGTGGCTGCGGGCGGTGCGCCGCTGGCCGTGATGGACATCGGCGCCGCGCAAGACCTGTGGGGCCAGGCAGGGCGCCTGACCCGCATCGACCTGCAACTGCAACCGGGCACCGACCGCGCCGCGTTCCAGCAGGCGCTGCGGTCAATGCCCGGCTGGCCGGCCAACACCATGCTGGCCGAGCCTGGCGATGCAGTGCAGCGCATTGGCAACCTGTCGCGCGCCTACCGCGTCAACCTCACCGTGCTGGCGCTGGTGGCCCTGTTCACGGGGGCGTTTCTGGTGTTTTCGGTGCTGGCCCTCAGCGTGGCGCAGCGCGCGCCCCAGTTTGCGTTGCTGGCGGTGCTGGGCGCCACGCCACGCCAGCGTCTGGCGCTGGTGCTGGCCGAGTCGGCCCTGCTGGGGCTGGTGGGCAGTGTCGCCGGCATTGCGCTGGGCACGGCACTGGCGGCCACCGCGCTGCAACTGCTGGGGGGCGACCTGGGGGGTGGCTACTTTGCCGGCGTGCAGCCATCGCTGCAATGGAGTACCCCGGCAGCGCTGCTCTATGGCACGCTGGGCGTGGCCGCCGCGCTGGTGGGCGGCTGGTGGCCCGCCCAGTCGGCCCGCCATTTGCCGCCCGCGCAAACGCTCAAGGGCCTGGGCGCCGCAGCCGGTCGGGGCTCTGGTGCCACGGTCGGTATTATTTTGATAGCTGGTGGCGCTTTACTGGCAAGCGCTCCACCCATTTTTGGCATTGCACTGGCCGCTTACTTCGCCATTGGTCTGCTGCTGGTGGGCGGCATTGCCTTGCTGCCGTGGGGCATGGCCTGGCTGCTGCAGCGCCTGCGCCCGCTGGTGGCCGGCCGTCTGATGCTGGTGCTGCCCCTGGAGCGCGCGCGCCGCATGCGGGGCACGGCTGCCATCGCCGTGGGCGGCGTGGTGGCCAGCCTGAGCCTGGCCGTGGCACTGACGGTGATGGTGGCCAGCTTTCGCGGTTCGGTCACCGAGTGGCTCGATGCGGTGCTGCCGTCCCCGCTGTATGTGCGCTCGGCCCTGAGCGCGGCGGGGGGCGAGGCAGCCTTGTTGCCCCCCGGGTTCGACGAGGCCGTGGCGCAGCTGCCCGGTGTGGCCCGCGTGCAGCCCCTGCGCGCCAGCCCGCTGCAGCTGGACGCCAAGCGCCCCGCCCTCACGCTGCTGAGCCGCCCGCTGGCCGGCGACCCGGCCCGCTGGCTACCCCTGGTGGGCGCGGCGCTGCCGGTGCCCGCAGGCCGCACGGGCGTCTACATCAGCGAAGCGGTGGTAGACCTGTATGGCCTGAAGCCCGGCATGGAGTGGCCTGCACTTTCAAGGTCTTTCAGCCCTCTGGCGCAAGAAGGACAATCGCAAGCAGCTATATTTTTCATAGCAGGCGTATGGCGCGACTATGTTCGCCAGTCGGGCGCCGTGGCCATGGACCGCACCGACTACCTGCGCCTGACGGGCGATGCGCGTGCCAGCGACCTGGCGCTGTGGCCGCGCGATGGCACTGACCTGGCGCAGTTGCAGCAGGCGATTCGTGCGCTGGCCGCGCCTGGTGCTGCAACAGAGGCAGAAATGGGTGCGGGCGCAGCAGGGCTGGAGTTCGTCTCGTCCGGCGACATCCGCGAGCGCTCGTTGCGCATCTTCGACCGCAGCTTCGCCGTCACCTACTGGCTGCAGGCCGTGGCCATTGGCATCGGCCTGTTTGGCGTGGCGGCCAGCTTCAGCGCGCAGGTGCTGGCGCGGCGCAAAGAGTTCGGCCTGCTGGCCCACCTGGGCCTCACCCGCCGGCAGATCCTGGCCGTGGTGGCCGGTGAAGGCGCGGCATGGACCGGCGTGGGCGCGGCCGTGGGCGTGCTGCTGGGCCTGGCCGTGGCGTTGGTGCTGGTGCATGTGGTCAACCCGCAAAGCTTTCACTGGACCATGGAGCTGCGCGTGCCCGCTGCCCGCCTGCTGGCACTGTGCGCCGCCGTGGTGGCTTCGGGCACCCTCACCGCCTGGCTGGCGGGCCGGGCGGCAGCGGGACAGGATGCGGTGCTGGCGGTAAAGGAAGACTGGTAGCGCCAGCCAGGCGCCCCCCCGTCAGCCCGGTGCATCGGCGGCGCAGCCATTGGGCCACAATCGACACCATGCCTGCGCAGTCCCACACGTTCGACACCATCGGGTTGACCCGCTCTGGGGGCTATTGCACCGCCACCGGCCAGCGCCTGGATGCCCGGCAACCCTGACGCGCCCACCGCACCTGCCATGTCCTTCCCATCGCCTCCATCACTGTGCACCCGCCGCCAATGGCTTGCGCTGACCTTGGGAGCGGGTCCAGCGATTGCGCATGCGCTGCCAGCCCGGGCGCTCAACTTTCCGCGCGACCATGGCAGCCACCCCGATCTGCACACCGAATGGTGGTACCTCACGGGCCATGCGCAGGCGGCAGGCCGGTTGTGGGGGTTTCAGGTGACGTTCTTTCGCTCGCGCGTGGACACCACGCAAGGCCTGCAGTCGGCCTTTGCCGCCAAGCAGCTGCTGTTTGCCCACGCGGCCCTGACCGACGTGAAAGGCCAGCGCCTGCACCACGACCAGCGTATCGCCCGCGCTGGCTTTGGCGTGGCGCAGGCCAGCGAGGCCGACACGGCCGTCCGGTTGCGCGACTGGTCACTTGCCCGAGCCGCACTGCCCTCCAATAACTCCTCTGCCGGCAGCCGGTACACGGCGCGGGTCGAGGGCGAAGGTTTCGGGCTGGACCTGCAATGCGATACCGCACAGCCACCGCTGCTGCAGGGCCGCCAGGGCCTGTCGCGCAAAGGCCCCGAAACCAGCCAGGCCAGCTACTACTACAGCCAGCCGCAACTGGCGGTGAGCGGCGCCATCGTGCTGAATGGACGGCGCATGGGCATTGAAGGCGACACCACCAACAGCAACCCATTTGCCAACCGCGCCTGGCTGGACCATGAATGGAGCGATGCGCTGATGCACCCCGAGGCCGTGGGCTGGGACTGGATCGGCATGAACCTGCACGATGGCAGCGCGCTCACCGCGTTTCGGCTGCGGCGTGCCGACGGCTCTGCGCTGTGGGCTGGCGGCTCGTTTCGCCCGGCCGGGCGGCCAACCCAGGTGTTTGCCGACAACACCGTGGCGTTTGTCGCGCAACGCCACTGGACCAGCCCCTCGAGCGGCGCCCGCTACCCGGTGCAATGGCGGGTGGAAACCCCCGCCGGCCAGTTTGGCGTGCAAGCCTTGGTGGACAACCAGGAGCTCGACAGCAGCGGCTCCACCGGGGCGATTTACTGGGAAGGCCTGTCAGAGTTGCGCAATGGGGCGGGCGCGGTGATCGGCCGGGGCTATCTGGAGATGACGGGATACAAAAAGCCGCTGCGCTTGTGAGGCGCAGCAGCTTCTATCAAACCGGCCAAAAAAGGCGACTCAGCGAAACTCAGCCCTTGCTGCCTTCCTTGCGACGAACCAGCCAGGCAATGATCTCGCCCATGATGCCGCGGCGGAATGCCAGCACGCAGATCACAAAAATCAGGCCCGTCACCATGGTGACCGACTCACCCAGCGTGTTGAACCACTCGACGCTGGTCAGCGTGGCCAGGAATTGGCCGATCTCGCCGAGCTTGTTCTCCAGCAACACCACCACGGCCGAGCCCACCAGCGGCCCCGACAGGGTGCCCAAACCGCCCACGAGCGTCATGAGCACCACGTGGCCCGATGCCGTCCAGTGCACATCGCTCAGTGTGGCAAAGCCCAGCACCAGGGTTTTGAGCGAGCCGGCCAGCCCCGACAGCGCAGCAGAAAGCACAAACGCCAGCAGCTTGAAGCGGTTGGTGTCGTAGCCCAGCGAAATGGCGCGTGGCTCGTTTTCCTTGATGGCCTTGAGCACCTGGCCGTAGGGCGAGTGCACGGTGCGCACGATCAGCAAGAACGCAGCCACCACAACCACCAGCACCACGTAATACATGGTCATGTCATTTTGCAGGTCGATCAGGCCAAACAGCTTGCCGCGCGGCACGCCTTGCAGACCGTCCTCACCACCGGTGAAGGGCATCTGCAGGCAGATGAAGAACAGCATCTGCGCCAGCGCCAGCGTAATCATCGTGGAGTAGATGCCTACGCGGCGAATGGCGAAGAAGCCAACGACCAAGCCCAGCAGCGCACCGCTGACCGTGCCCAGCAACAGGCCGACTTCGGGAGTAAATCCCCACACCTTCATGGACTGGCCCGCCACATAGGCCGAGCCGCCCAAAAAGGCCGCATGGCCGAAGGACAACATGCCGGTGTAGCCGAGCAGCAGGTTGAAGGCCGAGGCAAACAGTGCAAAGCACATCAGCTTCATCACGAACACCGGGTAGGCGCCGAGCAACGGGGCCACCAGCAGGCCGATGAACAACAGGCCGTAGCCGATAGCGGAAAGGTTCTTGGAATTCATGTGGGCAGCCCCTTATTTTTCTTTGCCGAACAGGCCGGCGGGGCGAATCAGGAGAACGATGACCATGATGACGAACACCACGGTTGACGAGGCTTCGGGATAGAACACCTTGGTGAACCCTTCGACGATGCCAAGGCCCAGACCGGTCAGGATGGAGCCCATGATGGAGCCCATGCCGCCGATCACCACCACGGCAAACACCACGATGATGAGGTTCTGCCCCATTAGCGGCGACACCTGGTACACCGGCGCGGCCAGCACACCGGCAAAGGCGGCCAGTGCAGCACCAAACGCATAGGTCAGCGTGATCATCAGCGGCACGTTGACGCCGAATGCTTCCACCAGGCGCGGGTTCTCGGTGCCGGCGCGCAGGTAGGCGCCCAGCTTGGTCTTCTCGATCACGTACCAGGTGGCAATGCACACCGTGATGGAAGCCACGACCACCCAGGCGCGGTAGTTGGGCATGATCATGAAGCCAAGATTCGTGGCGCCTTCAAGCAACTCAGGCGTGTCGTAGCCCAGGCCCGAGACCCCATAGACCGAGCGAAAGACGCCCTCGATCAACAGCGTCAGGCCCAGTGTGAGCAGCAGGCCATAGAGATGGTCCAGCTTGTAGATCCAGCGCAGCAGCAGCCGCTCGATCACGACCCCGAATACCCCCACCACCAGCGGTGCCAGCACCAGCATCAACCAGTAGTTGATGCCGAAGTAGTTCATGGCCATCCAGGTAATCACGGCCCCCATCATGAACAGCGCACCGTGCGCAAAGTTGATGACGTTGAGCAGGCCGAAGATCACGGCCAGCCCGAGGCTGAGGATTGCGTAAAACGAGCCATTGACCAGCCCCAACAGGAGCTGACTCAATAGACCCGGCAATGAGACACCAAAAATTTCCATGGCAGACGGCAGGTGGGGAGAGTTCAGGTTAAAGGGTTATTTCCAGAGCGCGCACTTGGTGTCGGCCTTGGTGGTGAACACCTGGTCACCCGGGATCTTCTTGACGATCTTCAGGTAGTCCCAAGGCTTTTTAGAGTCGGCCAGAGACTTCACCTGCACCAGATACATCTCGTGAACCATGCGGCCATCGGGGCGAATCACACCGCCTTTGGCAAAGAAGTCGTTGATGGGCGTCTTCTTCAGGTATTCCATGACCTTGTCGGCGTCCGTGCTCTTGACGGCTGCGACGGCCTTCAGGTAGGTGGTGGTGGCAGAGTAGTCAGCGGCCTGGACGTCGGTGGGCATGCGCTTCATCTTGGCAAAGTACCGGTCAGCGAACTTGCGCGACTCTTCATCCTTGTCCCAGTACCAGCTCGTGGTGTGCAGCAGACCTTCGGTGTTCTTCAGACCCAAGCTGTGGATGTCGCTCAGGAAAACCAGCAGACCGGCGGTCTTCATGGTCTTGTTGATACCGAATTCCTTGGCAGCCTTGATGGAATTGATGGTGTCACCACCCGCATTGGCAAGCCCCAGGATCTGGGCCTTGGAGTTTTGCGCCTGCAGCAGGAACGAAGAGAAGTCGGAAGCATTCAGGGGATGGCGCACTGCACCTGCAATGGTGCCGCCCTTGGCCTTGACAACAGCCGAGGTGTCGTTTTCCAGCGAATGGCCGAACGCGTAGTCAGCCGTCAGAAAGAACCAGCTCTTGCCGCCACTGTCCACCACCGCACCGCCCGTACCCTTGGCCAGCGCCACGGTGTCGTAGGCGTAGTGCACTGTGTAAGGGGTGCATTGCTCGTTGGTCAATGCAGAGCTGCCGGCGCCGTTGTTGAAGTAAACGCGTTTTTTCTCCTGAGCCACCTTGGCAGTGGCCAGGGCGGTTCCGGAGTTGGTGCCGCCGAAGACCATGGTGACACCTTGCGTGTCGATCCACTCACGGGCTTTGGAGGCGGCGATGTCGGCCTTGTTCTGGTGGTCGGCGGTGAGCAGCTCGATCGGCTGGCCCAGCACCTTGCCGCCGAAGTCGTCAATGGCCATCTGGATGGCGGTTGCGCCGCCCTTGCCTTCAACGTCCGAATACAGGCTGGACATATCGGTGATGAAACCGATCTTGACTTTTTCCTGCGCCTGGACGGCCGAAGTGGCCAGGCCGGCGGCGCCCAGCATCAGTGCCAGTGCTTTGAGTTTGTTGCTCATGAATGTCTCCTGTGAGTTTGCGTTTGACTAAAAACTGGGCTGTCGCCTTGCTGAACGGAACCTTCAGTCCTCAGACATCAAGACCCCGCCCCTGCGAAGAGCCGCCGGTCCCGGCAGCCCGCACCGGGGTTTACTTCCAGAGAGCGCACTTGCTCTCTGCCTTGGTGGTGTAAACCTGATCACCAGGTAACTTTTTCACGACCTTGTAATAGTCCCAAGGCTCCTTGGATTCGGCCGGTGACTTGACCTGCACCAGATACATGTCGTGCACAAAGCGTCCATCCGCACGGATGCTGCCCTTGGCATAGAAATCGTCGATGGGCGTCGATTTCAGTTTTGCCATCACCTGGTCTGCGTCCACGGTCTTTACCGCCTGCACAGCCTTGAGATAGGTCATCGTGGCCGAATAGTCCGCCGCCTGGATGTCCGTGGGCATGCGTTTGGTCTTGGCAAAGAACTTGCGGCCAAAAGCGCGGGTCTGGTCGTTCAGGTTCCAGTCCCAGCTGGTGGTGAGCAGCAAACCCTCGGTATTTTTCAGCCCCAGGCTATGGATATCGGTCACGAATACCAGCAAGCCGGCCATCTTCATGGTCTTGTTGATGCCGAATTCCTTGGCGGCCTTGATGGCATTGATGGTGTCGCCGCCAGCGTTGGCCAGGCCCAGGATCTGGGCTTTGGAGTTTTGCGCCTGCAGAAGAAAGGAGGAGAAGTCGGACGCATTGAGCGGGTGGCGCACGCCGCCCACGACCGTGCCGCCATTTTCTTTCACGACCTTGGACGTATCGGCTTCGAGCGATGCACCGAAAGCATAGTCGGCGGTCAGGAAGTACCAGCTCTTTCCGCCCTGCTCGACAATGGCGCCGCCGGTTCCCTTGGCCAGCGCAACGGTGTCGTAGGCATAGTGCACGGTGTAGGGACTGCACTGCTCGTTGGTCAATGCCGAGGCACCCGCGCCATTGACGAAATACACGCGCTTCTTCTCTTGTGCCACCTTGGCCAGCGCCAGACCAACGCCCGAATTGGTGCCACCGAACAGCATGGTCAGCCCCTGGGTATCGATCCATTCACGCGCCTTGGTGGCTGCAATATCAGGCTTGTGCTGATGGTCCAGTGTGAGCAACTCAATCGGCATGCCGTTGACCTTGCCACCGAAGTCGTCGATGGCCATCTGAATGGCGAGCGCGCCATTCTTGCCCTCCACATCGGCATAGTTGCTCGACATGTCGGTGATGAACCCAATCCTGACCTTGTCTTGCGCATGCACCGCAGAGGCTGCCAGGCCAGCGGCACCCAGCCACAGAACCAGGGTCTTCAACGTTTTTTTCATGCTTTGTCCTCGGAAAATGGCGTTCGATGTAAAGACTGCAAATCGACCCCGGGGGGTCAGACGCCGAGAAGATCAGTGAGCACGGGCATCTTTCCTTCCAGTTCGCTGGCACCGAACTTCTCGACGATGCGGCCGTGTTCCATCACATAAAAGCGGTCGGCCAGCGGCGCAGCAAAGCGGAAGTTCTGCTCGACCATGACCACCGTATAGCCGCGCTCGCGCAGCATGATGATCATGCGGGCCAGCGCCTGCACGATGACAGGGGCCAGGCCTTCCGAGATTTCATCGAGCAGTAGCAGCTTGGCACCGGTGCGCAGGATGCGCGCCACGGCCAGCATCTGCTGCTCGCCGCCTGACAGGCGCGTGCCCTGGCTGTTGCGCCGCTCCGCCAGGTTGGGGAACATGGCGTAAATTTCGTCGATAGACATGCCCTGCGTGTCGGTCTTGAGGACCGGCGGGAGCAGCAGGTTTTCTTCGCACGACAGACTGGAGAAAATGCCCCGCTCTTCCGGGCAATAGCCCACGCCCAGGTGGGCGATGCGGTGCGTTGGCATGTGGATGGTTTCCACACCGTTGATCTTCACGGAGCCCTTGCGTGCGCCCGTGAGGCCCATGACGGCGCGCATCGTGGTCGTGCGGCCGGCGCCATTGCGCCCGAGCAGGGTCACCACTTCGCCGGGCTGCACCACGATGTCCACGCCGTGCAGCACATGCGACTCGCCATACCAGGCTTCGAGGTTGCGGATTTCGAGTGCGGGGGTATTGGAGGCAGTGGTCGCCATGTCAGTGGGCTCCCTGCAGTTGGCCGTCGGTCGTGCCCATGTAGGCTTCCATCACTTGGGGGTTGTTCGATACTTCGGCGTAAGGCCCTTCTGCCAGCACGGCACCACGCTGCAGCACGGTGATGCAATCGGCAATGGTGGACACCACTTTCATGTTGTGCTCCACCATCAGGATGGTGCGGCCGGCCGACACTTTCTTGATGAGCTGCGTGACACGGTCCACATCCTCGTGGCCCATGCCCTGCGTGGGCTCGTCGAGCAGCATGAGCTCGGGCTCCATGGCCAGCGTAGTGGCGATTTCCAGGGCGCGCTTGCGGCCATAGGGCAGATTCACCGTGAGCTCGTCGGCCAGGTCTTCCAGGCCCACTTCGGTGAGCAACTCCATGGCCCGGGCATCGAGCTGGCGCAGGCTGCGCTCGCTGCGCCAGAAGTGAAAGGCCGTGCCCAGCTTGCGCTGCAACCCGATGCGCACGTTCTCCAGCAGCGTCAGGTGCGGGAACACCGCCGAAATCTGGAACGAGCGGATCACACCGCGTCGTGCGATTTCAGCGGGCTTCTCGCGGGTGATGTCCTGGCCGTTGAAACGGATCGACCCCGAGGTCGGCTCCAGAAACTTGGTCAGCAAGTTGAAGCAGGTGGTTTTGCCAGCGCCATTGGGCCCGATCAGGGCGTGGATAGAGCCGCGGCGCACCGACAGGGTCACGTTGCTGACCGCGGTGAAGCCTTTGAACTCTTTGGTCAGGCTTTGGGTTTCAAGAATGACGTCGCTCATTGCGCCTTGATCGCTCCATGGGGATGCTGAGGAAAGAGCCTTGCCACAAGGTCTCGGGGTGCGTTTTGTTGCATTGCATCGTAAGTCGCGACATGGGGGCTCAGGTACTGGGACAAATGCCTATGTATAAATGCCTACGTAAGAACGCCCCCTCCCTGCGGCCAGCACAAAGCGGCCACGGGTACGACCGGACCGATTGCTGGGACACCCTGGCGACGGGCCGGCAACTGCGTCGCCGCATGGAGCGCGATTCAATGCCCTTGCGTGCCTGCCGCCTACACTGCCCCCATGGCAAACCCATCACCCCTGCGTGCGCCGGGCACTCCGCGCTCCCTGTCTGGCCTGCTACCATTTCTACGGCCCTACCGGGCTCGTATCGGGCTGGCACTCGTGTTTCTGGTGCTGGCAGCGTGCGCCACCCTGGCTTTCCCGCTGGCATTGCGCAACCTGATCGACGCGGGCCTGCTGGCATCGGATCACGGCAGCCAGACGATGGCGTTGCGCGGGCATTTTCAGGCCCTGTTTGCCGTTGCCATCGCCCTGGGCATTTTTTCAGCGGCACGCTTTTACATGGTGAGCTGGCTGGGCGAACGGGTCACCGCCGACCTGCGCAATGCCGTATACAGCCATGTGTTGCAGCAAAGTCCGCAATTTTTTGAAACCACGCAGACCGGCGAAGTGCTGTCAAGGCTGACGGCAGACACAACCCTGGTGCAGACGGTGGTCGGTTCATCACTGTCCATGGGGTTGCGCAATGCGGTCATGGGCATCGGCGCACTGGCCATGCTGGTGTGGACCAACCCCTACGTCATGGCGGTGGTGCTGCTTGCCGTGGTACTGGTGGTGGTGCCCACGATGTGGATTGGACGGCGCGTGCGGCGCCTCTCGCGCGACAGCCAGGACCGCGTAGCCGACTCCAGCGCCATCGCCGCCGAGGTGCTGAATGCCGTTCCTGTGGTGCAGAGCTACACGGCCGAGACGCGTGAATCCCTGCGCTATTCCCAGGCCACCGAAAACGCTTTTCAGACCGCCGTGCGCCGCACGCGAGCGCGCGCTTTTCTCGTTGCATTCATCATCATTGCCAATGCCGGTCTGCTGCTGTGGGGCCTTTACCGGGGCACGCAGGCGGTTCTGGCGGGACAAATGACGGCAGGCCACCTGGGCCAGACCGTGGTGTATGTCATCTTGCTGGCTGGCGCAGTTGCGGTGCTGGGAGAGGTCTACGGCGACCTGCTGCGCGCCGCGGGCGCCACAGAACGGTTGATGGAACTGATCGCGGGCGAATCCCCCGTAACGGATCCTGAGCGACCGCAGCCGCTGCCAACGGGCGATCGGGGCCTGAAGGTGGATTTTGAAGGGGTGAATTTTCATTACCCCTCCAGACCCGATCATCCGGCACTGCACGACTTCACGCTCCACCTCGAACCCGGCGAAACGGTCGCGCTGGTGGGCGCCAGCGGAGCGGGAAAGACCACCGTGTTCCAGTTGCTCCAGCGCTTTTATGACATCGATCAGCGTTCCGGTGATGCATCCACCGGGCGCATAGCGCTCAATGGCGTGGACATACGGCAACTGGCGCTCGGAGAATTGCGCGCCAACATTGGCACCGTGCCGCAGGATGCCGTGATCTTCTCGGCATCGGCCTTGGACAATATCCGGTATGGCCGCCCCGATGCCTCTGCCGACGAGGTGATCGCCGCAGCCCGTGCAGCATTTGCCCATGACTTCATTGAGGCGCTGCCCCAGGGATATTCGACCTTTCTGGGAGAGCGGGGCGTTCGCCTGTCTGGCGGGCAGCGCCAACGCATCTCGATTGCTCGCGCAATGCTGAAAAATCCGCCCTTGTTGCTACTGGACGAAGCCACGAGTGCACTCGATGCGGAAAGCGAGCGCATGGTGCAAGCCGCACTGGAGATGGCCATGCAGCGCCACACCGGCCGCAGGACCACCCTGGTCATTGCGCATCGTCTGGCCACAGTGCAGAACGCAGACCGGATCGTGGTGCTGGAAAACGGACGTATCGTCGAACAGGGAACCCATGCCATGCTGCTCACCCAGGGTGGCGTCTATGCCCGCCTGGCAGCACTGCAATTCACGGCATGACCGCTGCTGCGCAACGCCTGCCGCGCAGTCCACGCCACCTGAGCGGTGAGTCCGGCCAAGCACATTGCTTACTGCAAGGTTTCTTTGGCCGCTTCGGGCAACAGAAGTGGCAACACCGCAATGCCTTCATCGAGCAACTGCATGGTCTCTTCAGGCGACGCCAGCCCCCGTATGGCCCGCTGCTCTGCCTCGCCGTGGTGGATGCGCCTGGCTTCCTGTGCAAACTGTGGGCCCACGTCCTCTGTGTTGGCCAACACCTTGCGCGCCAATGACAACCACGCTGCCTGAAGATCCACACCCGACACGTCCGTAGCACTGCTGGCCACAGGCAACGGCGCAGCCGGTTCAGACAAATCGGAGGTGGGTTGCCGGGCGCCCAGATTCAACCGTGGCGCACTCAGTCTTTTAGAGATGTGGGTGTCTGCGCACAGTGGGCATTGCACCAGCGAATCGCGCAGCTGCCCCTGAAAATCGTCTTCCGAGGAGAACCAACCCTCAAATACATGGCCGTTCCGGCAATTCAGGTCAAGCACCTTCATCACGGCACCCTCGGCAACACCACATCAACCGTGGCGACGCAGCAGATAGCGGTAGACAAACCCCGGAAAAGCCAGCGTGAGAAACAAGGTGCCCGTGACGGCATAGAACTCCCAACCCTGAGGAGCAATTTGCCCGGCACGCCGCTCCAGCAGGAGGGCCATGCCCCCCACCAGCAAGTACAGCGCCACCAGCTCCACCAGCCGAACCACCAGAGCCTTCTTTGGCTGGGCCAACGGACCAATGACCATAAGCCGATGGTTCAGGAAGGGAAGATTGGCCGCGATGAACGCGGCCACGATGACAAGCCAGATCGAGCCAGTTTGAGACACAGAAATATTTGGATTGGGTTCAGGTAGCCAGGGCACGCACGATGGCATCTGCGCACAGTGCCATCAAACCACCGGGCAACAGACCGAGCACCAGCACGAGCGCACCATTGACGGTCAACACCACCCGGACGTCCAGGGGCGCAGACACGCTGGTTGCCGTCAGGGGTGCATCAAAATACATCACCTTCACAACGCGAAGATAGTAGAACGCACCAATCAGGGACATGACGACAGCAAACACGGCCAGTGCAATGTAAAGCCCCTGTCCCGATGCCACCAATGCCTGCAAAACCGACAACTTGGCATAAAAACCCACCAAGGGTGGAATGCCTGCCATCGAAAAGAGGCAGACAGCCATCACGCCCGCATACAGGGGGCTGCGCTGATTGAGGCCTGCCAGATCAGCGATCTCTTCGCTTTCAAAGCCTTCGCGGGCCAGCAGCAGGATCACACCGAAGGCGGCCAGGGTTGTGAGGACATAGCTCACCACATAGAACATGGCAGAGCTGTAGGCGCTCTCCACCGCAGCGGCGTCCACATTGCCGTTGATGACACCCGACAAGAGGCCCAGCAAGACAAAGCCCATTTGAGAAATGGTGGAGTAAGCCAGCATACGCTTGAGATTGGTCTGCGCAATGGCGGCCAGGTTACCCACCAGCAGCGAGCCGATGGCCAGAACCCCCAGCATTTGCTGCCAGTCGATCGCCAGCGGCAACAAGCCATCCACCAGCAGACGAATGGTGATTGCAAATGCGGCGAGCTTAGGGGCTCCACCGATCATCAGCGTGACGGCTGTGGGCGCACCTTGGTAAACATCGGGAATCCACATGTGAAACGGCACCACGCCCAGCTTGAATGCCAGACCAGCGACCACAAAGACCAACCCGAACACCAGCACCTGGTGCCGGATCTGGCCCGAATTGACGGCCTTGAAGACTTGCCCGATATCGAGGGACCCCGTGGCACCGTACAGCATCGACAAACCGTAAAGCAAAAAACCGCTCGCCATCGCACCCAGCACAAAATACTTCATGGCCGCTTCCGTGGCTGTCGCGTTGTCGCGACGCAATGCCACCAGTGTGTAGCTGGACAGAGTCAGCAATTCCAGGCCCAGGTAGAGCACCAGAAAGTTGTTGCCCGAGATCATGATGAACATGCCCAGCAACGCCAGCATCGACAGCGTGAACAGCTCACCACCCCGCAACATGCCACGATCAGCGGCATAAGGGCGTCCGTAAACCAGCGTAACCATCACGGCCACGGTGGCGAAACATTTGAGCCAGTTGCCCATGGCATCACTGACCACCATGTTGCCAAAACCGTAGAACGTGTTTCCGCTACTGGCATACACACCCTGCAGGACAGCAACCACGGCCAAGGTGAGCATGGTCAGGACGTAGGTTGCGGTACGGCGTGGACTGTGGACCCCCAGGTCCACCAGCATGATCACGCAGGCCATGGCCAACAGCACGATCTCGGGGTAAATGGCAAGCCAGCTGATGTTGTCAATCATCTCGAATCTCTCAGTTCAGTCTGGTCAGTTCAGCTTGGACAGGGCCACATGCTTGAGCAACTCCGCCACAGAGGTGTCCATCACGTCAGTGAAGGGGCGTGGATAAAGACCCATGGCCAGCACGGCAATCGCCAGAAGCGACATCACGAGGAACTCACGGCTGTTGATGTCGGTCAGCTCCTTGACGTGGTCATTGGCAACGGGCCCCAGATAGACACGCTTGAACATCCAGAGGGTATAGGCGGCACCGAAAATCAGTGCCGTGGCAGCTGCCCCACCGATCCAGAAGTTGGCCTTCACAGCGCCCAGGATCACCATCCACTCGCCCACGAATCCGGCGGTTCCGGGAAGCCCGCAATTGGCCATCGCAAACAGCAGGGCAAATGCCGTGAAATTCGGCATGGTGTTGACCACGCCGCCATAGGCGGCAATTTCGCGGGAATGCACCCGGTCGTAGAGAACACCAATCGAAAGGAACATGGCACCCGAAACAAAGCCATGCGCAATCATTTGCACCAGTCCGCCCGAAACGCCCAGATCGTTGAAGATGAAGAAACCGAGCGTCACAAAACCCATGTGCGCAACCGAGGAGTAAGCCACCAGCTTTTTCATGTCCTTCTGGACCATGGCCACCAACCCCACGTAAATCACGGCCACCAGCGACAACGCGATCATGAGCCAGGCCCACTCACGCGCAGCGTCGGGCGCAATCGGCATGGAAAAACGCAGGAAACCATAGGCCCCCAGTTTCAGCATGATGGCCGCCAGAACAGCGGAGCCGCCTGTGGGCGCTTCGACGTGCACGTCAGGCAACCAGGTGTGGACGGGCCACATGGGAACCTTGACGGCAAACGCCGCAAAGAACGCAAAGAACAGCAGCGTCTGCGCTGTGGCGCTAAGCGGCAACTGGTGCCATGCAGCGATATCGAAACTGCCGCCGGACTGGTTGTACAGGAAGATGAGCGCAACCAGCATCAGCAACGAGCCGAGCAGCGTATAGAGGAAGAACTTGAACGCTGCGTAGATCTTGTTCGGCCCCCCCCAGATACCGATGATCAGGTACATCGGAATCAGGGTAGCCTCAAAGAACACATAGAACAGCAGACCGTCGAGGGCGCAGAACACACCGATCATCAATCCCGACAGGATCAGAAAGGCGCCCATGTACTGGTTAACGCGCTCCGTGATCGACTCCCACGACGCAATCACCACAATGACCGTGATGAACGCGGTGAGCGGCACAAACCAGAAGGACAAGCCGTCCACCCCCAGGTGGTAGTGCACATTGAAGCGCTCGATCCAGGCGGCTTTCTCGACAAACTGCATGGCTGCAGTACCCAGCTTGAAGCCGTCGTACAAAGGCAGCGTTACCAGCAGGCCGATGACGGCGCCAATCAGAGCGATCCAGCGGACTGCGCGGGCATGCTCATCCCGCCCCACCGCCAGCAGCAGAACACCAAAGACGATCGGCGTCCAGATTGCAAGACTCAACAGACCCATTTTGTTCTTTTCCTTATTTGATGAGCTGCAGGAAATAGTCGCGCCAGACAAACCAGGTCATCAGCGCAAACACACCCAGAATCATCACCAGGGCATAGTGGAAGATGAAACCTGTCTGCATCCAGCGCACGACGCCGGACACCCAGCGCACCAGTTTCCACGATCCGTTGACCACGGCACCGTCAATGATGGCCTGGTCTCCCACTTTCCACAGACCGGTGCCAAGCGCCCGGGCACCACGCGCCAGGATGTTTTCGTTGATCCAGTCCAGGTAGTACTTGTTATCCAGCAACGCATGGAGCGGTTGCAGGCGCGCCTTGATGGCCCTTGGCAACGCGGGATTGACCATGTACATGTAGTAGGACAGCGCAACCCCCGCCAGCGCCAGCCAGAACGGCGCCGTCTGCAGCCCATGCAGGGCCATGCCCATGGGACCGTGGAAGATCTCGGCCAGCTTGGCCATGGCGGGATGTTTGACTGCATCCACAAAGATCACGTCCTTGAAGAAGTCACCAAACAGCATCGGCTGAATAAACATGAAGCCGACCACCACCGAAGGAATGGCAAGCAGCACCAGAGGCACCGTCACCACCCAGGGAGACTCATGCGGCTTGGCATCGTGGCCATGGTGGTCATCATGCGCTTGATGGTGATCGCCATGGTGTGCATCCGGATTCTGGTCATAACGTTCCTTGCCGTGGAACACCAGAAAATACATGCGGAAGGAATAGAACGCCGTGACGAACACCCCCGCCAACACGGCGAAGTGGGCAAACCCTGCAGCAGGCAAGTGACTGAAGTGGACGGCCTCGATGATGCTGTCCTTGGAGTAGAAACCCGAGAACAGGGGCGTGCCAATCAGTGCCAGTGAACCGAGCAGCGAGGTGATCCAGGTGATGGGCATGTACTTGCGCACGCCACCCATCCAGCGGATGTCCTGGTTGTGGTGCATGCCCATGATGACCGAGCCAGCACCGAGGAACAGCAAGGCCTTGAAGAAAGCATGCGTCATCAGATGGAACACGGCCACCGAGTAAGCCGACGCACCCAGCGCCACCGTCATGTAGCCGAGCTGCGACAAGGTGGAATAGGCCACCACGCGCTTGATGTCATTCTGGATGATGCCCAGGAAGCCCATGAACAGGGCGGTGATAGCGCCAATCACCAGGATGAAGTTCAGCGCGGTGTCGCTCAGCTCGAACAACGGCGACATGCGGGCCACCATGAAGATGCCGGCCGTCACCATCGTGGCCGCGTGAATCAGCGCCGAGATGGGGGTTGGGCCTTCCATCGAATCGGGTAGCCACACATGCAGCGGGAACTGGGCCGACTTACCCATGGCGCCGATAAACAGGCAAATGCAGATGACCGTGATGAGCATCCAGTCGGTACCCGGGAACACCAGCCCGCCCAGATCGGCCGTTTTGCCAAACACTTCGCCGTAATTGAGGGTTCCGGTGTATGCCGCAATCAGGCCGATGCCCAGGATGAAACCGAAGTCACCCACGCGATTGACCAGGAAGGCCTTCATGTTGGCGAAGATGGCCGACGGCTTGTTGAACCAGAAGCCGATCAGCAGATACGAAACCAGCCCCACCGCTTCCCAGCCAAAGAAAAGCTGCAGCAGGTTGTTGCTCATGACCAGCATGAGCATGGAGAACGTGAACAGCGAAATGTAGGCAAAGAAACGGTTGTAGCCGTCATCCTCTTCCATATAGCCAATGGTGTAGATGTGCACCATGAGCGACACGAAGGTAACCACGACCATCATCATGGCAGTGAGGCTGTCGATCAGGAAGCCGACTTCCATCTTCAGCCCACCCACCACCATCCAGGTGTAGAGCGTCTCGTTAAAGCGCGCGCCATCCAGCGCCACGCTCTTGAGCGTCATGGCCGAAAGGATGAATGCGACCAGCACACCCAGGATGGTCAGCGTGTGGCTGAGGCGACGACCAATCCAGTTGCCGCCAAACGTGGTACCGAAGATACCGGCCAGCAAGGCGCCCGCCAGCGGCGCCAACGGAACCGCCAGAAGCGTTGAAGCAGAGAGGGTTTGACTCATTCTTGAGAACCTTGGGATTACGGGCGACTCAACCCTTGAGGGTGTTGAGTTCGTCCGCGTTGATGCTGGACTTGTTGCGGAACAACAGCACCAGAATGGCCAGACCGATGGCCGACTCGGCCGCCGCCACTGTCAGGATGAAAAACACGAACACCTGGCCGTGCATGTCGCCCAGATAGTGGGAGAACGCCACGAAATTCATGTTGACCGCAAGCAGCATCAACTCGATCGCCATCAGCAGAACGATCAGATTCTTGCGGTTGAGGAAAATACCGATCACGGCAAGGGCGAACAACATGGCGCCCAGAGAAAGAAAGTGGCCCAGCGTCAATGTCATGCTTTTTTCTCCTCGCCCGCGGGCTCGCTGGCAACCTCGGGGCCAGGCTTCTGGGTTGCCGCAAGCTTCACGACCTGCAGACGATCGCGGGCCCGCACCCTGACCTGCGTCGAGGGGTCGATCGCCTTGGTGTCCTTGCGCTGGCGCAGGGTCAGTGCAATGGCGGCAATCATGGCCACGAGCAAAATGACGGCAGCAATCTCCACGGGGTACAGATATTCCGTGTAGAGCAACTTACCCAGCGCCTTGGCGTTGGAATAGGGAACTACCTGGCCGGCCACATCCAGTACCACCGCTGCCGCCTTGGGTTCATCCATGCCCCGGAATCCGCCGATGAGCACCGCCGCCATTTCCAGGGCAATCATGGCGCCGACGAAGGCGGCCAGCGGGAAATGCTTCCAGAACCCCTTGCGGATCGTGTCGATGTGGATGTCCAGCATCATCACCACGAACAGGAACAGCACCATGACCGCGCCCAGATACACAAGCACCAGCACGATGGCCAGAAACTCCGCCTTCAGCAACAACCAGATCGCCGCAGCCTGAGAGAAAGCCAGGATGAGGTGCAGTACCGCATGCACCGGATTGCGCGCGGTAATCACCCGGAAGGCTGCAAACAGCAGCACGACCGAGAAGAGATAGAAAAAACCAGTCTTGGCGTCCATGAATCGGTTCTTTGTAGAAAGTCTGGCCTAGGGAATTCGCAGCAAAACCGCGTTAGCGGTACTTGGCGTCAGCGGCCTTGGCCGCGGCGATTTCACCTTCATAGCGATCACCCACCGCCAACAGCATGTCTTTGGTGAAATACAGGTCGCCGCGCTTTTCCCCGTGGTATTCGAGGATATGCGTCTCGACGATCGAGTCGACCGGGCAACTCTCTTCGCAAAAGCCGCAAAAGATGCATTTGGTCAGATCAATGTCGTAGCGCGTGGTACGGCGAGACCCGTCCTCACGCACATCCGATTCGATGGTGATGGCCATCGCCGGACAAACCGCCTCGCACAGCTTGCAGGCAATGCAACGCTCTTCACCGTTGTCATAGCGTCGCAAAGCGTGCAGCCCCCGAAAACGCGGCGACAAGGGCGTCTTCTCTTCGGGGAACTGCACGGTCACCTTGCGGCGAAAGGCATAACGGCCGGTCAGGGCCATGCCCTTGAGCAGCTCCACGAGCATGAAGCTCTTGAAAAAGTCTTTGAACGAGAAAGGTGCAGCAGCAGCAACAGCAGTCATTTGTGTCCCCGCTTATTTCCAGATATTCCAAGGCGAGAGCAACCACCCGCCAACGATCAGCAGCCACACCAGCGTGACTGGAATAAAGATCTTCCAGCCCAGACGCATGATCTGGTCATAACGAAAACGGGGGAAAGTCGCCCGGATCCAGATGAACATCGACACCACCAAAAATGTCTTCAGACCCAGCCAGATCCAGCCAGGAATCCAGTTGAACAGTGCGCTGTCGATTGGCGAGAGCCAGCCACCCAGGAACATCAGCGCAGCAAGGATGGACACCAGCCACATGCTGGCGTATTCGGCCAGGAAGAAGATGGCGAAGCCCATGCCCGAATATTCGACCATGTGACCGGCCACGATTTCCGCTTCGCCCTCGACCACGTCAAAGGGATGGCGGTTGGTTTCAGCCACGCCGGAAATCAGATAGACAAGGAAAATCGGCAGCAGTGGCAACCAGTTCCATGACAGGAAAACCAAGCCCTTGTCCGCCGCCATGCCGCGCCCCTGCCCCATCACGATCTCGGTCAGGTTCATGCTGCCCGACACCATGATCACCACCAGGAAGCAGAACCCCATGGCAATTTCATAGCTGACCATCTGTGCAGAAGCACGCAGCGCACCCAGAAAGGCGTACTTGGAGTTGGAAGCCCAACCTGCAATGATCACGCCATAGACTTCGATGGACGTGATGGCCATCACCAGCAGCAAGCCCGCGTTCACATTGGCGAGGGCAACGTCCGGACCGAAGGGGATCGCAACCCAGGCCGCCAGCGCAGGCATGATCGCCATGACAGGACCCAACACAAACAACCCCTTGCTGGCGGCGGTCGGCTGGATGATTTCCTTGGTCAGGAGTTTGAGCGCATCCGCAATGGGTTGCAGCAAGCCCATCGGGCCGACACGGTTGGGACCGTGGCGCACCTGCATGAAGCCCAGCAGCTTGCGCTCCCACAGCGTCAAGTAGGCGACCGCCCCCATCAACGGCGCCAGGATCACCACAATCTTCAAAAGAATCCAGAGAACCGGCCAGACGATGCCGGTCCACCAACCATAGCCCAACAGGTTCAGACCTGCGTTGTGGATTGCATCAATCATGCCGCGGCTCCTTCCTGTGCACGACGGGCATCTGCCGTCAGTTGCAACGAAGTGGCCCGGCGCACCAGCCCATCGAGCTGGTAGATGGATGCCACGACCGGCTCTCCCACCACATGCCCTTCAGCCTGTGGCAGCAAGGCCTGCGCATTGCTCAACAACGAGGACGGAACCACCGCGGTGCCACCGGCTGCAGTGTTGCTAGCCCGTGCCAGCACTTCCTGGGACGTCTCGAAATCGAAACCCGGAACGTTCAGCAGATTGGCCAACACCCGCAGCACTTTCCAGCCGGGCCGGGTTTCACCCAACGGCCGAACGACCGCATGGAAACTCTGCAAGCGACCTTCTGCGTTCACAAAGCTGCCCGACGTTTCGGTAAACGGAGCGATCGGCAGCAGCACATCGCTGAAAGCCATGTTGGCCTTGAACGGGCTCAGCGTGACCACCATGTCGATGTTGGCCAGCGCCTGGCAGGCAGCTTCACCACCGGCCGCATCAAAGGCGGGTTCTGTGTTCAAAAGGATGGCGGCTTTCAGGCTGCCACCGAGCATCTGGCCAGCATTCAGGCCGCCATGCCCGGGCATCGCACCCGCAACTTGCGCACCCACCGTGTTGGCTGCCTCGGTGAGGTAGCCTACCGTGGCACCCGTCTGCTCTCCGATCCATTGCGCCAACGCCAGCAAGCGGCTGGCATGCGCATGGTGCGCGGCAGCGTTCCCCAGCAAGATGGCCTTTCGCTCGCCGCCCAGCAGGGAGCGGGCGATAGCCAGCGCGGAATCACCCGCCTGGACCGAGCCAACGGGGGCCTGCACGCCTTTTTCCTGTGCAATCGCGGCAGCGACGCCAGCCAGCGCCTGCTCCCAAGCGCCGGACGGTAGCACCAGCGTGTGCGCCACGGGCATGGCCCAGTCGCGGACTTCAGAATCGATAGCACTCACCGTACAGCCATGGCGGGCTGCCTGGCGAATCCGCTGGGCAAACAGCGGATGGTCCTTGCGCAGGTTCGAGCCCACCACCAGCACGCGCTGCAAGGTGGACAAGGAGGCAATGGAGGTCCCCAGCCAGCGAATGCCCGATGGCGCGGGGAATTCGGCGTTGCGCAAACGGTAGTCGATGTTCTCGCTGTCCAGACCACGAACCAGCGCACCGGCCAGAAACAGCTCTTCCAGCGTGCTGTGCGGGCTGACCAGGGCACCAATGGCACCAGCGCCATGGTCATTCTTGATGTTCTTGAGGCCGTTTGCGACGTATTCCAGCGCGGTCTGCCAGTCGACTTCCTTCCAGACACCGCCCTGCTTGAGCATGGGCCGGGTCAGGCGTTCGTCGCTGTTGAGCGCTTCGTACGAAAAGCGGTCACGGTCCGCAATCCAGCATTCATTGACCTCTTCGTTCTCGAAGGGCACGACACGCATGACCTTGTGATTCTTCACCTGAACGATGAGATTCGCCCCGGTGGAGTCATGGGGGCTGACCGACTTGCGGCGAGACAACTCCCAGGTGCGGGCGCTGTAGCGGAACGGCTTGCTCGTCAACGCCCCCACCGGGCAGATGTCAATCATGTTGCCCGAGAGTTCGGAGTCGATCGTGTCGCCCGTCACGGTGGTGATCTCGGAGTGCTCGCCCCGATGGATCATGCCCAGCTCCATGACGCCAGCCACTTCCTGGCCGAAGCGCACACAGCGGGTGCAGTGGATGCAACGGCTCATCTCCTCCATGGAGATCAGCGGGCCCACGTCCTTGTGGAAGACCACGCGCTTTTCTTCCTCGTAGCGCGAGGAGGAAGCGCCATAACCCACAGCCAGATCCTGCAACTGGCACTCGCCGCCCTGGTCGCAGATGGGGCAATCCAGCGGGTGGTTGATGAGCAGGAACTCCATGACCGACTTTTGCGCCTGAATGGCCTTGTCGGTCTTGGTGCGCACGATCATGCCTTGCGTGACCGGCGTGGCACATGCGGGCATCGGCTTGGGCGCCTTCTCGACGTCTACCAGGCACATGCGGCAATTGGCCGCAATCGAGAGCTTCTTGTGGTAGCAGAAGTGAGGAATGTAGGTGCCGGCCTTTTCGGCTGCATGCATCACCATGGAACCCTCGGTGACTTCTACCTTCTGACCGTCCAGTTCAATTTCAACCATATGCTTTTCTCGCGATCAGGCAGAGGGCGCAGCCTGAGGGGTCTTGTTCCGGATCAACGCTTCAAACTCGGGACGGAAGTGCTTGATCATGGCGCGCACGGGCATTGCGGCGGCATCGCCCAGCGCGCAGATCGTGCGGCCCATGATGTTGCTGGCCACGGAGTCGAGCACATCCATGTCGGCAGGACGCCCTTCGCCACGGTGGATGCGGTCCACCAGGCGCCACAGCCAGCCAGTGCCTTCGCGGCACGGAGTGCATTGTCCGCACGACTCATGCATGTAGAAATAAGACAGGCGCTTGAGCGACTCGACCATGCAGCGCGAATCATCCATGACGATCACAGCACCCGAACCCAGCATGGAGCCAGCTTTGGCAATGGAGTCATAGTCCATGGTGCATTCCATAATGATGGATGCCGGCAACACGGGTGACGACGAGCCACCCGGAATCACCGCCTTGAGCTGGCGCCCGGTGCGCACACCGCCGGCCAATTCGAGCAACTTGGAAAACGGCGTGCCCATCGGCACCTCGTAGTTGCCGGGCCGCTCCACATCACCACTGACCGAAAAAATCTTGGTTCCACCGTTGTTTGGCTTGCCGCAGGCCAGATAGGCAGCACCACCATTGCGGATGATCCACGGCACCGCAGCAAACGTTTCGGTGTTGTTGATGGTAGTGGGCTTGCCATAAAGGCCAAAGCTGGCCGGAAATGGCGGCTTGAAGCGGGGCTGGCCCTTCTTGCCCTCCAGCGATTCGAGCAAGGCCGTTTCCTCGCCACAGATGTAGGCACCAAATCCATGGTGCGCATGCAGCTGGAAGCTGAAGCCACTGCCCAAGATGCCGTCACCCAGGTAGCCCGCAGCACGCGCCTCTTCCAGCGCGGCTTCAAAGCGCTCGTAGACCTGGAAGATTTCGCCGTGAATGTAGTTGTAGCCCACGCTGATACCCATCGCGTAGGCAGCAATGATCATGCCCTCGATGACGATGTGCGGGTTGTACATCAGGATGTCGCGGTCCTTGCATGTACCCGGCTCGCCCTCGTCCGAGTTGCACACCAGATACTTCTGGCCGGGGAACTGGCGCGGCATGAAGCTCCACTTCAGACCCGTGGGAAAGCCCGCACCGCCACGGCCCCGCAGGCCGGACTCCTTGACGGTCGCAATCACCTGGTCCTGCGTGAGACCTTCGCCACCATCCTTGCCCAGGATGGTGCGCAGCGCCTGGTAGCCGCCACGCGCTACATAGTCCTTGATGCTCCAGTTGGAGCCATTCAGGCCCGCGTAGATCTGGGGCGTGATGTGGCGGTCGTGGAAGCAGGTCTCTACACCTGCCGCCTGAAATTGTGCGAGCACCTGGGCTGCCGTAGTCATTGCTTGGCCTCCGCTGCACGCAGGCTGTCCACCAGCTGATCAAGCTTGTCGTTGCCCATGAAGCTGCACATGTTGCGGTCGTTCACCAGCATCACGGGCGCATCGGCGCAGGCACCGAGGCACTCGCATTGCTGCAGGGTGAACATGCCGTCCGGCGTGGTTTCGCCCATGGAAATACCCAGCTTGTGCTCCAGATGCTCCAGCGCCTTGCCACCATCACGCAACAGGCATGGCAGGTTGGTGCAGACGTTGAGCTTGTATTTGCCCACCGCTTGCTGGTTGTACATGTTGTAGAAGGTGGTGACTTCGTGCACGGCAATCTGCGGCATGCCCAGATACTCGGCAATGCCGGCCTCACTGGCTTCGCTCACGAAGCCCTGTTCCTGCTGCACGATGGACAGGCAGGCCATCACGGCCGACTGCTTCTGCTCCGCCGGGTACTTGGCCACTTCACGCGCGAATCGCGCTTTGGTCGCTTCGGTAATCATCGATCAATCTCTCCGAACACGATATCCATGGTCCCAATGATGGCCACGGCATCCGCAATCATGTGGCCCCGGGCCATTTCATCCAGCGTGGCCAGATGCGCAAAACCGGGAGCGCGGATCTTCAGGCGATACGGCTTGTTGGCACCGTCGCTGACCAGGTAGATGCCAAACTCTCCCTTGGGATGCTCGACCGCCGCATAGGCCTCACCCTCGGGAACGTGAAACCCTTCAGTGAACAGCTTGAAATGGTGGATCAGCTCTTCCATGTTGGACTTCATGGATTCGCGATCGGGCGGGGCGATCTTGTGGTTGTCCGTGATCACCGGGCCGGGATTGTCGCGCAGCCAGTCGACGCACTGCTTGATGATGCGGTTGGACTCACGCATTTCCTGCATGCGGACCAGATAGCGGTCGTAGCAGTCACCTGTTTTACCAACCGGCACATCGAAATCCACGCGGTCGTACACGTCGTAGGGTTGCGTCTTGCGCAGATCCCACGCAATGCCAGAGCCCCGCAGCATGGGACCGGTCATGCCCAGATTCAGCGCGCGCTCGGGCGGCACCACACCAATGCCCACGGTGCGCTGTTTCCAGATGCGGTTGTCGGTGAGCAGGGTCTCATACTCATCCATGCAGCCAGGAAAGCGCCGCGTGAAGTCGTCGATGAAGTCCAGCAAGGAACCCTTGCGGTTCTGGTTCATGGCCTCCAGCGCCTTGGCATTCTTGATCTTGCTGACCTTGTACTGCGGCATGCTGTCAGGCAGATCGCGGTACACACCACCTGGACGGAAGTAGGCCGCATGCATGCGCGCGCCGGAGACGGCTTCGTACATGTCAAAAAGGTCTTCGCGCTCGCGGAAGGTGTAGATCAGGATGGTAGAGCTGCCGCAATCGTTGCCGTGCGAACCGAGCCACATCAGGTGATTCAGCAACCGCGTAATTTCTGCAAACATCACGCGGATGTATTGCGCCCGCAGCGGCACCTCGATGCCCAGCAGCTTTTCAATCGCCAGGCAGTAGGCGTGCTCGTTGCACATCATCGAGACGTAATCGAGCCGGTCCATGTAGGGCAGCGACTGGATGTAGGTCTTGTGCTCGGCCAGCTTTTCGGTAGCGCGGTGCAGCAGACCAATGTGCGGGTCGGCGCGTTGCACCACTTCGCCGTCCAGCTCCAGCACCAGACGCAGCACACCGTGCGCGGCCGGGTGCTGCGGACCAAAGTTCAGGGAATAGTTCTTGATTTCCGCCATGATGGATCACATGAGACGCCCAGCGGCTCAGTGCAGGCCTCCGTACTTGTCTTCGCGAATGATGCGGGGCGTGATTTCGCGCGGCTCGATGGACACGGGCTCGTACACCACGCGCCGTTGCTCGGTGTCGTAGCGCATTTCCACATGACCGGACAGCGGGAAATCCTTGCGGAAGGGGTGACCGATGAACCCGTAGTCGGTCAGGATGCGGCGCAGGTCGTTGTGGCCATCAAACACGATGCCGAACAGGTCGAAGGCCTCGCGCTCATACCAGTTGGCCGAATTCCACAAGTCGGAGACCGAAGCCACGACCGGGAAATCATCGTCCGGGCAGAACACCTTGACGCGCACGCGCTGGTTCAGGCTGACGGACAACAGATGCGACACCACGCAATAGCGGGCGCCTTCGTTCACGGCGTCGGCATACGCAGAATAGTCAACGCCGCACAGGTCGATGAGCTGTTCGAAGCGGCAACCATCGGCATCGCGCAGCATGCGCATGGCATCCAGGTAGTCGGCGGCGGCAACCACCACGGTAACTTCATCCAAAGCCACCGTGATCTGGCGCAGCTTGGCGCCCAGTGCCGCAGCAATGTTGTCTTTGAGTTTTTCAGGCCGAATGGCAACAGCAGTCATTGTCAAACCTTCAGACACGAGCAATGGTGTTGGTGCGGCGAATCTTCTGCTGCAGCTGGATGATGCCGTAGATCAGCGCTTCAGCCGTGGGCGGACAGCCAGGCACATACACATCGACCGGCACAATGCGATCGCAGCCGCGCACAACGGAATAGCTGTAGTGGTAATAACCACCGCCATTGGCGCACGAGCCCATCGACAAAACCCAGCGGGGCTCCGACATCTGGTCATACACCTTGCGCAGCGCCGGCGCCATCTTGTTACACAGGGTGCCCGCCACGATCATCAGATCGGACTGGCGCGGACTGGCACGAAACACCTCGGCACCGAAGCGCCCGATGTCGTAGCGCGCAGCGGCGGCATGCATCATTTCGACCGCGCAGCACGCCAGACCGAAGGTCATGGGCCACAGGGATCCGGTCTTGGCCCAATTCACCACGGAGTCGTAACTCGTGGTGATGAAGCCTTCCTTCATCACGCCTTCAATCATTGCATCAGTCCTTGTTGAAGCCCGCTCATTCCCAATTCAGGGCGCCTTTTTTCCACTCGTAGGCGAACCCCACGACGAGGATGGCCAGGAAGATCACCACGGCCACAAAGCCGGTCAATCCCACATCCTGCAGCGTGACAGCCCAAGGAAAGAGGAAGGCAATTTCGAGATCGAACAGAATGAAAAGAATGGCCACGAGGTAGTAGCGCACATCGAACTTCATGCGCGCATCTTCGAAGGCTTCGAAGCCACATTCGTAAGGGGAGTTTTTGGCGGCGTCCGGGCGGTTGGGACCCAGCACATACCCCAGAGCCAAGGGGACGACACCTACGGCGATGCCGACCAAAATAAACAAAAGGACGGGGAGGTACTGATCGAGGTTCATCTGGAGGATGTGCTCACCGCTGTGGCCTTACCTGCGATAACCCTGACCGGGTCATGCAGGCAGGCCTTTGTTTTGGTGCCGTCGGCGAGACTCGAACTCGCACAGCTTTCGCCACTACCCCCTCAAGATAGCGTGTCTACCAATTTCACCACGACGGCTGATTTTTTATCTGGATGGCATGAGGAACCTTGCGGTTTTGGCTTCCCAGACAATCCGGAATTCTACTCCGGAAAAACCCTGCTCCGGAGACAGAAAACCAATTTACTGCGGTTTATTTCGTCGGAATCTGCCCTGCACCCGAGGCAGCAGCCGCAGGCGCGGGAATCGCTGCGTTCGAACCCGCAGCCGCAGGCGCGTCCACCGAAGCAGCCGGAGCCACAGCGGCCGGCGTTTCCAGCACGCTGCCCGAACCGGCTGGACGCACGTTGCCAAAATAGGCCAGCGCCAACGTGGCCACAAAGAACACCGTGGCAAGCACGCCCGTGGTGCGCGAGAGGAAGTTGGCACTGCCGCTGGCGCCAAACAGGCTGCCCGAACTGCCGCTACCAAAAGCGGCACCCATGTCTGCACCCTTGCCATGCTGGACCAGGATCAGGCCGATCATGCCCAGAGCCGTCAGCATCTGCACACCCAAAATCACATTCACAAGCACGTTCATTCTCAATTCACTCCTGATTTAATAGCTTGAAGCGCAAGCCCTTATTGGGCTGCAGCAATAATTTGCAAAAAGTCTTGGGCTTTCAGTGCCGCGCCACCCACCAGGCCACCGTCGATGTCGGGCTGCGCCAGCAACTGCGCTGCGTTGGCGGCGTTCATGCTGCCGCCATACAGCAGGCGAATCCGGTCTGCGTGCTCACTGGCTGCAGCCAATTGCGCACGCAGCACGGCATGCACCTGCTGGGCCTGCTCCGGCGAGGCCGTGCGTCCCGTGCCAATGGCCCAGACGGGCTCATAGGCAACCACGATTTCGCTGATGCAATGGCCATTGAGATGGATCACGGCCGCCAGCTGGCGCTTCACGACCACCTCGGTCTCTCCGGCCTCCCGTTCGGCCAGCGTTTCGCCCACACACACAATGGGCGTGATGCCTGCCGCCAGCGCCCGTTGCGCCTTGACGGCCACCACGGTGTCGCTCTCGCCGTGGTACTGGCGGCGCTCGGAGTGCCCCACCAGCACATACCGCACGCCAAAGTCCTTGAGCATGGCCGCCGATGTTTCGCCGGTGTAGGCGCCCGCTTCATGCACCGAGACATCCTGCGCGGCCAGCGCCAGCGCCGAACCCGCCGCAATGCCCGCCACCTGCGCCAGATAGGGCGCCGGCACAGCCACCGCCACGTCACAAGCGGGCTGCCCCATGCCGTTGATCAGGGCACGCACCAGCGCCTCGTTGGCAGCCAGGCTGCCATTCATCTTCCAGTTGCCTGCGATGAGTTTCTTTTTCATGATGACCACGTCAAAACAATCTTGCCGGTGTGCTGGTTGGATTCCATCAGCGCATGGGCCTGCGCCGCATCCGCGGCGGCGAAAGTGCGGTAGATGACCGGGCGCACCGTGCCTGCAGCAATCAGGGGCCAGACATGCTCACGCAGCGCGCGCGCTATGGCCCCCTTGAACGCCACCGGGCGCGGCCGCAAGGTCGAGCCCGTGATGGTCAACCGGCGGCGCAGCACCAGCCCCGCATTGAAGGCACTCTTGACCCCGCCCTGCACGGCGATGATGACCAGGCGGCCATCCTCGGCCAGACACTCCACCTCGCGCGCCACATAGTCACCCGCGACCATGTCGAGCACCACATCCACGCCCTTGCCTGCGGTGATGCGCTTGGTTTCCTCGACAAAGTCCTGCGTCTTGTAGTTGATGGCATGGTGCGCGCCCAGCGCCAGACAGGCAGCGCATTTTTCGTCGCTGCCGGCCGTCACGATCACCGTGGCACCCCACGCGCGCGCCAGCTGGATCGCCGTGACGCCAATGCCGCTGGTGCCACCCTGCACCAGCAGGGTTTCGCCCGCTTGCAGACGGCCCCGGTCGAACACATTGCTCCACACCGTGAAGAAGGTTTCAGGCAACGACGCTGCCTCGATGTCGGTCAGCCCCGCCGGCACCGGCAGGCATTGCTCGACCGGCGCCACGCACCACTCGGCATAGCCGCCACCGGCGACCAACGCGCAAACGCGGTCGCCCACCTTCAACCCGGCTCGGGACAGGGCAGCAGCATCGCCGCTTTCGACGATACCCGCCACCTCCAGCCCCGGCAGATCCGAAGTGCCCGGAGGCGGTGCGTAATGACCCAGCCGCTGCAACACATCAGGCCGGTTGATGCCGCTCGCGCTGACACGGATCAGCAACTCGCCCTCCCCCGCCTGGGGCTTGGGCCGCTCACCCAGGCGCAACACGTCCGGTGCGCCAAAGGCAGTGATTTCTACAGCGCGCATACAGGAACCCTTCGCTCGTCAATCTGAATGATTTCGGCCGCTAGCGCTTTATGGACAAGCGCCAGCAGCTCTTATATCAATAGCAGATCGATCAACCGTTCAGCTGGCCTGCGCTGCCTTCGGAAGGCACGGACTGCTGCTGTTGTTGCTGCTGATCGGCGGCCTGGCGATCACGACCGCCATCACGGCGCTCGCCACCGCGCTCACCGCCACGGTCACCACGCTCGGCCGGGGCCGGACGATCGCTGCCGCCGGCTGGGCGTTCTGCCAGGGCCTTCATGGACAGCTTGACGCGGCCCTTTTCGTCGGTTTCCATGACCTTGACCTTGACGATCTGGCCTTCCGTCAGGTAGTCGCCGACACGCTCGACGCGCTCGTGCGCAATCTGGCTGATGTGCAGCAGGCCGTCCTTGCCAGGCAGCAGGTTGATCAGTGCGCCGAAGTCCAGGATCTTGGTGACCGGGCCTTCGTAGATCTTGCCGATTTCAACTTCGGCCGTGATCTGCTCGATGCGGCGCTTGGCTTCATCGGCCTTGGCGTTGTCGGTGGCGGCGATGGTGATGGTGCCGTCTTCCTCGATGTTGATCTGGCAGCCGGTTTCTTCGGTCAGCGCACGAATCACGGCGCCGCCCTTGCCGATCACGTCACGGATCTTCTCGGGGTTGATCTTCATGGTGTACAGCTTGGGCGCGAAGTTGCTCACTTCGGTCTTGGCTTCGCCCATGGCTTCCTGCATCTTGCCCAGGATGTGGATGCGCGCTTCCTTGGCCTGGGCCAGGGCGACCTGCATGATTTCCTTGGTAATGCCCTGGATCTTGATGTCCATCTGCAGCGCGGTGATGCCGGCGGTGGTGCCAGCCACCTTGAAGTCCATGTCGCCCAGGTGATCTTCATCGCCCAGGATGTCGGTCAGCACGGCAAAACGGTTGTCTTCCTTGATCAGGCCCATGGCGATGCCGGCCACATGCGCCTTCATGGGCACGCCGGCGTCCATCATCGACAGGCAGCCGCCGCAGACCGAAGCCATCGACGATGAACCATTGGACTCGGTGATTTCCGACACCACGCGCATGGTGTAGGGGAATTCTTCCTTGGTCGGCAACACCGCCACCAGCGCACGCTTGGCCAGCCGGCCGTGGCCGATTTCGCGGCGCTTGGTGCTGCCCATGCGGCCCACTTCGCCCGTGGCAAAGGGAGGCATGTTGTAGTGCATCATGAAGCGGTCTTCGTACTCGCCGGCCAGCGCGTCGATGCGCTGCGCATCGCGCTCGGTGCCCAGCGTGGTCACCACCAGCGCCTGGGTTTCGCCACGCGTGAACAGCGACGAACCGTGCGCGCGGGGCAGCACGCTGCTGCGGATTTCGATGGGGCGCACGGTGCGCGTGTCGCGGCCGTCGATGCGCGGCTCGCCCGCCAGGATCTGGCTGCGCACGATGCGTGCCTCGATGTCAAACAGCATGCCTTCGACCTTGACGCTGTCGAAGGCAACGCCTTCTTCCTTCAGGTCGGCCATGACCACGGCATAGGCCTCGCGGCACGCGTGCGTGCGGGCCTGCTTGTTGCGGATCTGGTAGGCAGCGCGCAGCTTGCCTTCGGCCAGGGCGGTCACCTTGGCGATGAGCGGCTCATCCTTGGCGGGCGCCTTCCAGTCCCACATGGGCTTGCCGGCTTCGCGCACCAGCTCGTGGATGGCGTTGATGGCCACATTGCCCTGCTGGTGACCAAACACCACGGCACCCAGCATGATTTCTTCGGACAGTTGCTGCGCTTCGGATTCGACCATCAGCACGGCCGCTTCGGTGCCAGCCACCACCAGGTCCATCTGCGAGCTCTTGCGCGCCGTCTGGCCGGGGTTGAGCACGTATTCACCGTTGATGTAGCCCACGCGTGCAGCGCCAATCGGGCCATTGAACGGAATGCCCGAGATGGCCAGCGCTGCGCTGGTAGCGATCAGGGCGGCAATGTCGGCGTCCACTTCAGGGTTCAGCGACACCGTGTGGATGACCACATGCACGTCGTTGAAGAAGCCTTCAGGGAACAGCGGGCGGATCGGGCGGTCGATCAGGCGGCTGGTCAGGGTTTCGTGCTCGCTGGGCTTGGCTTCGCGCTTGAAGAAGCTGCCGGGAATCTTGCCCGCAGCGTAGGTCTTCTCGATGTAATCCACCGTCAGCGGGAAAAAGTCTTGCCCCGCCTTGGCCACCTTGGAGGCCACCACGGTGGCCAGCACCACGGTGTCGTCAATGTTCACCAGCACGGCGCCGCCGGCCTGGCGGGCGATTTCGCCGGTTTCCATGATGACGGTCTTGTCACCCCATTGGAAAGTCTTGGTGATCTTGTTGAAAATGCTCATGTTCAGCTCCTGTTTTAATAGCTGGCAGCGCTCTGCCAGATTAGCTTGGAGAGCAATTCAGAACACGATGCCATTCCAGTGAACCTGCCTGCTACCTGCGCGGGATCAAGGCCATTGGAATGACACAGCTTCGCTCTGTTTTGCGGCTCCGAAGTAAAAAAACGCCTGAGCTAGCGGACTAACCCAGGCGTTTTGACATGCAAATCAGATTACTTGCGCAGACCCAGCTTGGCGATCAGCGCGGTGTAACGGTCAGCGTCCTTGGCCTTGAGGTAGTCCAGCAGCTTGCGACGACGGCTCACCATGCGCAGCAGGCCACGGCGACCATGGTGGTCCTTGGCGTGCGTCTTGAAGTGAGGCATCAGTTCGTTGATGCGGGCGGTGAGCAGGGCCACTTGCACTTCTGGGCTACCCGTGTCGTTGGCAGCGCGTGCATTGGCCTTGACAACTTCGGCCTTGATGGAGGATGCGATCATTGATTTTTCCTTGATGGAGACCCGCAGCGAAGCCACAGATCATTAGTTTTTACTTGCGCCAGCGGCTGGAACGGCCATAGGCGTGCGTCTTGCACCGTGCAAAACCTGCGGATTATAACCCGAGCCATTTTTTGAGCCGCTCCACCCCCTGCACCAGGCGCTGCGGGTCCTTGGAGGCAAAACACCAGCGCAGCCAGCCTTGCGCCTCCTCGCCAAAGGCATTGCCGGGCGCCAGGCCCAGCCCCGCCTCGGCCACCAGGCGTTTGGCGGTGGCCAGCGAATCATCGTGACCCGGCAGGCGAAAGAACGCATACATCCCGCCGCGCGCACTGGCCACCTCCACGCCGGGCAGCGCCTGCAACAGCGGCACCAGCGTGTCACGGCACTGCTTAAGGTGCGCCACCACACGCGGCGTGATCTCGTCCGCATGCTGCAGTGCGGCAATGCCGGCCCGTTGCGTGAACACACTGGCGCACGAGGTATTGAACTCCACCAGCTTGCCCATGTGGTGCGTCATCGACGGCGGCATCACCAGCCAGCCCAGGCGCCAACCCGTCATCAAAAAGCTCTTGGAAAAGCTGTGCACCACCACCAGGCGGTCTTCGGGCTCGGCAATGTCCAAAAAACTGGGGGCGCAGCCATTGGCGGTGGGCTCGTAATACAGGCGTTCATACACCTCATCGGCCAAGATCCAGGTGCCTGTGGCGCGGCAATGCGCCAGGATGGCTTGCTGCTCCTGCGCCGTCAGGGTCCAGCCCGTGGGGTTGTTGGGCGCGTTCACCACCAGCAGCTTGGTGGTCGGCGTGATGGCAGCCAGCAACTCGACCATGTCCAGCGCCCAGGCGCCACCCGACTGGGGGCGCAGCGACACGCAGCGCAAATCCGCCCCCATGATCAAGGGCTGCGCAGTCAGGTTGGGCCACACGGGCGTGATGGCAACCACCTCGTCCCCCGCATCCACCAGCGCCTGCACCGCCAGCATCAGCGCATTGACGCCGCCCGATGTGATGGCAATGCGGTCGGCGCCCACAGGCCGGTGCAGCCGGCTGGTGTAAGTCGCCACTTCGGCGCGCAGCGCCGGCAAGCCAAGGTTGTGCGCATAAAACGTTTCACCGCGTAACAACGAATCCATCGCCGCCTGGCGCACCACATCGGGCGTGCCCTCGTCGCTCTCGCCAAACCAGAAGGCCAGCACATCGCTGCGCCCCATGCCGGCGTTGGCGACTTCACGGATACGGGATTCTTCGAGGTTCAGCAGGGCTTGGCGCATGGCAGGATGGGCGTGGACAATGACAACGCCGCATCGTAAAGGATGCCGGCACCAGACCGCCCGACCAACCAGTCAGCCACCGCGCCATGGAGCACTCATGCATATAACCAATTGCAACAAAATCCTGCACAACCCTCGCTCTCAAGGTGCAGGCGCCGCCGCCATCCTGTGCATGTGCATGGCACTGGGCTTGCTTGCCTTCTCCCACAACGCGCAGGCCGCATCACAGAAGAACGCCGCTGAAAAATCCGCCAGCGCACCCACTAAAAAGAAGGGTTCCGTCAAAGTGAAGCACCAGCGCAGCGCATCAGAAGAAAGCACTGCAGAGCGTGACCGGCGCCTGTATAGGGAATGCAAGGGGTTGCCCAATGCGGGGGCGTGCCTGGGTTACACGCGACGCTGAATTGGCTCACAAACCACAGCCGCCCGACCACTGGTCGGGTCACCCGCGCCACTCGTCCGCGCGCGCTGGTCTGCAAGCATGCACTCATTACCATGGGTTACATGCCTTTCTTTTTGTCTGACCAAAGCGCCACGCGACTGCCGCCTCGCCAACCTACCCACCGGCGGGCGCGTGGTTTTACGCTACTTGAAGTCATGGTGGTGGTGGCCATCATTGCCGTGCTGGCGGCAATAGCGGCGCCCAGCTTCACCCCCCTGATCGAGCGCTGGCGTGTGCGGCAAGCCGTGGAAGGACTGCAATCCACACTGTACTTCGCGCGCTCTGAAGCCATCAAACGTGGGGGCAACATCACCATACGCAAAGAACCCACAGGTTCCAACGGTTGCGCGCTGGCATCCGGCAGCAACAGCTGGGACTGCGGCTGGTTTGTCTTTGTGGATACAAACGGCAATGGCGCACAAGACTCGGGCGAAGAACTTCTCCAGCGTTTCGCCACACCACCGAATGTCGAAGTCACGCGCACCAGCGGTGGCGTCAGCATCAAGCTCAACCGCTGGGGCTTGGTCGATGGCGCCTGGCTGGGCTTCAGCCTGATACCGCTGGACAAAAACATCTCCCATCCTGGCGCACGCGGCGTCTGCATGAGTTCCGGGGGGCGTATCAAAGTCATTACCGATCCTCCATGCACTTCCGGCTAAAAGACATGCAGAACACATCCAACCCAAGCCAACGCGGCATCACGCTGATCGAATCACTGGTCGCCATCGTCATTGCCGCACTGGGCATTCTGGGCGTTTTGGGCGTGCAGATGCGCACACTGACGGATACCCAAACCTCCGTGCGTCGCGCACAGGCCATCCGTCTCATTGAGGATCTGAGTGAACGCATGAAGGTTAGCCCCAACGCGCTGCTGAGCCTCAAAGACTACGAGTCTGGATACAACGAAATCGGGAGCAGCCTGACCGCCGCCAGCTGCGACAGCACGACCTGCGCCCCGGCAGAGCAGGCGAAGTACGACCTGAAACAATGGAAAACAACGGTGCAGCAAACCCTTCCGGGAGGGCAAGCGAGCATCTTTCTCGCTCCGGGCGAAACCGCTGAGACCAACCGCCGCCAGCTCGGCGTGATCATCGCCTGGCGGGAAAACGAGCGCGAAGGCACCAAAACCGACGATATCGACGCCAGCAAAATCCGCGCTGCCGATGGCACCTTTACCGCCGGAACCGACACCACCAACGCCTGCCCCACCGACAAAACCTGCCACTTGCAGTACATCCCTGTCGCTGCCCGCTGTGCACCCTATGACAACGGCAGCGGCACCAAGATGCTCTATTGCTCTTAATGAAGGCCACCCCTTGCTCTCAAAATCCATAGCATCCAGCGCTTATCCGGCGAGCTATACCTCATGAAAACCCTTCAAACACCCCACCGGCAACACGGCGTAACGCTGATCGAGCTGATGGTCGGCTTGTCCATCGGTCTCCTGGTCGTCGCGGTAGCCATGGGCGCACTAATGGTTTCGCGCGGCATATCTGGCTCCGTCAGTGACGCCAGCGGCATACAGCAACAGGGTGCCTACATACTGCGGGTCATTGGCCAGCAACTGCGCCAAACCGGCTCGCTGTACCTGAACCCCGACCCGGCTGGAGGCACCAGCACCGACGTGCTGAGCCCCGTGGCATTTGAAATCAAGGCGAACGCAGTAGGCAGCGGAAACAGCTTCGAGCAGGAAAACACCCTCGCGGGCGCCAGCGACACCGTGACCACCGGATTCAGGCGCTATGCGGACAACGTTTTCATGGTCGCAGGCACAGAAGCCGCAGCCTCCACCCCTGCCACATTCGGCACGGACTATCTGGCCCGCAACTGTATCGGCGCCCCGGGCAATAGCAGCACCGATCAGCGGGTAGAAAGCAACTTCGCTTTTGACAGTGCCAAAAACGAACTGCGATGCGGCGGCAACGGTGCCGCGGCCCAAGCAATCGCGCAAAACGTCGCGCAATTCCAGGTTATCTACATGGTGCAAACCACCGACGCCGCCGGGACCAAGGTGCAATACACCAAGGGCAGCGACATGCCGTCCGCTGCTACCGACCCCAAATGGCGCCGCGTGCAGGGCGTGCAGGTTTGCCTGGTGCTCTACGGCAGCGAGCCCATCGACATGCCCGCAGGCAGCAGCTACACCGACTGCGATGGCAACAGCGTGAACATGACAACCCTCACCGGCGGCCGCAAGAACCGTATGCACCTGCTGTTTCGCAACACGTTCCAGTTGCGCAGCCAAGGGCTGATCTGATGCGCACGCCCCGAGAACACTGCAAATCTGCCACCATGCCACACAGTCCGCGCCCCGACGCCCTCCGCCCCAACGCCAATTGCGGCCACGGGCAACCCCTGCCAGCAGTTCCCGCGCGCCAACGTGGCGTGGCATTGTTTGTCGTCATCGTCTTCGTCATGCTCTCGATGCTGCTGGCACTGTGGGCGTCCCGCACCTCGCTGTTCAACGAAATGGTGGTGGGCAATGACGCAGACTACCAACGCGCCTTCGAGGCGGCCCAGGCATTGCTGCAAGACGCCGAACTCGACATCCGCGGTGAAATGGCCGATGGCAGCTTATGCAGCGGCCCCCCTTGCCGTGCCTACTCGAGCGCGCTGCAGTTTCCAGGCGACACCAACGAAATCAACCCACTGATTACCGTGCTGGAATCCAAGGCCACGCGCTGCCAAGATGGCCTGTGCGCACGGCGCGTGGGGCGACAGGACTTCTGGAACTACGAAAAAGCAGACACGCCCGTCAAGCCTGCCGCCAACACGGCCCTGGGCGAAGTGCCGCTTTTCGGCACATCCGGTCTCGAAACCGTGGGCGCCCGCTACGGCCAGTACACCGGTGCGGCCAATACCACCACCGCCGGCCCGCTCAACCCAATCCTGACTGACACCGCGGCTGGGCGGGGCGGTTGGTACTGGATCGAAATCATGCGCTACAGCGACACAGCCAAAAGCGCCAATGTGATTGTGGACTCCACCACCAGCCAATTGCCGCTGAACCTCGATGTTTACGTTGTCTTCCGCATCACGGCCCTGGCCATCGGGCGCAAGGCTGGCACCACCGTCGTGCTGCAGGAAACCTATGCCCGGCAACGCACAAAGGATTGAAATCCTGCGCTGATTTACTATGAATTTTATAGCTTTTAACGCATATCCAACAAGCGTTTCAGGTCATTTTTACTTCTTTTTCTGAATTCCCCCTGAAGGAGCACGCCATGCCCCGCACCAACCGCATCCCCTTCCAGAAGAACCTGCTGGCTATTGCCATGGGCGCCGCACTGTCCCCCGCCTGGGCGCTGGAGCTGGTACAGGAGCCACCACTGCCCACATCCAAATCGGCTTTTGTGGCGCCCAATGTGATTATCTCGGTCGACGATTCAGGGAGTATGAATTTCGGCGTTAAAACCGACACCACTGGTTCAACCGCTACCGGCCCAGGCTATACAGAACCTGATAGCACCGGAAAATGGATGAATGACGCCCGGCGCATCAAGGTTCTGCAATATGCATTGAAAAAAGTTTTCAATGACAAAGGCCTTATACCAGAGAATAAATTGCGGATTGCCTGGCAATCCATGAACAACGGCACCCAAAAAAATGTCAACGCGGCCGGTATGGTCACCAACTCCATGCGCCCCATTGACGCGGTCGTAGGCACCAGCAAGGTACACCGCGACAATTTTCTGGCTTTCGTCGATGGTTTGGCGCCAGGCAGTGGCACCCCATTGCACCGGCTTCCCAGCCAAGCAGATGCCTACATGCGCCGCACCCTCAACAGCAGCAGCCCATGGTCCACGGACCCCGGTGGAACCGGCAGCAAGGCCACCGAATACCTGGGGTGCCGCCGCAATTACCACATCCTGATGACCGATGGCCGCTGGAACGGTGCGGTGTCCGGGGGCACCCAGGATGGTACGAACTGGCCCTCTCTGGGCGACCGGCTGGCGTACAGCACCACATCCGACCAGACCAAAATCTATTACGACAACTATTCCGATACGATTTCTGATTGGGCATTCAAAAGCTGGATGGACCCATTGCAGACTGCATCGAGTCTGAAAGATTCAGACAAAATTAAACCCTCGAAAATTTATGATGAAGCCCCAGCCACGGAATTTTTTACCAAAACCATAAACAAATTCAAAATTGTGACAGTCTCCGGGAGTAACAGCGCCAAGAGAAAAACCGCATGCGAGGCTATTTCCGGAGAATATCTCAGCGGCACAAGTGATAATTGTAAAGTGCCAGATGGCACCGAAACCAAATCAGTAGATTTACAGAAATATTGGAATCCAAAATATAATCCCGCAACGTGGCCGCATATGGTTACGTACACGATTGGATTCAGCGATGACGCCACAACCTGGCCGGGCGCCAGCGACATCATTGGGCCATCGAACAAAGTCCCTTTTGGCTACGACAATAGCTTTGTCGATCTTGTAACCGGCCTCCAAACCTGGCCGGCGATGGATACCGAAGACAAGCGTGCACTCGACTTATGGCATTCCGCTATCAACGGGCGTGGTCGTTTTTATTCGGTATCGGAGGCCGAAGACCTCGCCAAAGCCTTTACCGAAATCATCGGCAAAATCAACGAAGAAAGCGCCCCCCTGCCCGACGAAATTGCCGGTGGTGGCAGCACCAGCGGCTACAACGTTTCGCAAAGCAATGCGGGCATATTTGCCTCAATCTACAGCCCCAAAAGAGGCTGGAGTGGTTCGATCACCGCCACAAGAGCCCTTGAACCGGAAGAATATGCGTGCCCAACAAAAGCTGACCCCAGCCTTAAGTGCGTCCGCTTTCCTGACACCATTGCCGGCTGGCAAGGCAAGTCCACAGCAGACCGGCTGGACGAGCTGACCTCGGTGGACAACCGGCTGGTGCTGAGCTGGAGTGACGACACCAGCAAAGGCATTCCGTTCAAATGGGACAGCACATCCGGCATTGGCTACAGCACTGCCCAGAAGCTGGCGTTGCTTAATGTGACTTCGGGCGACACGAGCCTGGACCCGCTGAAGACCCAGGGAATCAACATCGTCAACTACATCCGTGGCGACCGCACGTTGGAAGGCACCACCACAGCCAAACCGCTGCGCGTGCGCTACAGCCGGCAGGGCGACGTGGTCAACTCTGAAATCTGGTACACCGGCCGCCCGTCTGGCAACCATGCGATGGGTTATTCGACCTTCGTGACGGCCCAGAAAAACCGCACACCCATTTTGTATGTAGGCGGCAACGACGGCATGCTGCACGGGTTCTCAGCGACCGACGGCAAGGAGTTGTTGGCCTATGTGCCGCGTGGCGTGGTCAGCGGGCTGAAGGCCCTGACCGACAAGGACTACCAGCACCGCTACTACGTTGATGGATCGCCCATGACCGGCGACATCAAGGACGGCACCAACTGGAAGACCCTGCTGGTGGGCACATTGGGTGCTGGCGGCAAAGGCTACTTTGTGCTGAACGTGACCGACCCCGCTGGCTTTGGCACCGCCGCTGCCGCCGATCTGGTGGTGCTTGACCGCACCCGCGCCAAAGACGAGGCTGCCCCCAATTGCAGCGCGCTTTCGGGCGCGGCACAAATCGCGTGCAACACTGCCGTGGATGAAAACAAAGACATCGGCAACATCGTTGCCCAGCCGGGGCGCAACCCCGCCAACCTACAAGAGGCCACGCAGATCACGCGCATGAACAACGGCCGCTGGGCGGTGGTGATGGGCAATGGCTACAACAGCACCAACCAACGCCCGGTGCTGCTGGTGCAATACCTCGATGGCACTGACAAAAAGCTCATGCGCATCCAGGCCACCACCGATGCCATGGGCAGCGGCAACGCCAAGGACAACGGACTGGCATCGCCCGCGCTGGTGGACCTGGATGGTGATGGCAAGACTGACGTGGTCTATGCAGGCGACAACCTGGGCAACGTCTGGAAGTTCGACCTGACCAGCACCGATGAGACCCAATGGGCGGTGGCCTTCGGCAACAACAAGCCACTATTTACCACGCTCGGCCCTGTTGCTCTGGGCGGCACGCGCGACAAGGTGCAACCGATCACGGCCCCGCCCATCGTGCGCCCCAACGACCGCACGATGACCGTGGGCACGGGAGCCAGTGCAAAAACCATTCCCTTGGGTGGCATGATGGTTGCCTTTGGCACGGGCCGCAACCTCACTGCCAACGACCGCCGCACCGACATCACACAAAACGTGCAAACGCTGTATTCGGTGCTGGACAACACGCGCTATCGCATGAGGTCCGACAAGACTGCACTCGAAGTTCACCCAGGCACAGGCGATTGCACCAGCGCGCCCGCCACCTGCGTGCCCACGCCCGCGCCCGTGGGCACCCTGGCCAGCGACGGCAAGCCTTTGGCCAAGCAAAGCATCACCACCGTATCTGGTGACTTCGCCACCGTGACAGCGACCCAAGAGTTGAAGAAAGAAACCTGGAAGGACTACAAGGGGTGGTATCTGGACTTGCCGTTTACGGGCGAGCGCCTGCTAAAACCCATGCAATTCTTTGATGGCAGCAATATTCTCGCGGTCTATACCGAATCGCCCTCGGGCACCAAGAACAGCGAGAGCGACAACATCAACGAAAGCTGCGTGCCAGTGAAGGTGGACACCAGTGCCGGCAGCCAGTTCCGCACGCTGGTCAACATCATGGATGGCAAGCTCCCCACGGTCCAGCTGGTGGACTACGACAACAATGGCATCTACAACATCGACGACAAGAAAGTAGCCCGTGCGCCGGTGAAGACCGGTACCCCGGTACTGATCACGAAACGCGATCGCATCGTGGATCTGACCGGAGGTGGCGGTGCCCGGGACACCCTGAACCGCATGCCCGAGCAATCCATGCGCCCCAGCTGGCGTCAACTGCGCTAGTTTCACACTGGCAGGAGCACATCCTTATATGAAACGACAACACCAGGGCTTCACGCTCATCGAGGTCATGATCGTGGTGGCCATCGTCGGGATTCTCTCGGCGATTGCCTACCCCAGCTACACCGAGTACATACAGCGCGGGCACCGGGCCGATGCCCGTGCTGGGCTGTTGCAGGCGCAGCAATGGCTGGAGCGGGCTTCCACGGCCACGGGCGTCTATCCGATCGCCCTGCCCGCTACGCTAACGTGGGCGACCGACCCCACCAAGCGCTACACGATTGGTTTCGCAGACGGCAATACCAACGCTGCATACACCCTGGTAGCCACACGCAAATCTGGGGGGCCACAAGCCAACGACAAGTGTGGAAATTTCACACTCACCCACACTGGAGTGCGCGGAGCCTTGAATTACGCCAGCAGTACATCGGCTACCGAATGCTGGAATAAATAGCCCCTGCGCTACCATCCCCGGCGCAATGACTAAAACCGCACCCTTCATGAACCAAGCGCTTGGGCTCGCCGCTCAGGCGCTTTTTCTTTCCAACCCCAACCCGCGCGTGGGCTGCGTGATTGCAGCGGCTGACGGGCGCATCCTGGGCCAGGGCTTTACCCAGCAAGCCGGCGGCCCGCACGCCGAAGTGGTGGCGCTGCGCGATGCGGCGGCTGCGGGGCACGATGTGCGCGGCGCCACGGCCTATGTCACGCTGGAGCCCTGTGCGCACCAGGGGCGAACAGGGCCTTGCTGCGATGCGCTGGTGGCGGCGGGTATTGGCAAGGTGGTGGCGTCCATTGCCGACCCCAACCCGCTGGTGGGTGGCCAGGGCTTTGCCCGGCTGCGCGCGGCGGGAGTCGAAGTAGAAGTTGGCCCAGGCGCTGCGCAGGCGCGTGAACTCAACATCGGGTTTTTCAGCCGCATGGTGCGCGGCACGCCCTGGGTGCGCCTCAAGACGGCGGCATCGCTGGACGGAACCACGGCGCTAGCTAACGGAGCTAGCCAGTGGATTACCTCGCCCGCCGCGCGCGCCGATGGCCACGCCTGGCGCGCGCGCGCCTGCGCGGTGCTGACCGGCATTGGCACGGTGCTGGACGACAACCCGCGCCTGGATGTGCGCGAAGTGCCCACCCCGCGCCAGCCGCATGTGGTGGTGGTGGACAGCCAGCTGCAAACCCCGCTGGATGCTCGTCTTTTTATAGCTGGTCGCGCTTGTTACATCTACTCTGCAGCCCAAAATGATGCCAAACAGGCAGCGCTGGAGGCGCGTGGCGCTACCGTGATTTATTTGCCCAACCCGCAGGGCAAGGTGGACTTGCCTGCCATGCTGCGCGACCTGGCCCGGCGCGGTGTGAACGAATTGCATGTGGAAGCCGGCAACAAGCTCAATGGCTCGTTCGTGCGCGAGGGGCTGGTCGACGAGATGCTGGTGTATCTGGCGCCGACGCTATTGGGGCCGGGACTTGGCATGGCAAATATTGGCCCCCTTGAAACGCTTACCCAAGGGCTGGCGCTGAACTTCACGGCGGTGGACCGGGTCGGGCCAGACATCCGCCTCGTGGCGCGGGTGCGCGGGCGCGACGTTTTTTAATGCATGGCGGCAGCACAGGGCCTGTGCCGCACACCCGGCTCACCGGCAAACCAGCTGGCTACCCTGCCCTTGCACCCGCGCCTGCATGCCGCCGATGGCGGCAGCCGCCGCAAAGCCGGCCTGTTGAAAGGCGTCCAGCACGCTCACCAGCGCATCGGGGCTGCAACTGACCAGCAGGCCACCGCTGGTCTGGGGGTCGGTCAGCAGGTGGCGCTGCCATTCGGGCGCACCGGGGGCCCAGGCCACGTCGGCGCCGTAGGCGGCCCAGTTGCGGGCCGAAGCACCCGTGACCACGCCCTCGGCCGCAAACTTTGCTGCAACTTCAATGACTGGCACCTGGGCCAAATTCACCTGGGCCGAGAGCCCCGAGCCCCGGCACACCTCCAGCAGGTGGCCGGCCAGGCCAAAACCGGTGACGTCGGTCATGGCATGCACGCCTTCCAGCGCGCCCAGGGCAATGCCCACGCGATTGAGTTGTGTTGTGTAACGCAGCATGTCGGCATAGCCGGCGGCGTCCAGAATGCCTTTTTTGAGTGCTGCCGAAAGAATGCCCACCCCCAGCGGCTTGCCCAGCACCAGCACATCGCCGGCCTGCGCGTCGGCATTGCGGCGCACGCGCTGCGGGTGCACCAGGCCCAGGCCGACCAGGCCGTAGATGGGCTCCAGCACGTCGATCGAATGCCCGCCCGCGATGGGGATGCCAGCGTCGCGGCACACGGCAGCGCCGCCTTCGAGCACGCGGCCAATCACTTCTGGCGACAGTTGGGCAATGGGCATGCCCACCAGCGCCAGCGCCATGATGGGTGTGCCGCCCATGGCGTAGATGTCGGACAGCGCATTGGTGGCGGCAATGCGGCCAAAATCGTAGGGATCGTCCACGATGGGGGTGAAGAAATCGGTGGTGGCCACCAGCGCCTGGCTGTCGTTGAGGCGGTAAACCGCCGCGTCGTCGCTGGTTTCGGTGCCCACCAGCAGCTCGGGCGGCACGATGCCCTGCGGTGCGCGTGCCAAAATCTCTTGCAGCAGGCCCGGCGCTATCTTGCAACCGCAACCGCCGCCGTGCGAGAACTGGGTAAGACGAATGGGTTTTGAATCAACAGTCATGGTGCACGCGATTGTGCCAGCCGGCCACCGGGCAGCGCGGGGCAAGGGCCTGACCCCATGAGCCACCGCGGCCCTGTGCGCGTGGCGGATCGCCATGCGTTTCACACCCTGATCGATGCGCGCTCGCCCGCCGAATACGCACTGGACCACATTCCCGGCGCCATCAACTGCCCGGTGCTCGACGATGAAGAGCGCCGCATTGTTGGCACCATCTACAAGCAGCAAGGTGCCTTTGAGGCGCGGCGCGTGGGCGGCGCCATGGTGGCAGCCAACCTGGCGCGGCATTTGCGCACGCAGTTTGCCGACCAGCCCGCCAGCTGGAAACCCCTGGTGTACTGCTGGCGCGGCGGCATGCGCAGCGGCTCCATGGTGACCTGGCTGCGCCTGGTGGGCTGGGACGCCCAGCAACTGGCCGGCGGTTACAAGGCGTGGCGCCGCCACGTCATCGACCGGCTGGCCGAACTGGCACCACAACTGCCCCTGCGCGTGATTTGCGGCCCCACCGGCAGCGCCAAAACGCGCGTGCTGCAGGCCCTGGCGGCGCGCGGCGCGCAGGTGCTCGACCTGGAGGCCTGCGCCCGCCACCGGGGATCGGTGCTGGGTGCCTGGCCGGGGGTGGAGCAACCCTCGCAAACCGCCTTTGAAACCGCCCTGCTGCATGCGCTGGAGCCCCTGGATCTGCAACGCACCATCTACGTTGAAGCCGAGAGCAGCAAGATCGGCCGCCTGGCGGTGTCCCAGCCCCTGGTGCAACGGCTGCGCGCCAGCCCCTGCATCGAGATCGCGGCCAGCGTGCCGGCGCGGCTGGATTTTTTGCTGCGCGACTATGCCAACCTGGGCGACGACCCGGCCCTGCTGGCCCGGCAACTGGGCGTGCTCAAGGAACTGCACGGCAAGCAGGTGATTGCGCGCTGGCAAGAATGGGCCCAGGCTGGTGCGCTGGCCCCACTGTTTGCCGAGCTGGTGGCCTTGCACTACGACCCGCTCTATGCCCGCTCGCAAAGCACGCACCTGCACCAGTGGGCCACGCGTCGCACACTGGCCAGCGACGACCTTTCTGCGGCGGGCATCGATGCCCTGGCTGCCCAGGTGCTGGCGCTGGAGGATGCCCTGCGTCGGGCAGCGCCAAGGCCTGAAAAACATCAAAAAAGATAGCTACCTGCGCTTATTGGTAAAGCGCTAGAGACATTTTTATCACTATTTTTTGGCCGCATTTGAAGGCAGCGCCCCATGATGGGGCAAGCTGGTCGTGCACCACGATTGCTTTTCGTGGCCCGAATTTTGCTTAATTTTGGTGCAGATCTGGCGCCTGCGTCCGGATTGCACCAGAACAGATCAATTCAGAGCCAGGGGAAGTTATGAATGCACACCAACAGGGCGGCGATGCCTTGTTCATTTTGCTGGGCGCCATCATGGTCCTGGCCATGCACGCCGGTTTTGCGTTTCTGGAGGTGGGCACCGTCCGCAAAAAGAACCAGGTCAACGCCCTGGTCAAGATACTGGTGGATTTTTCGGTCTCCACGGTGGTGTATTTCTTGGTGGGCTACGGCGTGGCCTATGGCACGCATTTCTTGGTGGGCGCGGAGACGCTGGCCCAGCACAACGGCTTTGCACTGGTGAAGTTCTTCTTTCTGCTCACCTTCGCGGCGGCGATTCCCGCCATTGTGTCGGGCGGCATTGCAGAGCGCGCCAAGTTCTGGCCCCAACTGTTGGCAACAGCCGTCATCGTCGGCTTTGTCTATCCCTTTTTTGAAGGCATCGCCTGGAACGGGCATTTCGGCATACAGGCCGGGATCGCAGCCCTTACCGGCGCCGCCTTCCACGACTTCGCCGGCTCGGTGGTGGTGCACGCCGTGGGCGGCTGGATTGCGCTGCCCGCCGTGCTGCTGCTGGGCTCGCGCTCCAACCGCTATCGCAAGGATGGCGCCATCTCGGCCCATCCACCCTCCAACATCCCTTTCCTGGCGCTGGGTGCGTGGGTGTTGGTGGTGGGCTGGTTTGGCTTCAATGTGATGAGCGCGCAAACGCTGGACAAACTCTCGGGGCTGGTGGCGGTCAACTCCCTGATGGCCATGGTGGGCGGCACACTCGCGGCGCTGGTGCTGGGCAAGAACGACCCCGGCTTTGTGCACAACGGCCCGCTGGCAGGCCTGGTGGCTGTCTGCGCGGGTTCTGACCTGATGCATCCGCTGGGAGCGCTGGTGGTGGGCGCCGTGGCCGGCAGCATCTTTGTGGTGATGTTCACCCTCACCCAGAACCGCTGGAAGATCGACGACGTGCTGGGCGTATGGCCCCTGCACGGGCTGTGCGGCACCTGGGGCGGCATTGCCGCAGGCATTTTCGGCAGCAAGGCCTTCGGTGGGCTGGGCGGTGTCAGCCTGTGGGCACAACTCATCGGCACGGCCATGGGCGTGATGTGGGCGCTGCTGGGCGGTGCCCTGGTGTATGGCGTGCTCAAGGCCACGCTGGGCCTGCGCTTGTCGCAGGAAGAAGAGTTCGACGGTGCGGATTTGTCGATCCACAAGATCAGCGCAACGCCGGACCGCGAAGTGAGCTGGTAAGCCTGCGGCCGCCCTGGCCCCGATGCGCCGTGCCCCGAACGGCTGCTTTCGCCGCCTTGAAACGACGGCGCCACGTCTGACAGCCACCCGCCGCGCGGCCCGCTACGCTGTGGCACATGATGGGCAAGACTGGCCGCACACTTGCGCCGGCGTTCCCATCCCACTGGCAGTGCCCGCCACCGATTCACGCCGCTACGCCCGCCCATGACCCTCGCCTTTGTTTTTGGTTTTCTTCCCGCGCTGCTGCGCCGGCACCTGGCGCTGCTGTGCGCGGCGCTGCTCATTCCCCTGCTGGGGGCTTGCGCCGAATTGCCCAGGAACGTGCAGCGCCCCGTTTCAACGGCGCTGGAAACCGTTGTCGGCACACCGCTGGCCGCGCTGGTGGACGAGCGCCGGGCGGCAGCAAATGCGCGTTTTGATTCCGGTTTTTTGTTGCTGGCCGGCCCCCAGGCGGCCTATGGCAGCCGCCTGGCCTTGGTGGAGGCGGCGCAGAAAACGCTGGATCTGCAGTACTACGCCATCCACGCCGATGCCAGCGCCGAGCGCCTGCTGCTCAGCGTGGTGGCCGCCGCCCGGCGCGGCGTGCGCGTGCGCGTGCTGCTGGACGACTTTCATAGCGCGGGCAAAGACGCGCAGGTGATGCGCCTGGCCTTTGAGCCCAACATCGAAATGCGCATGTTCAACCCGGTGGCGGGCGCCCGCAGCTCGGCCTTCTGGCGCATGGTCAGCGCGCTCAGCGATTTCTCGCGCGTGCAGCAGCGCATGCACAACAAGCTGTTCATCGCCGACAACGCCATGGGCATTGCCGGCGGGCGCAACCTGGGCGACGCCTATTTTGGCCACGACACATCGGGCAACTTTGTCGATCTGGACGTGCTGGCGGTCGGCCCCATCGTGCAGGACCTGTCGCGCAGCTTTGACAGCTACTGGAACAACGAGCGCGCCTACCCGGTGCAGTCGCTGATCACGCAAGAAGAGCTGCAGGCCCAGCGCACCGCGCTTGCCGCCACCGCCACCACCGAAGATGCGCAAGAAGGCGCGCGCACCGAGCCTTCGTCTGCGCCCACGGCCGCGCCTGGCCCTGCGGCAGCAGCATCCACCCCGATGGCGGCGCCAGACGCCAACGCGGCCCAGCGCAGCCTGGTGTGGGACCGCAAGCCGCTCGATCTGAAAACCGCCCGCTTTGTGTGGGCGCCCGCCGTGGTGCTGGTGGACAAGCCCGCCAAGATTCCGGCGGAATCCTCTGCCACCACCGAGGCGCTGCCACCCCAGCCCGGCACGCCCTCGCCGCGTGCGGCCGTGGCGGCGCAACAGCGCAACGCCAAAGCGCCCCCACCCGCACCACCAAGCCCAAGCGCCGCGGGCAAGGCGGCATCCCTAACCACCGCCGCTGCCACCGGCGATGCTGCGGGCGAGGTGCAAGATGCACAGACGGTCGATCTGGAGGACAAGGAAGACACCGTGGTGGATGGCCTGCTGCAGCTGATGGGCCAGGCGCGGCGCGATCTGCTCATCGTCTCGCCCTATTTCGTGCCGGGGCGCGAGATCACCGCGGCCTTTGCCGAAGCGCGTGCGCGCGGCGTGCGGGTGCGGGTGCTGACCAATTCGCTGGCGTCGAATGACGCCCCCATTGCCCACGCCGGCTACGCACGCCACCGCAAGGCGCTGCTGGGCATGGGCGTCGATCTGTACGAAATGCACAGCGAGGCCACCGGCGTGCGCCGGGCCTTCAGCGCCACGGGCAGCAGCGGCGCCACCGGGTCCTCGCGTGCCATGCTGCACTCCAAGCTGGTGATCATGGACCACCGGCTGCTGGCTGTGGGCTCGATGAACCTGGACATGCGCTCGCAAAAGCAGAACACCGAGATCGCGCTGCTGATCCGCAGCACCGCCCTGGCACGCCGGGCCGGCAGCAGCATCGAGCAGGCTCTGCGCGACGCGGCCTGGCATGTGGAACTGCAAAGCGGGGCGGCCTGATCTGGCGGGCGCCGCTGGGCAGCAACCTGCAGGATGCCACCAGCGAGCCCGGCGCCAGCGTGCCCCTGCGATTGCTATTGCTGCTGCTGGGCCCGCTGGCGCCCGATCATCTGCTGTAACCCCACCGCCGGGCTTTACGGCTGCAAGGCAGCCACCCAGGCCGTGATGGCGCGCTGGTCGGTCATGGTGCGCACATGCTGATAGGCCAGCTCGGCCTCTGGATAACGGCGACGCAGCAGGTTGAGCCATTGCTTGAGCCGGCCGGCCCGCTGGCGCGGTTCCAGGTCGTCGCATACCAGCTGCCAGAACGCTGCCAGCTGCGGCAGCAACGCGGGCCATTCCACCGGGTCTGCGCCAGGCCGGCCATCATCGGCCGCGCGGATGGCGCGGGCTAGCCCGGGGTCGGCCACCATGCCGCGGCCCAGCATGAGGGCGTCGCAGCCCGACTCCGCACGGCAGCGCTGCGCGTCGGCCACGGTCCAGATCTCGCCATTGGCCACCACGGGGATGCGCACGGCCGCGCGGATTGCCGGAATCTGCTCCCAATAGGCCGGCGGGCGGTAGCCGTCGGCCTTGGTGCGCGCGTGCACCACCAGCTCGCTGGCGCCGCCCGCTTCCATGGCCTGCGCGCACTCGCGCGCCAGGCTCGCGTCGTTGAAGCCCAGACGCATCTTGGCCGACACGGGCAGGTGGGCCGGCACGGCGCGACGCACGGCGGCCACCAGCGTGGCAATGCGTTCGGGCTCCTGCAGCAGCGCCGCCCCCCGCCGTGGCGGTTGACCACCTTGGCCGGGCAGCCAAAGTTCAGGTCGATGCCCTCGGGGCCCAGCGCCGCCAGGGCGGCCGCGTTCTCGGCCATGCACACCGGGTCGGAGCCCAGCAGCTGCGCACGCACCGGCACGCCCGACAGCGTGCGCCCGCCATGGCGCAGCTCGGGCAGGTAGCGCAGGAACACCTTGTCGGGCAGCACGGTGCCAGTGACGCGGATGAACTCGGACACGCAGCGGTCCACGCCGCCCACGCGGGTCAGCACATCACGCAGCACAAAATCCAGAAGCCCCTCCATCGGGGCGAGCAGCAAGGTCATGGTGTGGTCCACCCGCCCGGCGCGGCGGTGGATGTCGAGAAAAAATTCACATAAAAACAGGTTAAAGCGCTTATTCAGCGAGCGCTAGCAGCTACAAAACAAATAGCAAATTAGAACCTGCTCCGCTGCCACCGGCAGCGCCCGCCATTGTGCGGCAGCCTGGCGGATGGGCTTCCGTGCCGGCGCTGGCTGACTGGCTGCACGGCGGTGCGCCGCGCAGGTCATCACAGCGTCATCGCGCGGTGCTGCAATGCGGGCCATTCCCTTCCGTGATCCGTGCGTCCATGTTGCTCCAACGAACCGAAAAAGCCCGCCGTGAACTCTCACCAGGCGTTCGCACCCTGAGCCTGCGCGAACGCTCGCTGCTGCTGCTGGCAGACGGCAAGCCCCTGTCCGAACTGCAGGCCATGTACAACGGCATCGGCGCCCAGATGGTGGAGCAGCTCTTGCGCGACGGCTATCTCGCTGGCCTGGCCACCACGCAGCCCGTTGAGCCCCCCGCCCCGGCGCCCGAAACACCCCCCGAACCCACCGAGGCCCTGCGCTCATTGGCGGGCACCCGCATGTACCTGTTCGACCTGTCCGAGCGCCTGTTTGCCCGCCGAGACCCGGATCTGGCACGCAGCTACCACGCGGCCCTGCGCGAGGCGCGCGACCGCCAGAGCATGCTGGCGGTGGGTGAAGCCCTGATGGCCGAGGTGGCCAAGGTGGCCGGGGATGAACGCGCACAGAGCATTCGCGAACGCCTGGAGCAGCTGCAGCCGCCCGACCGCGCGCTGTCTGCAGCCATGATCGACTGAGCGGCGCAACGCCCTCAAGGCACTCACTGCCCCCCGCCCTACCGGGCGCTACCGAATCAGGCCGCAGCCAGGCGCCACAACGAAGTGACTTCCGCCGCACGGGCCGCGTGCAGCGCATCGCCCGCATCGGCCGCCTTGGCGTGGCGCGGGCGAATATCTGCGCGGCCCAGCACCTTGAGGCCCGCGTCGGCAATCCAGCCCATGAGCTGCTCGCGGGTGCGCAGACCCAGGTGCTCGGCCAGGTCCGACAAGATGAGCCAGCCCTCGCCGCCCGGTTCCAGGTGATCGGCGAGCCCCGCCAGAAAGCCCGCAACATGCGGCTGCCTTCGTCATACACCGCGTGCTCGATCGGCGAGCTGGGGCGGGCTGGCAACCAGGGCGGATTGCACACCACCAGCGGCGCACGCCCGGCGGGAAACAGGTCCACCGACTGCAGTTCCACCTGCGCCAGCACGCCCAGGCGCTGCAGGTTGTCACGGGCGCAGGCCAGCGCGCGCGGGTTCTGCTCGGTAGCCACCACGCGCTGCACGCCGCGGCGCACCAGCAGGGCCGACAGCACGCCCGTGCCCGTGCCGATGTCAAAGGCCAGCGCCTTCGATGGCAGGTCGGCCGAAGCCACCAGGTCCACATATTCGCCGCGCACGGGCGAGAAAACGCCGTAATACGGATGGATGCGGTTGTTGGGGGCGGCGCCCAGGGCAGGTACTTCCACACCCTTCTTGCGCCACTCGTGCGCGCCCACCAGGCCCAGCAGCTCGCGCAGCGAAGCCACCGAGCGCTCGCCCGTGGCGGGGCCCCAGGCTTCGGTGCAGGCCTGGCGCAGGTCGGGGGCGCGGCGCAGGTCAATGCCGTAATCGCCTTCCAAAGGAATCAGCAGGGCCGACAGCACGCGGGCGCGCTGCGCCTGCGCCTGGCGGTGCAGGTGAAACGCCTCGGCCGGCGTGGCTGCCGCCATTTTTTCTGCAGCCTTGGCCGCTGCCTTGGCGGGCTTGCGGTCGACACGGCGCATGAGGGCCTGCAGCAGCATGCGGGCATTCTGGAAGTCGCCCTGCCACAGCAGACCCGTGCCTTCGCAGGCGAGCCGGTAGGCGGTGTCGGCAGACAGCGTGTCATCGGCCACCACGACACGGCGCGGCGCGACGGCCCCGCTTTCGGAGCGCCAGCGGGCGTTGCGTACCTCGCCCTGTTCGTTCCATTCAATCATGGGAGCCTTTTAAGTGTTCTATGGTGCTGCGTGCCGCTTGACGCTGGCGCTGCATAGGCCAGCGCCCCCCGCGCAAGGGCCGCCCCGCCGCGCTGGGGGCGTCCGCCTGCCCGTAGCGCGCAGCGATACGAGAGCGGGGGGAAGGAGCGCAGCGACATAGGGGGGTGTTTCTTAATTCAATGGGCGTTTGAGGCGCACTTCTTCGATCTTGACGCCACCCACCACGGCCGTCTTGGCGGTGGCGAGCTCGCGCTTGAAGCCGGCCATTTCGTGGAAGCGGATGGCGCGCTCGTTGCGCAAGGGCACCCACGCGGTCACGTTGGTGCAGCCTTCTTCGTGCAGGCCGTCGCGTGCGGCGTCCCACAGGGCCAGGCCTACGCCCTGGTTCCAATGGGTGGGCGCGGCATAGATGGCCCAGATTTCACCGGTGGTGGGGCGGGACTTTTCATCGCGCGAGCGGTCATAGCCGACGAAGCCGACAATTTTTTCGCCATCAACGGCGACCTGCACCTGCGGCTCGCAATATTCGATGGCCTCGCGCCAGTAGGCCTGGCGCTTTTCGACCGACATGGATTTCAACTGCTCGTCTGGCACCAGACCTTTGTAAGCCTCTTGGGCGGAAACGGTATGGATCTGGGCAATGGCTTTGGCATCGCGAAGCGTGGCGGGACGAACCTGGATACTGGACATGGAAAAACCGAACGAAAACAGGGGTGAAAAAACAAAAAGGACCGGCATTGTCGCCGCAAACGCTTTTTCACCCTGCGCCGTTGGTTAATCGGCGGGCCTGCCACGGCCCCTGATGCTGCCGTCAGGCCATTGCCACCGCAGCCTTTTCGCCGCCCGTTGCCGCGCCCAGCGCGCGGGCGCGCTTGTTGCGCGGACGGGGCACCTTCACCGCTGGCGGCACCCCATTGATGGCACCCAGGCCCAGCACCAGCGTGACGCTGCACGATGCTTCCTCGCGCTCATCGGGCGCGTAGGGGCGATAGCTGCCGTTGCAGCTGCCATGGCTGCGCTGCACGGCATGGAGCACCACGCGCGCACCGTCGCGGCTGGCGCCCGTGCACAGCACGCGCAAACGCGCGTCGCGATCAAGCGCCAGGCCCATGTGGCCGGGCCGGTTGATGAGGTCGGTGCGAATGGCGCGCCAGGTTTGCCCGTCGTCCAGCGAAAACTGCCAGGTGCCCGCCTGCGTATCCAGATATTCAATCACCACGCCGGCCGAGGCCCGCAGTTCGGCGCAGTTTTCCTGCAGCAGATGGGCCACGGTGTTGCCCCCCACGCCAGCCCCCGCGCCATTGGCCACGGTGGGACGCGGATCGGCAGTGCGTGGACGGTGGGCGGAAAATCCGGCGGCAGAATGGAAAGCACTGGCACTCATGAGGAAACCTCTTTGTGGATAACCAAGACAGGATCGGTTGCGCAATGCGGTCTGACCACAGACCATCACAACGCCTGGAACAAAGTCTAGGAAGCGCACGCCCGCGCGTCCATCGCACAAATGGACTAGACCCACAGCCGGGCGTTGTGCGCAATACTCGCTCCATGCCCGCCAGCCTGCTGCTTGTAGACGACCACACCCTGTTTCGCACCGGGCTGCGCCTGATCGTGCAGGACCACCCGGCGGTGGACTCCATTTCCGAGGCCGGCACCGTGGCCGAAGCCTGTGCGCTGCAGCTGGACGCAGTGGATCTGGTGCTGCTGGACATCCAGATGCCCGGCATGAGCGGCCTGGACGGCCTGCGCCTCTTGCGCCAGGCCTGCCCCCGGGCGCGCATCGTGCTGGTGTCTGCCAGCGTGGCGCCCGACGCTGTTTACGAGGCGCGCATGCGCGGTGCCGACGGTTTCCTGCCCAAGTCGGCCAGTGGCGAGGATATTCTGGAGGCGATCACCTGCGCGCTGTCGGGCGCGCCCTGCTTTCCCGTCAACAGCGGCAACACCGCCACCACGCGCGGACCGGCCGCGCCCTCGCTGACGGCACGCCAGCTCGACGTGCTCTCGCTGCTGTGCACCGGCAAGCCCAACAAGGTGATTGCGCGCGATCTGGGGCTGAGCGAGAACACCGTGCGCGTTCATGTCGCCGCCATCTTTGCGCAGCTGGGTGTCAACAGCCGCAGCGCTGCCTTGCTGGCGGCCCAGCGGCTGGGCCTGTCGCTGCCGCCGCTGCATGATGCCGCCTGACACGCCGGAGGCCGCTGCGGGCTGGCCCTGGCCGTCGCTGCGCTGGGAGCGCGACGAGGTGCTGCGCGAGCAGGTCGCACTGCTGCGCCAGAACTTTCCCATGACCCTGGTGGCCTCCCTGGCCACGGCACTGGGCACGATGTGGGTGATGGACGGCGCGGTCGACCCGCAGGCGCTGACGGCCTGGCTGATCTCGCATGTGCTGGTCGTGATGGGGGTCTATCTCTCGCTGCGCAGCATGGACCCGACGACCGATCCCGCCCGCTGGTCGGCCTATAAGCTGATGGCCTGCATGGCCGGCATGGGCCTGAGTTGGGGCGGCCTGGGCCTGGTGGTGATGCACTGGGGCAACGCCAGCAGCGTGGTCTATGCCATTGGCATCGTCAGCACGGTGTCGTCCGGCGCCCTGGGGCTGGGAGCACCGCTGTACCGCGCCTACCTTGTCTACCTGAGCTGCGCCATTGGCAGCGTGCTGCTGGCCATTGCCCTGGCAGGTGGGCCGGTGCTGTGGCCCGCGCTGTTCCTCGTGCTGGTGTATTTCAGCCTGACCTGCATGCAGGCCAGCACGGCCGATACAGCCACCCGCCGCAGCATTGCCCTGAAACTGGAAAACCAGCGCCTGGTGGGAGAGCTGCGCGCCGAGTCCCAGCGCGCCCAGGCGGCGCAGCAGATCGCCGAAAAAGCCGATCGCGACAAGTCGCGTTTCCTGGCGGCGGCCAGCCACGACCTGCGCCAGCCGCTGCACGCCATGGGGCTGTTTCTGGAGAGCCTGCAGCGCAGCCCGCTGAACGAGCGCCAGCAGACGGTGCTGAACCATGCGTACGCCGCATCCAGCGCCGCAGCCGAAATGCTCACCACCTTGCTGGATTACTCGCGGCTGGAGGCCGGCGTGGTCAAGGTGCGCCCGTCGGCATTTGCCGTGCAGCCCCTGCTCACGGCCCTGGAGCAGGAGTTTGGCGTGCAGGCCGACAATGCCCGCCTTGTGTATCGCACCCGCGAGACCTCACTGGCCGCGCATGCCGACCGATCACTGGTGGGCCTGGTGATGCGCAACTTCATCTCCAATGCGCTGCGCTACACCACCCGGGGCGGCGTGCTGATTGCGTGCCGTCGGCGCGGCCAACGGGTGGCACTGGAGGTGTGGGACACCGGAATCGGCATTCCCCAGCACCAGTGGGACGACATTTTTCAGGAGTTCCTGCAGCTCGACAACCCGGAGCGCGACCGGCGCAAGGGCCTGGGCCTGGGCCTGGCCATCGTGCACCGGCTGGTGAACGAGATGGGGGGCACAACTGTCGAGTTGCGCTCGCGACCGGGCCGGGGCTCGGTGTTTCGCCTCTGGATGGATGCATGGGACGGCGCGCTGCAGGACGAAGCCACGCCGCTCCCCGAAGACCGCAGCCTGGAGGGCCTGCATGTGCTGGCCATTGACGACGACGAGGCGGTGCTTCTTGGAATGCAGTCGCTGCTGCAAAGCTGGGGTTGCCACTGCACCGTGGCCGGCTCGGGCGCCGAAGCACTGAAGCACCTGGGCGACGACACCCCCGATCTCATCATCACCGACTTCCGGCTGCGCCATGAGGAAACCGGCAAGCAGGTGCTGCAGGCACTGCGCACGCACCTGGGCACTGCAGTGCCGGCCATCATCATGACGGGGGACACCTCGCCCCAGCGCCTGCGCGATGCGCAAAGCACATCGGCCCTGCTGCTGCACAAGCCGGTTTCCACCGGCCAGCTGCGCGAAGCCATGGTGCAGCTCATCACCCAGCCGCAGCCCACCAACGCGGCCGGCTCCGCGATGCAGCCGGTTGACGACAACTCGGCTACAACCAGCGGCGCAGCAGGCCCATGATCTTGTCGAAGCGCGCGCCGTAAGGCGGGTAGAACAGCGAGCCCATGGCCCAGCGCGACTGCACCAGCACCGCCTTCTGGTGGCAAAAGCGCAGAAAACCCTGCTCGCCGTGGTAGGCGCCCCAGCCGCTTTCGCCCACACCGCCAAAGGGCAGGTTGTCGTGGGCGATGTGCATCAGCGTGTCGTTCACCGTGACGCCACCGCTCACGGTGCGGCGCAGCACATCGTCACGCACCGCATCGCTGCGGCCAAACCAGTACAGCGCCAGCGGGCGGGCCCCGCGTTGATGTGGGCCACGGCATCGTCCAGCCGCTCGTACGAAATCACGGGCAGGATGGGGCCAAAAATCTCCTCCTGCATCAGCGCCATGGCGGGCGTGGCGCCAAACACCAGCGAGGGCAGCATCTGGCGGCTGGCCCCGTCGCCCAGCGTGCCCACGGTGGCCGCCACGGGCTTGCCGCTGGCGGGGTCGATGGTGTGCACCTCGGCACCTTGCGTCTGGGCCTGCTGCAGCATGGTGCGCAGCCGCGCATAGTGGCGCGGGGTGATGATGGAGGCGTAATCGGGGTTGCCCTCGATGCTGGGAAACAACCGCGCCACCGCGGCCTGGTAGGCCTGGGAGAACTCGGCCTCGCGCCCGCGCGGCAGCAGCACGTAGTCGGGGGCAATGCAGGTCTGGCCCGCATTGAGCAGCTTGCCGTGGGCAATCTTGAGCGCGGCGTCCTGCATGTCGCAATCGGCATCCACAATGCACGGCGACTTGCCCCCCAGCTCCAGCGTGGTGGGCGTGAGGTGCTGCGCCGCTGCCTGCGCCACCTTGCGCCCCACTGCGGTGGAGCCGGTGAACACCAGGTGGTCGAACGGCAGCGAGGCCACCAGCGCTGCCGTGGCCGCATCGCCCTGCACCACGCAAAATTCATCCGCCGCAAAGAACTGCGCCACCAGCAGGGCCAGCTGCGCCGAGGTGTGGGGCGTGAGTTCGCTGGGCTTGAGCATGACGCGGTTGCCCGCCGCCAGTGCCGTGATGGCGGGGGCCAGCGCCAGTTGCACGGGGTAGTTCCACGGCGAAATCACGCCCACCACGCCCAGGGGCTGGCGCGCGATCCAGCCCGCGAGGGTTGCAAAAAGAGCGGCGTGCGCACCTTCTGCGGCTTCATCCAGCGCGCCAGATGGCGCAAAGTGTGCGACAGCAGCGTACGCAACACAAAAAAATCGGCCACCTCGGTCAAACGCGGCGAGCGCATGCCGAAATCGGCCTGCACGGCAGCGGCCAGCACGGGCCCATGCTCATCAAGCATCTTTTGCACGCGCAGCAGGCGCTCGCGGCGCACCAGCAGGGGCACGTCGGTGTGCTCGCGGCTGGCCTGGCGCTGAAGATTGAATTGGGCGCGGATGTCGTCAGGTGTCATGGCGGTCATCATAGAAGACAGCCCGCTGCCTGAAACGTAAGACCTGTTCCCGACTCGCCTGTTGCGGCTTCAGTGCAGCCCGCGCGTGTCACCCGATCCACCCGGCCCACCGGGCTCGCGCGGCTCCACATCCACCACCTCGTCGGCGCCGGGCAGCACGCCCGCGCGGCGCGTGGGCGTTTCGGAGGCGGGCGCGCGGCGCGTGGGCGTTTCGGCAGCGGGCGCGGTGCGCGCGGCCGACCACCGCCCGCTGGAGCGGTACACCGTGCTCCAGCCCGTGCGCGGATCGACCCGCATGGTCCAGGGCACCACGGGCCGGCCGGTGAGGCGCGCCCACAGCGCGCGCAGCGCCCAAGCCAGCGCGAGCACCAAGACGGCCGCCAGCAAACTCAGAAACATCACCAGTCCGGCCGCCACCAGCACGGCCCGGATGAGCCAGCGGGTCAGGCCGCCAAAAATTCGTTCAAACAACCTCCTCAGGCTTCAACCACTTTGACAAATCGGCGGTGGGCGCCCTGGCAACCAGCCCACCGCATTCCGGCAGATTCCACATTGCTTTAAACAAAAAAGGCTGCCAGCGCTTACACAGAAAGCGCTGGCAGCTATCACTTTTGAACTACCGCGACGCCCTGCCGCCCTGCCCTTTACGCCGCCGACGCCGTGCCGAAGTGGAACACGCCGGGCTCCTGCACCGGATCGACACCAACCGGGATCACGCTCTTGGGCGGGAAACGGCCTTCCAGCAGCAGCTTGGACAGCGGGTTTTCGATGCGCTGCTGGATCGCCCGCTTGAGCGGCCGCGCACCAAACACCGGGTCGAACCCCACCTTGGCCAGCTCCGCCAGGGCAGCGTCGGACACCTGCAGCTCCAGGTCCATCTTGGCCAGCCGGGTTTGCAGCAGCTGCAGCTGGATCTTGGCGATCTTGGCGATGTGCTGTGCGTCGAGCGCGTGGAACACCACCGTTTCATCGATGCGGTTCAAAAACTCGGGCCGGAAATGGTTCTTGAGCTCACCCCACACCGCTTCCTTGATGTCCTCGCTGTCCTGCCCCACCATGGCCTGGATCAGGTGCGAGCCAATGTTGCTCGTCATCACGATCACGGTGTTTTTGAAGTCCACGGTGCGACCCTGGCCGTCGGTCAGGCGGCCGTCGTCAAGCACCTGCAGCAGCACGTTGAACACGTCGGGGTGGGCCTTTTCCACTTCGTCGAGCAGCAGCACGCTGTAGGGCTTGCGGCGCACGGCCTCGGTGAGATAGCCGCCCTCTTCGTAGCCCACATAGCCGGGCGGTGCGCCAATCAGGCGGGCCACCGAGTGCTTCTCCATGAACTCGCTCATGTCGATGCGGATCAGGTGATCTTCGCTGTCAAACAAAAAGCCTGCCAGCGCCTTGCACAGCTCGGTCTTGCCCACGCCCGTGGGGCCGAGGAACAGGAAACTGCCCGTGGGCCGGTTCGGGTCACTCAGGCCCGAGCGCGAGCGCCGGATGGCGTTGGCCACGGCGGCAATCGCCTCGTTCTGGCCCACCACGCGCTCGTGCAGCTTGGTTTCCATCTGCAAGAGCTTGTCTTTTTCGCCCTGCATCATCTTGGCCACTGGGATGCCGGTTGCACGGCTCACCACCTCGGCGATTTCCTCGGCACCCACCTGGGTGCGCAGCAGGCGGTTGCCCTGGGCCGCACCGTCCTTGCCTTCTTCCTTGGCCTGGGCTTCCTTGAGCTGCTTTTCCAGATCGGGCAGCTTGCCATATTGCAGTTCGGCCACCTTGTTGAAGTCGCCCTTGCGCTTGAGTTCTTCGATCTGCAGCTTGACCTGCTCGACCTGCTCGCGCACATGCTGGCTGCCCTGGGCCTGGGCTTTTTCGGCCTGCCAGATCTCGTCGAGGTCGGCGATTTCTTTTTGCAGCGACTCGATTTCTTCCTCGATCAGGCCAAAGCGCTTTTGCGAGGCTTCGTCCTTCTCGCGGCGCACGGCCTCGCGCTCGATCTGCAGCTGGATCAGTCGGCGGTCGAGCTTGTCCATGACCTCGGGTTTGGAGTCGATCTCGATCTTGATCTTGGACGCAGCCTCGTCGATCAGGTCAATCGCCTTGTCGGGCAGGAAGCGGTCGGTGATGTAGCGGTGCGAGAGCTCGGCGGCGGCCACGATGGCCGGGTCGGTGATCTCCACGCCGTGGTGTACCTCGTATTTTTCCTGCAGGCCGCGCAGGATGGCAATGGTCGCCTCCACGGTGGGTTCGCCCACCAGGATCTTCTGGAAGCGGCGCTCCAGTGCGGCGTCCTTCTCGATGTACTTGCGGTATTCGTCGAGCGTGGTGGCACCCACGCAGTGCAGCTCGCCACGCGCCAGCGCAGGTTTCAGCATGTTGCCGGCGTCCATGGCGCCCTCGGCCTTGCCGGCGCCCACCATGGTATGCAACTCGTCGATGAAAACGATGGTCTGGCCTTCGTCCTGCGCCAGTTCCTTGAGCACGGTTTTCAGGCGCTCCTCGAACTCGCCGCGGTATTTGGCGCCGGCCAGCAGCGCCGCCATGTCAAGGCTCAACACCCGCTTGCCCTTGAGCGACTCGGGCACCTCGCCAGCCACGATGCGCTGGGCCAGGCCTTCCACGATGGCGGTCTTGCCCACGCCGGGCTCGCCGATCAGCACCGGGTTGTTCTTGGTGCGCCGTTGCAGCACCTGGATGGCGCGGCGGATCTCGTCGTCGCGGCCGATCACCGGGTCGAGCTTGCCCATGCGCGCGCGCTCGGTCAGGTCGATGCAGTATTTTTTCAGCGCCTCGCGCTGGCCTTCGGCCTCGGCGCTGTCCATCTTCTGGCCGCCACGCACGGCGTCAATGGCGGCTTCCAGGCTCTTGCGCGTGAGGCCGTTTTCCTTGGCGATCTTTGCGGCATCACCCTTGCTGTCGATCACGGCCAGCAAAAACAGCTCGCTGGCGATGAACTGGTCGCCGCGCTTGATGGCCTCTTTCTCGGTGGCCTGCAGCACGCGGCCCAGCTCGGGCCCGCCCTGCACCTGGTCCTGGCCCTGCACGGAAGGCAGGCGCTTGACGGCGGCTTCGGCCGCAGCCAGCAGGCCGGGCACATTGGCGCCCGCGCGCTGCAGCAGCGCCCTGGGGCCGTCATCCTGCTTGAGCATGGCCACGAGCATGTGCACGGGCTCGATGTAGGCGTTGTCATTGCCCAGCGCAATGCTCTGGGCATCGCTCAGGGCTTCCTGGAACTTGGTGGTGAATTTGTCGAGACGCATGGTCCATATCCTCCGAATTGCAGAGCACTTGGGGCGCTGCGTGCCTGATTTCAAGACAGTGCTGCGGCGGCAGGATTGACCTGCGTCAGTGAATCGCCCAAGCGCCATCGCCTGCGAAAATACTTTTTTGATAGCTACCAGCGCTTTACCAACAAGCGCTAGCGGCCAATTTCATCCAATTTATTCAGGGCAAGGCAGCAACAGCCCCTTCAGGCATTGCGGGCCGTGATGCCCCAGCGCGCCAGCGCGGCGTCGTCGCTCACGCGCGCATCCACCCAGCGGGCGCCCTGCGCCGTCTGCTCCTTCTTCCAGAACGGCGCCTGCGTCTTGAGGTAGTCCATCAAAAATTCACAGGCCTGAAAGCTCTGGCCGCGGTGGGCGCTGGTCACCGCGACCAGCACGATCTGGTCGAGTGGCTGCAGCAACCCCACGCGGTGGATCACGCGGGCACCAAAGATGTCAAAGCGCCGGAAAGCCTCATCCACCATGGCTTCGATGGATTTTTCGGTCATGCCGGGGTAGTGCTCCAGCTCCATCGAAGCCACGGCATCGCCTTCGTTGCGGTCGCGCACCGTGCCCACAAAGCTGCAAACCGCGCCCACGCCCTTGTCACCACGCCGCAGGGCGTCGAGTTCGGCGGACACATCAAAGTCTTGCGTCTGGATAGATACACGGGGCAGGTTCATGGCAGGCTCAACAACGGGCGAAATCAAGGGCTGGACGATCGCATCAGCCATCACGGCGAGCGGTGCAGGCGCGGTGCGGCCAGCAGCGCACGCTCTTCCTCCACCACCTGCTGCAGCTGCTGCAGCGCGGGCGATGGCGGCAGCTGGGCCAACAGCCCCTGCAGGCGCGTAACGTCGCCCACGCTGGGCGCCACCTTGATCTGCGCCGACGCCGCCGCCAGGTTGCCGCTGCGCACCAGCGCCATCACCTTGGCGGGCCATTCACTCTTGGTTCGTGCCATGGGAAGGTTTTTTGAAGGGGAAAGGGATTGTCTGTAGCATTCGCCCGCACTGTAACCCCAACCTGCCCATGGCCACGCAAACCATCACCACCGCCAGCTACAAGCTGTTTCCATCACCCCGCAACCAGCACCGCAACGCCGTCTTCGAGCACGAAGTGTTTGTGCCCCACCCCTATGCGCTGATCGATCTGCCCAGCATGCACCTGGCCGGCAAATACACCCTGTTTGCAGCCTGCCGGCTGTCGGACATGAAGATGGGGCAACTGGTGACATTCGAGCTGGCGGCCGATGGAGCAAAGTTCGAGCGGCTGTTCACCCCCGACTGAGCGATGCCCATGGACGACGACAACCAGATCCACGTTCCGCCCTCGTTCATAGCGGTGTACTCCGACGCGCGCGGGCGGCTCACCGAAAAGTCCGATGCGGTGCGCACCCGCTACGAGCTGTGCGAAGACCTCGCGGGCCACCTGGTGGAGCACGCGCAGACGCTGTACCACGTGCAGGCGCCGTCCGAGTCCGAGATTTTGCGGCGCATCCATGCCGGTTTGTGCACGGCCGAATCGGGCGTTTCGGTAGCCGAGGCCACCTGGATCGTCACGCGGCTGGCCGAACTGCTGGTGTGGCAATGCCCCGAACTTGCCCCCGCGAAGGACGCAACGGCGAGTGACTGACGGATTGCGCTGCCACTCCATTGCAGCCTCCAGGTATCTGCGCGCAGCGATCAGAGCGACAGAATCCATTTCACGAGCTGTTTGGCCTCGTCTTCACTGACCAAGGGCCGCTCGGAATCGTCGGGCATCTTGGCGATACCCCAATGCCGGCCACCCCCATCGACACTGCCCTTGCGAATGGTGGCCACCAAGGTTTTCTCGGCGCTCGGATCACCTTTCCACCGAATCGCAATCTTCTGGAATGCAGGGCCCGCTCCATCCTTGGTTACCGAGTGACATTGCATGCATTGTTTTTCGTCCGCGAGCTGGGGGTTGGCCCATGCAGAAAAGCCCATACCCAGCAAACCTGCTACGACGATGAGGTGGAGCGTCTTCATAAATTTCCCCTTGCGGCTTGGCGACATGCCACAAGCAAGATATTCCTGACGCAATCGCACGTCAATTGACCCGCGACCAAATGCAATCGCAGTATCGACATGCGTCAACGCAACACGGGGAGATACGCAGGCCGACTTTCGGGGGCTGCAGCAGTGCGGGAGCGCACATCAGACTCCAGGCCATGGTGCACCTGGATACCACCGGCACTATTCAACGGTGGCACAGTGCCGAGACACAGCCGGTCGGGCCGATCCGGCTCCCCCAACTATCCCCCCGTCACGGGCGGGAAAAAAGCCACCTCGGCTCCATCGGCCAAAAGCGCCGACTCTTCGCTCAAGGTCTGGTTGAGCGCCATGCGCACCGCACGGCCACGTGCGAGGCTGGTGGCATGGGCACCACCGCGGGCAATGAGCTCGTCGCGCAAGGCGCCCAGCGTGGCGGCACTGGTTTGCACCGGCTCTTGTCCCGCGCCGATGGCCTCGCGGATAGAAGCGAAATAGCGCACCGTGATCTTCATGACAACAGCTCCGAAAACGCGATGAACTGCACGGTATCACCCGGTGCAATGGTTTTGCCGGCCGGGTTGTCCACCACGCCATCGCCCCAGGCGGCCGAGGTGAGCACGCCCGAGCTCTGGTTGTCGAACAGGTCCAGTCCACCCGTGGCGTTGTGCCGCACCCGCAAGAACTCACGGCGTTTGTCGGCCTTGGGCCAAGTGAAATCGGCGCGAGCAGCTATGGATTGAGGAGCAACACTCTGCACACCCTGCAGCCGCAGCACAAACGGCCGCACCAGCAGCGCAAAGGTCAGGAAGCTCGACACCGGGTTGCCCGGCAAGCCCATGAAATGCGCGCGGCCGTTGTCGCGCGGAATCTGGCCATAGGCAAACGGCTTGCCCGGCTTCATGGCGATCTGCCACAAATCGAGCGACCCGAGCGACTCCACGGCCGGCTTGATGTGGTCTTCCTCGCCCACGCTCACGCCGCCGCTGGTCAGGATCAGGTCGTGCACGCCGCTGGCAGCGCGCAGGGCGTCGATGGTGGCGTCGCGGCGGTCGGGCACGATGCCGAAGTCGGTGACCTCGCAGCCCAGGCGCAGCAGCATGGCGCGCAAAAAGAAACGGTTGCTGTTGTAGATGGCGCCGGGGCGCATCTGCTCGGGCGGCACATCGCCAGGCATGACCAGTTCGTCGCCGGTGGAGAACAGCGCCACGCGCGGGCGGCGCGCCACCTGCAATTGCGCCAGCCCGATGCTTGCGGCCAGGCCCAGCTCGGCGGGCGTCAGGCGCGTGCCGGCCCGCAGCACCACTGCGCCGCGCGTGATGTCCTCGCCGGCACGGCGAATCCACTGGCCCGGCCGCGGCACGGCGTTGATGCGCACGCGGCCATCTTCCAACGCCTCGCAGTCTTCCTGCATCAGGATGGCATTGGCGCCCTCAGGCACGGGAGCGCCGGTGAAGATGCGCGCCGCCGTGCCGGGCTGCAGGGGCTCGCCCGCGCTGCCCGCTGCAATGCGCTGTGACACGGGCAGTTCAGCCCCCACGGCCGCCACATCGGCGCAGCGCACGGCGTAGCCATCCATCGAGCTGTTGTCCTGCGGCGGCACATGCAGCATCGAGGTGCAGTCCTGCGCCAGCACGCGGCCGTCGGCATCGAAGGTGGTGACCGTGTCGGCGCCTGCCAGGGGCGTGGCATGGCCGAGCAGCTCGGCCAGTGCGTCATCGAGCGGTTTGAGAGGCTTCATCGGGGGGCGCATGGCGACAGGTCTCCGTGCAGGTCCCATTGGTAGTCAAAGCGGTCGGCATGCTGCAAGAGCCAGTCGACCACCTGGGCGGGCGCGTTGAGGTCGAGCACGGGCCGCTGGGTGGGCACGGGCAACTGCTGGGGTGCGTCGGTGGCGACAGCCACGATGAAATCGTCGTGGGGATAGCGAACCGGCCGCGCCACCTGGCCAGGCTCGGGGGCACGCCAGACCTCGATCTTGGGCAGATCGCTTTCCTTGAAACCCTCGACCAGCACCCAGTCAACGCCCTGGTACAGCTCGGCCAGCAACTGGTGCACGCTGAGCTGGGCGGGTTGCTCGAACTCACGGATCAGGGCCAGGCGCCGGTCTGATGCTGCCACCACCTCGAAGGCGCCCGCCTCACGGTGGCGGTACGTGTCTTTGCCCGGATGGTCGATGTCGAAACTGTGGTGCGCATGCTTGACCACCGACACCCGCAGCCCGCGCAGCCGCAGCTCGGGGATGACCTGCTCGACCAGCGTGGTCTTGCCGCTGCCGGAGAAACCGGCAAAGCCTACAACCTTCATCCAATGCTCCTCTGAATAGCTATGCTATTTATAGCTGCCAGCGCTTAACAGACAAGCGCTAGGGGCATTTTTCGTGCAAAACAGTTGTGACCGCTGCACGCACGGCCGCCGCTTACTGGCAGTGCCGTTCGATATACGCCTTGACCAGCAGCACATCGGCCGGCATGACCTGCACACGCTTGGGCAAGGCCTCGATGCCGGCGAACTTTTCGGGCCGCTCGGGCGCATGGCCCAGCGCCTCCTCAATGGTTTCGGCAAACTTGATGGGCAAAGCCGTTTCCAGCACGATCATCGGCACCGCCGGGTTGCCCCGGTGCTCGCGGGCCACCTTCACGCCATCGGCGGTGTGGGTGTCGATGGTCACGCCAAAGCGGTTGTAGGTGTCGCGGATGGTGGCCAGGCGGTCGGCATGGGTGCTCTTGCCGCTTTCAAAGCCGTATTTCGCCGCAGCGTCGGCAAAGAGCGGGTCGGCGCTCAGGTCAAAGCGGCCATAGGTTTGCAAGGCGGCGCTGAACAAGGCCTTGGTGCGCTGGCCATTGCGCCCCAGCAGGTCAAAAATGAACCGCTCGAAGTTGCTGGCCTTGCTGATGTCCATCGAGGGGCTCGATGTCTCGTGCGTATCGGCGCTGCTGCGCACGCGGTACACACCGGTGCGAAAGAACTCGTCGAGCACGTCGTTCTCGTTCGTCGCCACCACCAGCTTGGCGATGGGCAGGCCCATCATGCGCGCCACATGGCCGGCGCAGATGTTGCCGAAGTTGCCGCTGGGCACGGTGAAGCTGACCTTCTGGTCGTTCGTTTCCGTTGCCTGCACGTAGCCCGCGAAGTAGTACACCACCTGCGCCAAAAGGCGCGCCCAGTTGATGGAATTGACGGTGCCGATCTTGTACTTGCGCTTGAACTCGAGATCGTTGCTGACGGCCTTGACGATGTCCTGGCAGTCGTCGAACACGCCTTCGATGGCGATGTTGTGGATGTTCTCGTCCTGCAGGCTGAACATCTGCGCCTGCTGAAAGGCGCTCATGCGGCCGTGCGGGCTGGTCATGAAGACGCGCACGCCCTCTTTGCCGCGCATGGCGTATTCGGCGGCGCTGCCGGTGTCGCCACTGGTGGCGCCCAGGATGTTGAGCTGCTCCCCACGGCGCTTGAGCTCGTACTCGAACAGGTTGCCCAATAGCTGCATGGCCATGTCCTTGAAGGCCAGCGTGGGGCCGTTGGACAGGGCTTCGAGCCACAGGCCGTCTTCCAGGTGGCGCAACGGCACGATCTCGCCGGTGCCAAACACCTCGGCGGTGTAGGTCTTGGCGCACAGGGCGCGCAGGTCGGCGGCAGGAATGTCGTCGATGTAGAGCGACAGGATCTGGAACGCCAGCTCGGCGTAGCCCTGCTCGTGGTAAGCCTTGCGCAGGCGGGTGAGGGCTGCGTCGTCGATCTGCGGGTAATGCTCGGGCAGGTACAGCCCGCCATCGGGCGCCAGGCCTTCGAGCAGGATGTCGCAGAAATGCTTGCGATCAGGATGACCGCGTGTGGAGAGGTACAGCATGGCGTTCGTTGTGCGTGTTGTGCTTGCGGCGCTCAGTTCAGCTCTTCCTTGCGGATGCGCGTGATGGGGGCCAGCACCGTGGGAAGCTGCTGCATCTGGGCGATGGCGTCGTTCATGGTGCCTTCGCGCGTGTCGTGCGTGAGGATGATGAGGTCGGTTTGCGTGGAACCTTCGCCGCCCACTTCGTCGGCCTCGCGCTGCAGCACGGCGTCGATGCTGATGCCGGCGTCGGCCAGGATGCCCGTCACCTTGGCCAGCACGCCGGCCTGGTCTGCCACGCGCAGGCGCAGGTAGTAGCTGGTGACCACTTCGCTCATGGGCAGCACGGGCAGCTCGCTCATGGCTTGGTCCAGGGTGTGTGGCTGGAAGGCCAGGTGCGGCACGCGGTTGAGCGGGTCCACAGTGTGCAGGCGCGTGATGTCCACCAGGTCGGCAATCACGGCGCTGGCCGTGGGCTCGGAGCCCGCGCCCTTGCCGTAGTACAGCGTGGCGCCCACGGCGTCGCCCTGCACCACCACGGCATTCATGGCGCCCTCCACGTTGGCGATCAGGCGCTTGGATGGCACCAGGCTGGGGTGCACGCGCAGCTCGATGCCCTTGTCCACGCGCTTGGTGATGCCCAGGAGCTTGATGCGATAGCCCAGTTGCTCGGCGTATTTGATGTCGGTGGCGCTGAGCTGGGTGATGCCTTCAACATAGGCCTTGTCGAACTGCACCGGGATGCCAAAGGCGATGGCGCTCATGATGGTGGCCTTGTGGGCGGCGTCCACGCCTTCAATGTCGAAGGTTGGGTCGGCTTCGGCATAGCCCAGGCGCTGCGCATCTTTCAGGGCGGCATCAAAGTCCAGGCCCTTGTCGCGCATTTCGGAGAGGATGAAGTTGGTGGTGCCGTTGATGATGCCGGCCAGCCACTGGATGCGGTTGGCCGTGAGGCCCTCGCGCAGCGCCTTGATGATGGGGATGCCCCCCGCCACGGCGGCTTCAAACGCCACCATCACGCCCTTGGCCGACGCAGCGGCAAAAATCTCGGTGCCGTGCACGGCCAGCAGCGCCTTGTTGGCCGTGACCACATGCTTGCCGGCGGCGATGGCTTCGAGCACCAGCGCCTTGGCAATGCCGTAGCCGCCAATCAGCTCGATGACGATGTCGATCTCGGGGTTGGCGATGACGGCGCGCGCGTCGCTCACCACCTGTACGCCCTCGCCCACCACTTTCCTGGCGCGCTCCACGTCAAGGTCGGCCACCATGGTGATCTCGATGCCCCGGCCCGCGCGGCGGCGGATTTCTTCCTGGTTGCGTTGCAGCACGTTGAAGACGCCGCTGCCGACGGTGCCAATGCCCAGCAGGCCTACTTGGATCGGTTTCATGGAAAAGTTACCAGTCAAAATGTGCCGCACCGCTTTATCTATAAGCGCAAGCAGCTATCAAAAAAAGAGTATCAGTCGGTACCGAAGCGCTTGCGGTACTGCTCGAGAAAGCGCGCCACGCGGCCAATGGCCTCGCGCAGGTCGTCCTCATGGGGCAGGAACACGATGCGGAAATGGTCGGGCCAGGCCCAGTTGAAGCCCGTGCCCTGGACCAGCATGACCTTGGTTTCCTGCAGCAGCTCCAGAAAGAACTGCTGGTCGTCCTTGATCGGATAAATCACCGGATCAAGGCGCGGAAACATGTACAGCGCCGCCTGGGGCTTCACGCAGGTCACCCCGGGAATGGCAGTGATGAGCTGGTAGGCCAGGTCACGCTGCTTGCGCAGGCGGCCGCCCTCGCCCACCAGTTCGTTGATGCTCTGATAACCGCCCAGGGCCGTCTGCACGGCCCACTGGCCGGGCACGTTGGCGCACAGGCGCATGTTCGAGAGCATGTTCAGGCCCTCGATGTAGTCGCGGGCAGGCTTCTTGTCGCCCGACACCACCAGCCAGCCAGCGCGGTAACCGCAGGAGCGGTAGCTCTTGGACAGCGAGTTGAAGGTGAGTGTGAGCACGTCCTCACTCAGGCTGCCCAGCGCGGTGTGGCGCGCGCCGTCGTACAGCACCTTGTCGTACACCTCGTCGGCAAAGATGACCAGGCCATGTTCGCGGGCGATGGCGACGATGCCCCTGAGCAGCTCGTCCGAATACAGCGCGCCGGTGGGGTTGTTGGGATTGATGACCACGATGCCCTTGGTGCGGGGCGTGACCTTGGAGCGGATGTCATCGAGGTCGGGCATCCAGCCATTGGCTTCGTCACACAGGTAATGCACGGGCGTGCCGCCCGACAGGCTGGCCGCCGCCGTCCACAGCGGGTAGTCGGGCGAGGGCAGCAGCAACTCGTCGCCGGTGTCGAGCAGCGCATTGGTGGCCATCACGATGAGCTCGCTGGCGCCGTTGCCCAGATAAATGTCGTCCAGCGTGACGCCCTTGACGCCCTGTTTTTGCGTCTCGTGCATCACGGCCTTGCGCGCCGCAAAAATGCCCTTGCTGTCCGAGTACCCGGCCGAGTTGGGCAGGTTGCGGATCATGTCCTGCTGAATCTCTTCGGGGGCATCAAAACCAAACACCGCCAGGTTGCCGATGTTGAGCTTGATGATCTTGTGGCCGTCTTCCTCCATCTGCCGGGCCGCGTCCATGATGGGGCCCCGGATGTCGTAGCAGACGTTGGCGAGCTTGGCGGATTTATGGACGGTTTTCATGGGCTGACGTGGGAGTGCGGTGGGGTCAGAGACCTGCCAGCGCCCGGGGCGCCTTGGCGAAACCTATAATTTGACCACAGATCGACCGCGCCCCAGAGGCCACCGCGCCCCGCAAAGCCCCACTCTGCGGTCCGCCGCAACCCAACCCAGCCCTCGCATGAAATTTCAGCCCGAACCGTCCACAGCGCAGACCATCCGTGCCTACGGCCCCGGCTGGATTGGTATGGATGCGGACAAGATCACCACCAGCATCATCCTGGGTTCGGGCGGCCTGCGCATGGCCTGGCCGTGCACCCGCTTCGAAGACCTGACGCCCGATCATTTCGCCCAGCTGGCCACCCTGGAGGCCGAACTGATCATCTTTGGCAGCGGCGTGCGCAACCGTTTTCCGCCGCCAGCGTGGCTGCAGCCGCTGATGGCCCGGCGCCTGGGCCTCGAAACCATGGACACCCCCGCCGCCTGCCGCACCTACAACATCCTCGCCAGCGAAGGCCGCAACGTGGTGGCAGCGCTCATCCTCGAAGCGCCAGGGCCTTAAGGTCAGCAGATTGGCCCCAGGGTGATTTCAGGGTAAAATCGCCGGTTGCGGTCGGGGGCACCACCAAGAGCAATAACACCCCAGCTCCCCCGGCTTTTCAACGACTACATCCTGAGAGATAGAAGTGCCATGGCGATCGTTGTCAACAAACCCCTCCCTGAATTTGAAGCCAACGCGACTGGTGGAATCAAGGTTTCCAACACCTCCCACCTGGGCCAGATTGTGATTCTGTACTTCTATCCCAAGGACAACACGCCCGGTTGCACCACGGAAGCCATGCAGTTCCGCGACAGGTACAAGGACTTTGCCAAGGCGGGCGCGGCGGTTTTCGGCGTCTCGCGCGACAACATGAAGTCGCACGACGAGTTCAAGGAAAAGCTGGAACTGCCCTTCGAACTTATCGCCGACACCGAAGAAAAAATGTGCCACATGTTCGGCGTGGTCAAGAACAAGATCATGTACGGCAAGAAGGTCAAGGGTATCGAGCGCAGCACCTTCCTGATCGGGCCCGATGGCATTCTCCACAATGAGTGGCGCGGCCTCAAGGTGCCAGGCCATGTGGACGAAGTGCTCAAGGCGGTCAAGACCATCAAGGCCCTGAAAAAGGCCGCCTGAAGCCCACCGTTGCATGCACCCCACACGGATCGCGGACGCCTTCCGCAATCCGACATGGTGCATGGGCATAATGGTTCGATGCTTCTGAAAACAGCAACGCGTTTTTTCTCCCCCAAAGCCGCCTTGGTCTCCAGGCGGCTTTTTGCTTTCTGAACACCCCACTGCCCGAGGCTCTGCCACCATGCCCCTGCCCCCAGCCCCCAGCCGGCGCGCTGCCCTGCTTGCTCCTGAAGACTACGACGCCGTCGCACGCCCCCGTCACACCCAAGATCTGCTCCCCGACGTTGCACTGAAGGCAGAACCGGCCAGCCGGGGCGGCCGCAAAAGCGAGCGCAGCCAGGCCGCCGTCGTCGAACTCGCTGCTCCGGCCCTCATCCAGGTCGAGACCAAGTCGCGCACGCCTGCCCCCACTCCCGCGCCGGCCGTGGCCCCCGCACCCGCCGCGCGCCGCTCCACCAGCACGCGCAGCAATGGCGCTGGCAAAACCGCTGCCACCGGCGTGGTCACGACACCCGTTGCATCGTCACGCAGCAAAAAATCGGCACCACAAGGGCCGGCCAAGTTGTTTGTGCTGGACACCAACGTGCTGCTGCACGACCCGACCAGCCTGTTCCGCTTTGAGGAACACGACATCTTCCTGCCGATGATCGTGCTGGAAGAGCTCGACGGCCACAAGAAGGGCATGACCGAAGTGGCGCGCAACGGCCGCCAGGCCAGCCGCACGCTCGACGCCCTGGCCGCCGCTCCAGGCGCCGACATGGCCAAGGGCCTCAAGCTCGATTCCACGGGCCAGCGCGCCGCCGGCGGCCACCTGTTCTTCCAGACGGTGCCGCTCGACTACAGCCTGCCCACCAGCCTGCCGCAAGGCAAGGCCGACAACCAGATCCTGGGCGTGGTGGAAGCGCTGCGCAAGCTGCATGCCCCGCGCGAAGTGGTGCTGGTGTCCAAGGACATCAACATGCGTGTCAAGGCGCGTGCCCTGGGCCTGAACGCCGAGGACTACCAGAACGACAAGACGCTGGAAGATGGCGACCTGCTCTACTCTGGCGTGCTGGCGCTGCCCGCCGATTTCTGGGTGAAAAGCGGCAAGAACGTGGAGAGCTGGCAAAGCGGCGCGCACACCTACTACCGCATCGGTGGTCCCATCGTGCCGCAACTGCTGATCAACCAGTTCGTTTACTTTGAGGCACCGGGCGAGCCCAGCCTGTTTGCCCGGGTCAGTGAGATCCGTGAGAAGACAGCGGTGCTGCAGACGCTCAAGGACTATGGCTCGGCCAAGCATGCCGTGTGGGGCGTGACCACACGCAACCGCGAGCAGAACTACGCCATGAACCTGCTCATGGACCCCGAGGTCGATTTCGTCACGCTGACCGGCACGGCCGGCACCGGTAAGACCCTGCTGGCGCTGGCGGCCGGTCTCACGCAGGTGCTGGATGACCGCCGTTACACCGAAATCATCATGACCCGCGCCACCGTGAGCGTGGGCGAGGACATCGGCTTTCTGCCCGGCACCGAAGAGGAAAAGATGGGCCCCTGGATGGGCGCGCTGGACGACAACCTGGAGTTCCTGGCCAAGGGCGACGGTGGCAACGCCGGCGAATGGGGCCGTGCGGCGACCAATGAGTTGATCCGCAGCCGCATCAAGATCAAGAGCATGAACTTCATGCGCGGCCGCACCTTCCTGAACAAGTACGTGATCATCGACGAGGCGCAAAACCTCACGCCCAAGCAGATGAAGACACTGATCACGCGCGCCGGCCCCGGAACCAAGATCATCTGCATGGGCAACCTCGCGCAGATCGACACACCCTACCTCACCGAAGGCTCGTCCGGCCTGACCTACGCGGTGGACCGCTTCAAGGGCTGGCCGCACAGCGGCCACATCACGCTGGCGCGCGGCGAGCGCTCACGCCTGGCAGACTTCGCCAGCGAGGTGCTGTAAAGATGGCCGTGGGCTGGGTTGCGGCCCTCAAGCTGGTGCCCTGGGGCGACGTCCTGGAGGCGACGCCCCAGATTTTGCAGGCGGCCAAAAAGCTGCTGGGCAGCACGCGGCAGGGCACTGCGGATGCCGCTGCCGGCACGCTGGCGGGTGCGGGCGACGCAGCCACGCCCCCGGTCGCCCTGCAACTGCAGCAATTGCGCGAGCGTGTGGCACGCCTGGAGCAGGAGCAGCAGGAGTCAGCCATCCTTATCCAGTCCCTGGCCGAACAGAATGCCCAGGTGGTCCAGGCGGTGGAAGTGCTACGCCTTCGCAACCAGCGCCTCACTGCGGCCATCGCGGTGCTGGGGGCGGTGTGCGCGGGGCTACTGGTGTGGGCACTGCGGCAGTAGCGCAGGTGGGCGTCGTAAAACGCTTCTATTTTGATAGCTTCTCGCGCTTATCCATCAAGGGCGGATTCAAGTCCAAGTGCAACAAATATTCATTAATGCACTGAATCAGGCTGTTGTGTCAGCCGGGCCAAATGTTCGGCATAAACCTCAATGGGCTTGCTCCACCCCAGAGTCATCCTGGGGCGCCCATTGAGCTCATCGGCTACGGCATCCAGATACTGCTGGCTATAGCCGCTCAGATCAGTCCCCTTGGGGAAGTACTGCCGCAGCAATCCATTGGTGTTTTCGTTGGAGCCCCGCTGCCAGGGGCTGTAGGGGTCACAGAAGTACACCTTCATGCCCGTGTTCTCGGTGAGCTTGGCATGCTCTGCCATCTCACTGCCACGGTCATAGGTCAGGCTCTGGCGCATCGGGCTGGCAATGCCATTGAGCTTGTCGCTGAAGGCCTGCAGTACATGTGCCGCTGTCGCCGGGTTGGGGTGCGGCAGCTTGACCAGCACCACCAGGCGGGTCGTGCGCTCGAGCAGCGTGCCAATGGCACTGGCATTGCCTTTGCCCTTGATGAGGTCGCCCTCCCAGTGCCCGGGCAACTGACGATCCTCAATCTCGGGTGGGCGCACATGGATGCTCAGCAGGTCGGTGATTTGCCCACGCCGATCCTCGCCTTTGGAGCGCGGCCAGCGCTTGGCGCGGGCCATGCGCAAGCAGGCCACCAGCTCCTTCTTGAGCTCTCCGCGGGGCTGGGCGTAGATGCAGGTGTAGATGCTCTCGTGGGACACTTGTTTGCGCTTGTTGTCAGGGTGCAGTTTCTTCAACTGCCCAGCGATTTGCTGGGGAGACCAGTGCCGGAGCAGATAGTCGCGAACGATCTTGAACAAAGGTCCATCGCGGTGCAGTTTGGGCTGGGGACGGGCAAAGCATCTGCGCCTGTCGCTGCGTTGCTGGGCGAACTTGGAGGTGTAGGCCTTGGCGCCCGCATTACGTTGGCATTCCCGGCTGATGGTGCTCTTGCAGCGCCCCAAGGCCCGCGCTATGGCGCTGAGGCTTTGCTTTTGCTGAAGCCCCAAGGCGATCGCATGGCGCTCGCTCTCGCTCAACTGCTGGTAATTCTTCTTTGTCATCTTGACCTCAATTCTCGGTGTTGCACTTCGGAATTGAGGCCGCCAAGCGCTAGCGGCCATTTTTATCAGAAATCGTCGCCCGACCCCATCGCCAGGCTCTCAAAGCGCGTCTGCGACTTCTGGAAGAACAGCTTCACGGTGCCGGTAGGGCCGTTACGCTGTTTGCCGATGATGACCTCGGCCACGTTCGGCTCTTTGCTGTCCTTGTTGTAGTAGTCGTCGCGGTAGATGAACATGATGATGTCGGCATCCTGCTCGATGGCGCCCGATTCGCGCAGGTCACTCATCATGGGGCGCTTGTCGGTGCGCTGCTCTACCGAGCGGTTGAGCTGCGACAGCGCAATCACCGGACACTGCAGCTCCTTGGCCAGCATCTTCAGGCCCCGCGAAATTTCACCCAGCTCGGTGGCCCGGTTTTCGCCCTGAGAACCGCTAGAGCCACTCATCAGCTGCAAATAGTCCACCACGATCAGGCCCAGCTTGCCGCACTGGCGCGCCAGGCGCCGCGCATTGGCGCGCAGCTCACTGGGCGTAAGACCCGGTGTTTCGTCGATGTGCAGCGACACCGTGCGCAACTTTTCGATGGCTTCGGTCAGGCGCGGCCATTCTTCATCACTGAGCTTGCCGGTGCGCAGGTTGCCCTGGTTGATGCGGCCAATCGAGCCGACGATACGCACGGCCAACTGGGCAGCGCCCATTTCCATCGAGAAGATAGCCACGGGCAGGCCTTCGTTCAGCGCCACATGCTCGGCAATGTTCACCGCAAACGCCGTTTTACCCATGGACGGGCGCGCAGCCAGCACCACCATGTCGCCGGCCTGCAGGCCCGAGGTCATGCGGTCCAGGTCGACAAACCCCGTGGGCACGCCGGTGATGTCATTGGGGTTGTCCGCCATCTCCTGCACGCGGTCGAGCAGGTCCACCACCAGGGTGTCCATGGCCTGAAAGCCCTGCTTCATGCGCGAGCCTTCTTCACCGATGTTGAAGATTTTTTGCTCGGCCTCGTCGAGGATCTTGTCCACCGGCTTGCCCTGCGGGTTGAAGGCGTTGGTGGCGATTTCGTCGCTGGCCGTGACCAGCTTGCGCAGAATGGCCCGCTCGCGCACGATCTCGGCGTAGCGGCGGATGTTGCTGGCGCTGGGCACATATTGCGCCAGGTTGTTCAGGTACCCCAAGCCACCGATTTCCTCGGCCTTTCCCAGCCCCTGCAGCTGCTCATACACCGTGATCACATCGGCCGGCTTGCTGCCATTGATCAGGCCGCCAATGGCGGCATAGATCAGCTTGTGCTCGTAGCGGTAGAAGTCGCCATCCTTGAGCAGATCGCCCACACGGTCCCAGGCATTGTTATCGAGCAGCAGCCCGCCGAGCACACTCGACTCCGCCTCGATCGAGTGCGGAGGCACGCGCAGCTGGGCAATCTCGCGGTCCGGCATGGATGGAGCGAAACCATGGTCATCGAGCGGGGGGAAAACAGCGGACATGGGGTTCCTTGGGACAAGCCTTCGATGCTAGCGCAGAGCAGCCTGACGGGATGGGGACAAGCCTGTGAATAACCAGGGGGCAGACTGTGGGTGGCCCTGTATGAACACGGCGCGCCAAAAGCAAAAGCCGCCCGAAGGCGGCTTTTGCGGCAGGTCACGAATGACGATCAGGCGGTTTCGCCATAGACCGACACGTTGACTTCCACGACCACATCAGTGTGCAGAGCCACGCTGACAGCAGTTTCGCTGACAACCTTGATGGGACCGTTGGGCAGGCGGATCTGGGCCTTGGCGACCTTGTAGCCTTGCTTGTTCAGCTCTTCGGCGATGTCATGGTTGGTCACGGAACCAAACAGACGGCCGTCCACGCCAGCCTTTTGCGTCAGCTTGACGGTCGTGCCGGCGAGCTTCTCGCCTTGGGCCTGGGCTTCTGCCAGCTTGGCGGCAGCAGCCTTTTCGAGTTCGACGCGCTTGGCTTCAAACTCAGCCTTGTTGGCTTCGGTGGCGCGACGGGCACGGCCCGAAGGAATCAGGAAGTTGCGGGCGTAGCCGTCCTTGACCTTGACGATTTCGCCGAGGTTGCCGAGGTTCACAACCTTGTCGAGCAGGATGATTTGCATGGGTTGTGCTCCTTAGATCTTGTGCTGGTCGCTGTAAGGCACCAGGGCCAGGAAGCGGGCGCGCTTGATGGCGGTGTTCAGCTGACGCTGGAAGATGGCGCGCGTGCCGGTCAGGCGTGCGGGGATGATCTTGCCGTTTTCGGCGATGAAATCGCGCAGCGTGTCGACATCCTTGTAGTCGATTTCTTCAACGCCCGTCACCGTGAAGCGGCAAAAGCGCTTGCGCTTGAACAGCAGGGACTGGGTGTTGCGCTTTGGGCGCTTGTCTTTGTTGAACTTCTTGAACGTGGCCATTGCGGACCCCTTGCAAATTAATTTTGTTGAATATCCTGGATGTGGAGCACTGCGTTCTTGCCATTGCGTGGTGTGGCCAGAAATCCACTGAAAGTCCAGAGACTTCCGATGTTCTGTCTTGCCAGACGCTCGGCCATTGCACCAAAGGCAACGGCTTTCATGGCGGCCTTGACGTCCCGGGGCTGACCTGCTTCAGACTGGCTTGACTCGTGTTCAAGTCGCAGCGCAATGGCAGGCAATCCGGCGGGCGTGTAGCGCAAGGCCTCGGCCTCGGCGATACAGGCGGTCAAGACAACGCGGTTTTCCACTCCTCAGGCGGAACTGTCAATCAGCGATCAGCAGAACGCTCGGCGCGGTCGCCACGATCACCACCGCGTTCGCCCGCAGCGGCGTATTCGGCTTGGCTGACCTTGCGGGCTTCTTCGCGCTCGACGGTCTTCATCATCGAAGACGGGCCGGTGTCAGCCTTCTTCTTCTGAACCGTCAGGTGGCGCAACACGGCGTCGTTGAACTTGAAGGCGTGCTCCAGTTCAGCCATCACGGCCTGGTCGGCTTCGATGTTCACGCACAGATAGTGGGCCTTGGCCAGCTTGTTGATCAGGTACGCCAGTTGACGGCGGCCCCAGTCTTCCACGCGGTGCACCTTGCCACCGCCAGCGGTGATCATGCCCTTGTAGCGCTCCAGCATGGCTGGAACTTGTTCGCTTTGATCCGGATGGATCAACAAAATGATTTCGTAATGACGCATGCATACTCCTTCTGGGTAAGACCACCCGTTGCGTCCCAATCCTTTGTGGATTGTGCGGTGTGGCAAGGCAAAGCCGGTGATTATAGCCCGCATCCTGGCGCTTGTACACTCACGCCCTCACCGACGCGTTTTTGCGGTGTCATTTCGCCCGACCAAAGCGGCGTTGCGCCAACGCAGACCTTGAAATACAGGCCGCCCGCCCCATTCTTGTCGCGTATCCGTTCGTTTCAAAAAATCCCGATATGTCCGATAACAGCCAGCAATCCCCCCTTCAAAGCACTCCCGCCCCTGAAGAAGTCGAAGCCGCCATGGCCGCCAACGCTTCTGACGAAATGGCCCGCCTGCAGGGCGAACTGGCCGAAATCAAGGCCAAAAGCGCTGAACTGGCCGACCAGTTCCTGCGCGCCAAGGCCGAGGCGGAAAACGCCCGCCGCCGCGCGGAAGACGAAGTATCCAAGGCCCGCAAGTTCGGCATCGAAAGCTTTGCCGAAAGCCTGCTGCCCGTGGCAGACAGCCTGGACGCGGCGCTGGCCATCCAGAACGCCACGGCCCAGCAACTGCGCGAAGGCTCCGACGCCACCCTGCGCCAGCTGACCTCGGCCCTGGAGCGCAACAAGGTGCTGGCCATCAACCCGGCAGCTGGCGACAAATTCGACCCGCACCAGCACCAGGCCATCAGCGTGGTGCCTGCCGAACAAGAAGCGAACACCGTGGTGGCCGTGCTGCAAAAAGGCTACGTGATCGCCGAGCGCGTGCTGCGCCCCGCCCTGGTGACCGTGGCAGCCCCCAAATAATTTCCGGAAAACAGCTTGAACCCCTTCAAGTTATCCACAAGTTACTAGTCATCCAACCATTCCAACATTGCGGAGAAGAACATGGGAAAAATCATCGGTATCGATCTGGGCACCACCAACAGCTGCGTGTCCGTCATGGAAGGCAACACCACCCGCGTGATCGAAAACTCGGAAGGTGCCCGCACCACGCCGTCGATCGTTGCGTACCAGGAAGATGGTGAAGTGCTCGTCGGTGCCTCGGCCAAGCGCCAGGCCGTGACCAATCCCAAGAACACGCTGTACGCGATCAAGCGCCTGATCGGTCGCAAGTTCACCGAAAAAGAAGTGCAAAAGGACATCGACCTGATGCCCTACAAGATCACGGCCGCCGACAACGGCGACGCGTGGGTGGAAGTGCGCGGCACCAAGATCTCGGCCCAGCAGGTCAGCGCCGACATCCTGCGCAAGATGAAGAAGACCGCCGAAGATTACCTGGGCGAGCCCGTCACCGAAGCCGTGATTACCGTGCCCGCCTACTTCAACGACGCCCAGCGCCAAGCCACCAAGGACGCTGGCCGCATTGCCGGCCTGGAAGTCAAGCGCATCATCAACGAGCCCACCGCAGCGGCCCTGGCTTTTGGCCTGGACAAGCAGGAAAAGGGCGACCGCAAGATTGCCGTGTATGACCTGGGTGGTGGCACGTTCGACGTGTCCATCATCGAAATCGCCGATGTGGATGGCGAAAAGCAGTTTGAAGTGCTCTCCACCAACGGCGACACCTTCCTGGGCGGCGAAGACTTCGACCAGCGCATCATCGACTACATCATTGCCGAGTTCAAGAAAGAGCAAGGCGTTGATCTGTCCAAGGACGTGCTGGCCCTGCAGCGCCTCAAGGAAGCGGCTGAAAAAGCCAAGATCGAGCTGTCCAACAGCGCGCAGACCGACATCAACCTGCCCTACATCACGGCCGATGCCTCGGGCCCCAAGCACCTGAACATCAAGCTTACGCGCGCCAAGCTCGAAGCGCTGGTGGAAGAGCTCATCGAGCGCACCATCGCCCCCTGCCGCACGGCAATCAAGGACGCGGGCATCAGCGTGTCCGACATCAACGATGTGATCCTGGTCGGCGGCATGACCCGCATGCCCAAGGTGCAGGACAAGGTCAAGGAATTCTTCGGCAAGGAACCCCGCAAGGACGTGAACCCCGACGAAGCCGTGGCTGTGGGCGCGGCCATCCAGGGCCAGGTGCTGTCGGGCGACCGCAAGGACGTGCTGCTGCTGGACGTGACGCCATTGAGCCTGGGCATTGAGACCCTGGGCGGCGTGATGACCAAGATGATCACCAAGAACACGACCATCCCGACGAAGTTCGCGCAGACCTTCTCGACGGCCGATGACAACCAGCCTGCCGTGACCATCAAGGTCTACCAGGGCGAGCGTGAGATGGCTTCGGGCAACAAGCTGCTGGGCGAATTCAACCTGGAAGGCATTCCACCCGCATCGCGCGGCACGCCGCAGATCGAGGTGTCGTTCGACATCGACGCCAACGGCATCCTGCATGTGGGCGCCAAGGACAAGGGCACCGGCAAGGAAAACAAGATCACCATCAAGGCCAACTCGGGCCTGTCGGAAGAAGAAATCCAGCAGATGGTGAAAGACGCCGAGCTCAATGCCGCCGACGACAAGAAAAAGCTCGAGCTGATCCAGGCCCGCAACCAGGGCGAGGCCGCAGTGCACAGCGTGAACAAGAGCCTGGCCGAGCATGGCGACAAGCTGGATGCCGGCGAAAAGGACGCGATCACCGCTGCGGTCAAGGCACTGGAAGAAGTGCTCAAGGGTGAAGACAAGGACGCCATCGACGCCAAGACCACCGAACTGATGACCGCCAGCCAGAAGCTGGGCGAGAAGATGTACGCCGAATCCCAGGCTGCGCAGGCAGCCCAGGCAGCCGGCGGCGCGGATGCTGCAAGTGCATCGGCTTCTTCCGCCAAGCCCGCGGACGACGACAACGTGGTCGATGCTGAAGTGAAGGAAGTCAAGAAGGGCTGACCAAGCCCCCATTGACCCCAGCCGCCGCGCGGGGCCCGAAGGACCTTTCAACAGGGGTTCCAAGGCCTGCGCGGCGTTCCTGTTCCAACCGGGTGCAGAAAGACCATGTCGAAAAGAGACTATTACGAAATCCTGGGTGTTCCCAAGAACGCCTCGGAAGAAGACATCAAGAAGGCCTATCGCAAGCTGGCGATGAAGCACCACCCTGACCGCAACCAGGGGGATACGGCCAAGGGCGCCGAAGAGAAGTTCAAGGAGGCCAAAGAGGCCTACGAGATGCTGTCGGATGCCCAAAAGCGCGCTGCCTACGACCAGTACGGCCACGCCGGCGTGGACCCGAATATGCGCGGCCCCGGCGGGCCCGGTGCGGAAGGGTTTGGCGGCTTTGCCGAGGCCTTTGGCGACATTTTTGGAGACATGTTCGGCCAACAGGGTGGGCGTGGGCGTGGCGCGGGGGGCCGTCAGGTGTACCGCGGCAGCGACCTCAGCTACGCCATGGAAATCACCCTCGAAGAAGCCGCGCGCGGCAAGGATGCGCAGATCCGCATTCCGTCGTGGGAAAGCTGCGACACCTGCCATGGCAGTGGCGCCAAGCCCGGCACCAGCGCCAAGACCTGCACCACCTGCACGGGCAGCGGCACGGTGCAGATGCGCCAGGGCTTTTTCAGCGTGCAGCAAACCTGCCCGCACTGCCGCGGCACCGGCAAGATCATTCCCGAGCCCTGCACCACCTGCCATGGCCAGGGCAAGCTCAAGAAGCAAAAGACGCTGGAAGTGAAGATTCCGGCCGGCATCGACGACGGCATGCGCATCCGCAGCACCGGCAACGGCGAGCCTGGCACCAACGGCGGCCCGCCGGGCGACCTGTACATCGAGATCCGCCTGAAGAAGCACGACATCTTCGAGCGCGACGGCGACGACCTGCACTGCCAGGTGCCCGTGAGCTTCATCACGGCGGCGCTGGGCGGCGAGATCGAGGTGCCCACGCTCGCCGGCAAGGCAGCCATCGACATCCCCGAAGGCACGCAGGCCGGCAAGCAGTTTCGCCTGCGCGGCAAGGGCATCAAGGGCGTGCGCGCCAGCTATCCTGGCGACCTGTATTGCCACATCGCGGTGGAAACGCCCGTCAAGCTCACCGAGCACCAGCGCAAGCTGCTGCGCGAACTGGAGGAGTCACTGAAGAAGGGTGGCGGCCGCCACTCGCCCAGCGGCGAAAGCTGGACCGACCGACTGAAGAACTTCTTCAGCTGAGCACCGGGCGCCGCGCAAGGCGCCCTGCGTTTCACACCAGGCTGCCCCGCACCACGCAGGGCGGCCTTTTTTTCTTGTCCCCGCGCGCGCTCCTTTCCCGCATTCTTTGCCATCGCGCCTTGGCCTGAATCAGATAGCGCCCCGCTCCGCCCCGAGCGGACGGGCAGCGCAGGCCGCTACGATGGCAACCATAGACACGCATGGAGAATCACAATGGACGTCAACATCACTTTTCTGGGCGGCGCGGGCACCGTCACCGGCTCCAAATACCTGGTGCGCCACAACGGCCACAGCATGCTGGTCGATTGCGGCCTGTTTCAGGGCTACAAGCTGCTGCGCCAGCGCAACTGGCAGCCCCTGCCCGTCACGCCGCACCAGATTGACGCCGTGGTGCTGACCCATGCGCACCTCGACCACAGCGGCTACCTGCCGCTGCTGGCACGCGACGGCTACACCAAGCCCATTCACTGCACCCCCGGCACGCGCGACCTGTGCGCCATCCTGCTGCCCGACAGCGGCCACCTGCAGGAAGAAGACGCCGCCTTTTTGAACCGCCACCAGCTCTCGCAGCACGCACCGGCGCTGCCGCTTTACACCCGGCTGGATGCGCAGCACTGCATGAAGCAGTTCCGCACCCATGCGTACCACAAGGCGTTTGAGCCGATTCCCGGCTGGCGCGTGACCTTCACACCCGCCGGGCACATCCTGGGCGCGGCCAGCATGCTGCTGGAAGTGGGCGGGCGGCGCATCCTGTTTTCGGGCGACCTGGGACGGCCCGACGACCTGATCATGAACCCGCCCGAAGCCCCCCCCCAGGCCGACACGGTGCTGGTCGAATCCACCTACGGCGACCGCCAGCACACGCAGGAAAACATCCTGCAAGAGCTGGCCCCCGCCCTGCAACGCCTGTCCCAGCGCGGCGGCGTGGCCGTGGTGCCGGTGTTTGCCGTGGGCCGGGCGCAGACCGTGCTGCATGCCATCAACCTGCTCAAGAAGCAGGGCGCCATCGCCCGCTCGCTGCCGGTGTTTCTGGACAGCCCCATGGCCGTGAGCACCACAGGGCTGTTTGCCCACCACGCGGGCGAGCACCGGCTGACGGCGCACGAGGCAGACGCCCTCTCGCACAGTGCCACCATGGTGCAGACCACCGACGAATCGAAGGCCCTGGCGCGCCGCCACGGCCCCATGGTGATCCTGTCGGCCAGCGGCATGGCCACGGGCGGGCGCGTGCTGCACCACCTGGCGCTGTATGCGGGCGACCACCGCAACATGGTCATCATCACCGGCTACCAGGCGCCAGGCACGCGCGGCGCGCGCATCGCCAGCGGCGAAAAGACCACCCGCATCCACGGGCAGGACGTCGAGGTGCGCGCCGAAGTGGTGCAGCTCACCTCCGCCTCGGCCCACGCCGACGCCAACCAGACTCTGGCCTGGCTGCGAAGCATGGGGCATGCGCCCGACCGCGTTTTTGTGGTGCACGGCGAAATGGGCGCGGCCGACATGCTGCGCCAGCGCATCGAGCATGAACTGCGCTGGCGCGCCGCAGTGCCCGAGCACGGCAGCACCCTGACCGCCTGACGGCGCTCAGTGGAGAACCCTGCCGGCGTCACAGTTCAAAAAATGAGCGCCTGGCGCTCGTCTTTATTGGCTTTCAGCCATAAAAGACCCTGAAGCGCATTGAAATCAAGCGCCAACAGCTCACTTTTTTGATGAACTAACCCTTTGCACGACGAATGCCATCGCGTTCAGCGATGACAAACGCAAAAAATTGGGTGGAAAATAGAAAGTCTTCTCGAAACAAGAAGACTACACCCCATCCATGAAAAGCTCCGAGCGCAGTTTTGCGCGCCGCATTGACCTCACTTCACTGCAACTCTTTGTGGCGGTGTGCGAGCTCGGCAGCATCGGCCGCGCGGCGGAGCGCGAGTTCATTGCGGCATCGGCCGTGAGCAAGCGGCTTTCCGACCTGGAAACCGCCGTGGACACCGCCCTGCTCTACCGCCACAGCCGGGGCGTCACGCTCACGCCGGCGGGCGAAAGCCTGCTGCACCATGCGCGCACGGTGCTGTTTGGCCTGGAGCGCATGCAGGGCGAACTCAGTGAATACGCCGAGGGCGTGCGCGGCCATGTGCGCATGCACGCCAACATTTCGGCCATCGTGCAGTTTCTGCCCGAGGACCTGGGCGCTTTTGCGCGCGCGCACAGCCAGGTCAAGATCGACCTGCAGGAACACCTGAGCAGCGATGTGCTGCACGCGGTGCAGGAAGGCGCGGCCGATCTGGGCATCTGCAATACCGGCGGGCCCGCTGCCGCCGACCTGCAAAGCCGCCCGTACCGCACCGATCGTTTGGTGCTGGTTGTGCCTGCAGCGCACGCCCTGTCAGCGCAAGCAGCTATTAATTTTGAAGAAGTGCTGGACTGGGACATTGTCGGCCTGCATGCCAACAGCAGCATCAGCCTGGCCATGCGCGCCGCAGCTGCTGCCGCCGGCCGCCCCCTGCGCCAGCGCATCCAGGTCACCGGGCTTGATGCCATGTGCCGCATGATCGACAACGGCCTGGGCGTGGGCCTGCTGCCCGACCGGGCCTTTGCCCTCATGCACGGTGTGGGCCGCCTGCAAGCCATCCCCCTCACCGACGCTTGGGCCCAGCGCGAGTTGCGCGTGGTGGCCCGCGACTTCGAAGCCCTGCCCGTCACGGCCCGGCTGCTGGTGGAGCACCTGATCCACCCGTCGCCCGGCACTTTCACGCCCGCCTAAAATCCAATTCACCCACACCCACGAAAAGAGACCGCCATGGGACGCACCCTGTACGACAAGATCTGGGACGAGCACGTCGTCCACACCGAAGAGGACGGCACCTCCATCCTCTACATCGACCGCCATCTGGTGCACGAAGTCACCAGCCCCCAGGCGTTTGAAGGCCTGCGAGAGGCGGCCGCAAGGTGTGGCGCATGAGCTCCATCGTGGGCACGGCCGACCACAACACGCCCACCACGGGCTGGGAAAACGGCTACGACGGCATCGCCGACCCGATCAGCAAGGAACAGATCACCACACTGAACGACAACATGGCGCAAATCACGCCGGCCGCATTCTTCCCGTTCATGCACAAGCGCCAAGGCATCGTGCACGTGATCGGCCCAGAAAACGGCGCCACGCTGCCCGGCATGACCGTGGTGTGCGGCGACAGCCACACCAGCACGCACGGCGCGTTTGGCGCACTGGCCCACGGCATCGGCACCAGCGAGGTCGAGCATGTGATGGCCACGCAGACCCTGCTGGCCAAGAAGGCCAAGAACATGCTGGTGCAGGTGGACGGCCAGCTCGCCAAAGGCGTGACCCCCAAGGACGTGGTGCTGGCCATCATCGGCAAGATCGGCACGGCAGGCGGCACGGGCTACACCATCGAGTTTGCCGGTTCGGTGTTCCGCGCCATGAGCATGGAAGGCCGCATGACCGTGTGCAACATGGCCATCGAAGGCGGTGCGCGCGCCGGCCTGGTGGCCGTGGACGACAAGACGATTGAATACGTCAAGGGCCGCCCGCTCTCGCCCACCGGCGTGGAATGGGACCAGGCCGTGGCGTACTGGAAGACGCTGCACTCCGACCCCGACGCGAAGTTCGACACCGTCGTCAAGCTCGACGCGGCAGACATCGTGCCGCAGGTCACCTGGGGCACTTCGCCCGAGATGGTGCTGGGCGTGGACGCGCGCGTGCCCGACCCCGACAAGGAAAAGGACGCCAACAAACGCGGCGCCATCGAGCGGGCCCTGACCTACATGGGCCTGCAACCCGGCAAGGCCATCAACGACATCACCATCGACAAGGTGTTCATCGGTTCGTGCACCAACAGCCGCATCGAAGACATGCGAGAAGCCGCCGCCGTGGTGAAGAACCTGGGCCGCAAGGTGGCCAGCAACGTCAAGCTGGCCATGGTCGTACCGGGCTCGGGCCTGGTCAAGGAACAGGCCGAGCGCGAAGGACTGGACAAGATCTTTGTGGCCGCAGGCTTTGAGTGGCGCGAGCCCGGCTGCTCCATGTGTCTGGCCATGAACGCCGACCGCCTGGAGCCCGGCGAGCGCTGCGCCAGCACCAGCAACCGCAACTTTGAAGGCCGCCAGGGCGCCGGCGGCCGCACCCACCTGGTCAGCCCCGCCATGGCCGCCGCCGCCGCCGTGCACGGCCATTTTGTAGACATTCGCCAATTCGCCTGAAGGAGACCGCCATGAAGAAGATTGCCACCATCCTCGCCCTGTCCGCTGCTTTTGTGCTGGCCGGATGCAACACCGTCAAGGGCGTGGGCCAGGACATCGAACGCGCAGGCAGCGCCATCGAGCGCGCCGCCAAGTAACAAAGAACACCATGCAGAAATTCACCAAGCTCCAGGGGCTGGTCGCCCCCATGGACCGCGAGAACGTCGATACCGACGCCATCATCCCCAAGCAATTCCTCAAGTCGATCAAGAAGACCGGCTTCGGCGTGAACCTGTTTGACGAATGGCGCTACCTGGACCACGGCGAGCCCGGCCAGGACCCCGCCAGCCGCAAGCCCAACCCCGACTTCGTGCTGAACCAGCCGCGCTATGCAGGCGCCTCCATCCTGCTGGCGCGCAAGAATTTCGGCTGCGGCTCCAGCCGCGAGCATGCCCCCTGGGCGTTGGACCAGTTCGGCTTTCGCGCCGTGATCGCGCCCAGCTTTGCCGACATCTTCTTCAACAACTGCTTCAAGAACGGCCTGCTGCCCATCGTGCTGCCCGAGGCTACCGTGGCCCAGCTGTTTGATGAAGTGCTGGCCTTCCCCGGCTACCAGCTCACCATCGACCTGGAGCGCCAGGTGATTGTTCGCCCGCAAGGTGAAGAGATCCCGTTCGAGGTGCAGGCCTTCCGCAAATACTGCCTGCTCAACGGCTTTGACGACATCGGCCTGACCCTGCGCCAGTCGGACAAGATCAAGGCTTTTGAGGCACAGCGCCTGGCGACCAAGCCGTGGCTGGCGCACACCATGGTGTCGTGAAATGAAACACCCCCCTGAGCGGCTTTGCCGCTTCCCCCCGCTCTCGCAGCGCTGCGCGCTGCGGGCAGGGAGACGCAGCCCTCGCTGCGGGGCGGCCCTTGCTTGGCTGCCCTGGCTTGGGCCGCGCCAGTTTCGTGGGACGCTGGTGGTGCAGCGAAAAATTCAAACGAAATGAGCGGTCCGTCCGTTGGATGGCCGGGGTCGCAGCGCCGCCCGGCCATCAAAATAGCAGTCAAATTGGCCTTTAGCGCTTACTGTTAAAGCGCTAGTAGCTATCAATAGAGAAGCAAATAATGAAAATCGCAGTTCTGCCGGGTGACGGCATTGGCACCGAAATCGTGGCCGAGGCCGTCAAGGTGCTCCAGGCACTCGACCTGAAGTTCGAGATGGAATCGGCCCTGGTCGGCGGCGCCGCTTACGACGCCCACGGCCACCCGCTGCCCGAATCGACCCTCAAGCTCGCCAAGGAAGCCGACGCCATCCTGTTCGGCGCCGTGGGTGACTGGAAGTACGACAAGCTCGACCGGCCCCTGCGCCCCGAGCAGGCCATCCTGGGCCTGCGCAAGAACCTGGGCCTGTTCGCCAACTTCCGCCCCGCCATCTGCTACGAGCAGCTCGTCGGAGCGTCGAGCCTCAAGCCCGAGCTGATTGCGGGCCTTGACATCCTCATCATCCGCGAGTTGACGGGCGACATCTACTTCGGCCAGCCGCGCGGCCGCCGCGTGGCCACCGACGGCCACTTCCCCGGTGCAGAGGAAGCGTTTGACACCATGCGCTACAGCCGCCCAGAGATCGAGCGCATCGCCCATGTCGCCTTCCAGGCCGCGCGCAAGCGCAGCAAGAAGGTCACCAGCGTGGACAAGGCCAACGTACTCGAAACCTTCCAGTTCTGGAAGGACGTGATGACCGAAGTGGGCCAGCAGTACCCCGACGTGGAACTGCAGCACATGTACGTGGACAACGCAGCCATGCAGCTCGTGAAGGCGCCCAAGGCGTTTGACGTGGTGGTCACGGGCAACATGTTCGGCGACATCCTCTCGGACGAAGCGTCCATGCTCACCGGCTCCATCGGCATGCTGCCCTCGGCCAGCCTGAACAGCAGCAACCAGGGTCTGTACGAACCCAGCCACGGCAGCGCGCCGGATATCGCGGGCAAGGGGATCGCCAACCCGCTGGCCACCATCCTGAGCGCCGCGATGATGCTGCGCTTCAGCCTGAACCAGGAAGCCGCCGCCCAGCGCATCGAAGCCGCTGTGCAAAAGGTGCTGGCCCAGGGCCTGCGCACAGGCGATATCTACAGCGAAGGCACCACCAAGGTGGGCACGGCGCAGATGGGCGATGCGGTGGTGAAGGCGCTGGGCTGAGGTTCTTTCACCCCCCCAAGCGCACCTTCACCATAAAGAGGCAGTCCGAAAGGACTGCTTTTTTTATGGCCATGGAACCCAATGGCTGAACGTCAACTGGAATGCGACGATTGGGCGTCACTTTGGAGCCGCCGGGACCAGCCCGTACTTTGTCATTACGGAAACCAGGGCAGCTTTGTCTGGCGGACCTCCGGCGTTGACCACGGCAGCGACATCCCTGAAGTATTGGGCCCCGATGTCCGGAGACTGGACGATCAAGGCTCGGGCATTTTCGCCAAATGGATTCGAGAAGGCATGCACCACACCTTTCGGCGTGCTCATGCTCTGGCCCGGACCAAGGTCGCGCGTCTCCGTTCCGACCGTATACCGAAGGGTTCCCCCCAGAACGTAAACGCATTCTTCATTGTTGGAGTGGCTGTGTGGCGGCGGCACGTTGGAGCCGGGTGGCACAGTGAGCTCAAACATGCCAAGGCTCGCGGTGTGCGAGCCGTCAACGAGGTAGTTGATGCCAAGTTGACCGACTTTGATTTCAGCAGAAGTCATGGTGATCCTCCTTCAAGGAATGAGGGTGGGACAGCTGCCTGAGAAGACTAACATTCAAGCCACTGCGCTGACAATCCCTTCAGAACAGCGATCCAGTACAATCTGCACCCATGTTTGCCGCCCACCCGTTCGCCATGAACACAACATCCGCCACCTTGGCCGGTGTTGCTGCGCGCGCAATCACCACCAAAACCACGACCATTAAGGGCTGATCCAGCTCCGGTATCGTCGTGCGCCCACCCTGGCCAGACGAGCCGGGGCAAACAGGCTGGTCTGGCACTGTTTTATTTGAAAGGGCGTTGAAATGAGCAACAAGTTGGTAGGTTTGGTCGGCTGGCGCGGCATGGTCGGCTCGGTGTTGATGGATCGCATGATCGAAGAAAAAGACTTCGATCTGATCGAGCCATTGTTCTTCTCCACGTCCAACGCGGGTGGCAAGGCTCCCGCCCAGGCCAGGAACGAAACCACGCTGCAAGACGCCTTCAACATCGATGCCCTGAAGCGCTGCGAAATCATCATCACGGCCCAGGGCGGCGACTACACCAATGAGGTGTATCCCAAGCTGCGCGCCGCAGGCTGGACGGGCCACTGGATCGACGCCGCGTCTTCCCTGCGCATGGAAAAGAACGCCGTCATCGTGCTCGACCCGGTCAACATGCCGGTCATCAAGAACGCCCTCGCCAATGGCGGCAAGGACTGGATCGGCGGCAACTGCACGGTGAGCTGCATGCTAATGGGTGTGGGCGCGCTGTACAAGGCAGGCCTGGTTGAGTGGATGAGCACCCAAACCTACCAGGCCGCGTCGGGCGGCGGTGCGCAGCACATGCGCGAACTGCTGACCCAGTACGGCACGCTGAATGGTGAAGTGAAGGCCCTGCTCGATGACCCCAAGAGCGCCATCCTGGAAATCGACCGCAAGGTCATCGCCAAGCAGCGTGCGCTGACCAGCGCTGAAACCGCCAATTTTGGTGTGCCGCTGGGCGGCAGCCTGATACCCTGGATCGACAAGGATCTGGGCAATGGCATGTCCAAGGAAGAGTGGAAGGGCATGGCCGAAACCAACAAGATCCTCGGCATGGGCGAAGGCTTCAACGCCGCCGCCATTCCGGTTGATGGCTTTTGCGTGCGCGTGGGCGCCATGCGCTGCCACAGCCAGGCACTGACCTTCAAGCTGAAGAAGGATGTGCCCGTGGCCGACATCGAAGCCATGATTGCCGCCGACAACCCATGGGCCAAGGTGGTGCCCAACACGCGCGAAGCGACCATCAAGGATCTGACGCCCGTGGCTGTGACCGGCACCATGAACATCCCCGTGGGTCGTATCCGCAAGCTGGCGATGGGCCCCGAGTATGTGGGCGCTTTCACCATCGGTGACCAGCTGCTGTGGGGCGCTGCCGAGCCCCTGCGCCGCATGCTGCGCATTCTGCTGGACGCCTGACACGAGCCTGCCCTTAGCGCGCGCACTCTGTTGCGCGCGCTTTTTTGTGCCCCGCGCTCGGACACACCCAGTTACGCCACGTTGGCAATTGGCAACATTTAAATACCGCAAAACAGGCGTCGACACCTCGCTCAAAGCTTCGGCGCCGCCTCAGCTTGTCAGTGCAAAACATTGATGCTATGGTGCTTTTTACATATTTTCACGCGCCGGGGCGGGGATCAGACCATGAGAAGTACAACGCCGCTCGACCGAGTCGCACAACCACCACATTTGATGGCACACATGCATCGTTGGAAATTTTCTGTCCTGGCGGCTGCGGCCGTCGCATTGACCGGTTTTTGTGCCGACGATGCTTCTGCCCTCGCTCTGGGCCGCATTACGGTGCAATCCGCCCTTGGGGAGCCATTGCGCGCCGAAATCGATCTGCCCCAGATCACCCCGGAAGAGGCTGACACCCTGCGTGCCACCACCGCCTCGCCCGAAGTCTTTCGCGCCCAGGGCCTGGAATTCAACCCGGCAGTGAACAATCTGCGGGTGCAACTGCAGCGGCGGGCCAACGGCACGGCTGTGCTGCGCCTGTCCAGCGACCGCCCTGTCAACGATCCTTTCGTGGACCTGGTGCTGGATGCTTCCTGGAGAAGCGGCCACATCGTGCGCAGCTACACCATGTTGTTCGATCCGCCAGCCTCGCGCCGCGCAGCGCCCGCAGTTACCGCGGCACCGCAGGTTTCAGCCCCCGTGGCGCAGGCCCAGGCGCAAGCAGGTTCTGCACCGATCTCCCCGCGTGTTGCGGCGCCTTCCGCCCGCGCGCGCCCCGCAGCACTGCGGTCGCCACCCCACGCCCAGCGCCAGCCGATGCCGTTACTGTTCGGGCGGGCGACACGGCCGGTCGCCTGGCCAACAACTACCGCCCTGCCAGCGTATCGCTGGACCAGATGCTGGTGGCGCTGATGCGCGCCAACCCGGACGCCTTCATCCAGGGCAACGTCAACAGGATCAAGGCCGGTGCCGTGCTGCAAATGCCGGATGAGGCCACCGCACTGGCCACGCCACCGGCCGAAGCCCGCCAGGTTCTGGCGGCACAAAGCCGGGATTTCAACGCATTCCGCCGCAAACTCGCTGCGGCAGCCCCCACCGCCGAAGTGGCAGCCGCAGAGCGCTCTGCCAGCGGCACAGTGCAAGCACGGGTCGAAGACAAGAAGCCCGCAACCGCCGCGCCCGACAAGCTGACGCTGTCCAAGGGCGCCATCACGGGCCAGAAGGCTGCAGAAGACCAGCTGGCCAAGGACAAGCAAGCCAGCGAATCCTCGGCCCGTATGGCCGAACTGTCCAAAAACATCAACGAGCTGAACCAGCTCAGCGCGGCGTCTGCGCCGGTCGGTGCGCCTGCAACTGCAGCCTCCAGCGCGCTTGGCGCGGTGGCTGTCGCCACGCCGGCTGCAGTGTCCACTCAGCCGACAGCCTCCGAGCCAGCAGCCCTGGCGACATCTGCCGCGGCCAGCGTATCTGCCGCGGCCAGCGTGCCAGTGGCCGCCGAGGCGGCGGCCAGTGATCCAGCAGCAGTGGCGGCGCAAGCCGCGGCGCCAGCATCCGCCCCTGCGCCAGCACCTGTGCCCAAGCCCGCCTCCATGCCAGCGCCTGTCCCCGAGCCGAGCTTCCTGTCAGGTCTGATGGATGACCCCCTGGTACCTGCCGGAGGACTTCTCGCACTGATCGCCCTGGGCGGCTACGGTGCCTACCGCGTGGTGCAACGGCGTCGCGCCAACGCCGGTGTGGACAGTTCATTCCTCGAAAGCCGCCTGCAACCCGACTCCTTTTTTGGCGCCAGCGGCGGCCAGCAAGTGGACACGGCCAACAGCCAGATGACGACCGGCTCATCCATGGCCTACTCCCCCAGCCAGCTTGATGCCGGCGGTGACGTGGACCCCGTTGCCGAAGCCGACGTGTATCTGGCATATGGCCGCGACCTTCAGGCAGAAGAAATCCTCAAGGAAGCGATTCGCCACAATCCAGCCCGCGTATCGGTGCACGTCAAGCTGGCCGAGATTTACGCCAAGCGGCAGGATCGCAAGGCCCTTGAAGCAGTGGCCGGTGACGTGTTCAAGCTGACGCAAGGCGAAGGCTCGGACTGGGCCCGTGTGACCGAACTGGGCCGCGATCTGGACCAGGAAAACCCGTTGTACCAACCTGGGGGCCGTCCCGGCGCAACCCCTGGCATTGCCACCGCCTCGGCCTCGCCTGCCAGCGTCGCGAGCACCGCGATGGCCGCTGCGCCCGCAGCAGCAGCTGCTGCACTCCCACCTGACCTGGATCTCGACCTCGACCTGGATTTGCCCGAAGACGCGCTGACCGAGGCGCCAGCCGCCGCGGGTGGCTTTGCCGCCGCAGCGGCCGCGGCAACCGCTACCGATGAAGGCGACACCGAATCGGCAGCACTTCCGCAACTGGACCTGCCCACATCGCTGTCTGCCATGCAGCCCGCATTGGCGCCTGCCGCTGCGATCGCACCACCGCCGATGGCGGACCTCGATTTCCCGGCCACCGACGATCTCACCATGCTCCCTTCTGGCGCCATGCCACTGATGGCCAGCGCCAAGGCAGACACCCCTGACACGGCGCCCATGGAGTTTGACCTGGGCGACCTGACGCTGGACCTGGGCGCGCCGTCCAAACCTGCCACGCCCCCCGAAGCAGCAACAGCGCCAGCCGCCGCAGCAGACGACGGGGTCGATGCAGCCGCCGATGACCCATTGGCCACCAAGCTGGCGCTGGCGCAGGAGTTCAATGCCATCGGCGATATTGACGGGGCCCGCACCCTGGTCGAAGAAGTGGTCGCCGAATCCTCGGGGGCGCTAAAGGCCCGCGCCCAGCGGCTGCTGTCCGACCTGGGCTGATGCGCCCGGTCGATTCAGGCATCCCGCAAGACACGGCCCCAGGCCACCTTTCCAGGGTGGCCATGGGGGTGGCCTACAGCGGCCAGCGTTACAACGGCTGGCAAAGCCAGTTGTCGGGCAACACCATCCAGGATCATCTCGAAGCGGCCTTGGGCCGCTTCGCTACGCACCGGGTCAGCACCTTGTGCGCAGGCCGCACCGATGCGGGGGTGCATGGCCTCATGCAGGTCGTTCACTTTGATACGCCACTGCACCGCCCGGCGTCTTCATGGGTGCGCGGCACCAATACCTTTTTGCCGCCGGACATTGCGGTGCAATGGGCCCAGCCAGTACCCGACGGTTTTCACGCACGTGCAAGCGCCATCGCACGGCGCTATGCCTATGTGCTGTTGCAGTCGCCCGTGCGCCCCAGCGTCGATGCAGGCCGCGTCGGCTGGGTTTTCTACCCGCTCGACCACGCCGCCATGTCGCAGGCCGCGCAACAGTTGCTGGGTGAACACGACTTCACGTCGTTCCGTGCGTCGGCTTGCCAGGCCAAGTCGCCCATCAAGACCTTGCAGCGCATTGACATCACCCGCACCCCGGCCACCGAGGCAGAGCCGTCAGAAGGCTTTGCCCCATGCTACTGGCGTTTCGAGTTCGAGGCCAACGCCTTCCTGCACCACATGATTCGCAACATCATGGGTTGCCTGATTGCGGTGGGCCAGGGGAAAAAGCCCCCCGAATGGGTCAGCGAGGTGCTGGCTGCACGCTCCCGCGACGTGGCGGCACCCACCTTTTCGCCCGATGGCCTTTATTTTCAAGGCCCTGTTTACGAACCTCGCTGGGGCCTGCCCAGCCGCACGGCTGCGTATGATTGGCTGCCATGAGCAGCCTGCCCCCAGAAAAACCACTCCCCTCCTCCTGCATTCGCACCCGTATCAAGGTTTGCGGCCTGACACGCGAGCAGGACGTGGACGCCGCAGTCGCAGCCGGCGTGGATGCCATCGGCTTCGTGCTGTATGCCGCGAGCCCCCGGGCCGTCTCGCCACAAAGGGCGGCCGCGCTGGCCTCCCGCCTGCCGCCGTTTGTTACACCGGTGCTGTTGTTTGTCAACGAGACTGCTTCAAATATCATAGCTGCCAGCGCTTTATTGGCGGGCGCTACGATTCAATTTCATGGAGATGAGTCTCCCGCCGAATGTCTGGCTGGCACCTTGGGAGGCACCCGGCCATTTTTGCGTGCAGCCCGCATTCCCCTCGGCGACGGTGCGGCACGGTTCGACCTCGTAAAATACGCCCATGATTACTCCAGAGCCCAGGCCATCCTGCTCGACGCGCATGTCGACGGTTTTGGCGGCGGCGGCAAGGCTTTCAATTGGTCACTCCTTCCACCAAGCGTAGCCTCTCATCTCGTTTTGTCTGGTGGACTCACGCCTGCAAACGTGACCGATGGCATTGTGCAAGTGCGCCCGCGAGGCTTCTCGCTGGCCGTTGATGTGAGCTCCGGCGTCGAAGCCGATGGCCCCGATGGCAAGCCCATCAAAGGCATCAAGGACGCCGACAAAATTCAACGCTTCGTAGCCGCCGTCCGTGCGGCCGATGCACAACTTGCAAAGAACCCCCCATGAATTCCTACCAGCAACCTGATCCCTCGGGCCATTTCGGTCCTTACGGCGGCAGCTTTGTCAGCGAAACCCTGACCCACGCCATCCAGGAACTGCGCGAGACCTACGCGCGCTACCAGCACGACCCCGAGTTCCTGGCCGAGTTCCACTATGAACTCAAGCACTTCGTGGGCCGCCCCTCGCCCGTGTACCACGCAGCGCGCACCAGCCGAGAAATGGGAGGCGCGCAGATCTATCTCAAGCGCGAAGACCTCAACCACACCGGCGCCCACAAGATCAACAACGTGATCGGCCAGGCCATGCTCGCCAAGCGCATGGGCAAGCCGCGCATCATTGCCGAGACTGGCGCCGGCCAGCACGGCGTGGCCACGGCCACCATCTGCGCCCGCTATGGGCTCGAATGCGTGGTGTACATGGGTGCGGAAGACGTCAAGCGCCAAAGCCCCAACGTGTACCGCATGAAGCTGCTGGGCGCCACCGTGGTGCCCGTCGAGTCGGGCAGCAAGACGCTGAAAGACGCGCTCAACGAGGCGATGCGCGACTGGGTTGCCAATGTGGACAACACCTTCTACATCATCGGCACGGTGGCGGGCCCCCACCCCTATCCCATGATGGTGCGCGACTTCCAGAGCGTGATCGGCAAGGAATGCATCGAGCAGATGCCCGAGATGCTGGCGGCCCAGAAGGCGGCCACCACGCAGCCCGATGTGGTGGTGGCTTGCGTGGGCGGCGGCAGCAACGCCATGGGCATCTTCCACCCCTATATTCCGTTTGAAAAAACCCGCCTCATTGGCGTGGAGGCGGCGGGCGAAGGGCTGGAATCGGGCAGGCACTCGGCATCGCTGCAAAAGGGCAGCGCGGGCGTGCTGCACGGCAACCGCACTTTCATCCTGCAAGATGACAACGGCCAGATCACCGAGACCCACAGCATCAGCGCGGGCCTGGACTACCCCGGCGTAGGCCCAGAACACGCCTGGCTGCAGGAAATCGGCCGTGCCGAATATGTGGGCATCACCGACCAGGAAGCGCTCGACGCCTTCCATTACCTGTGCCGCACCGAGGGCATCATCCCCGCGCTCGAATCCAGCCACGCTGTAGCCTACGCCATGAAGCTGGCCAAGACCATGCGCACTGACCAGTCCATCCTGGTCAATCTGTCGGGCCGTGGCGACAAGGACATCGGCACCGTGGCCGACCTCAGCGGTGCCGATTTTTACTGCCGCCCCAGCTGCCAGGGGCAGTCCGTCAAGGGCGGCGAGCAACCCATCAAGGTGGTGAAATAAATGAGCCGCATCGCATCCACCTTCTCCGCCCTGCAAGCGCAGGGCCGCAAGGCGCTGATTCCCTATGTCACCGCCGGTTTTCCGTTTGCCGACATCACGCCCGCACTCATGCACGGCATGGTCGAGGCCGGGGCCGACGTGATCGAACTGGGCGTGCCCTTTTCCGATCCCATGGCCGACGGCCCCGTCATCCAGAAGGCGGGCGAAAAAGCCCTCGGTCTGGGCATTGGCATGGTGCAGGTGCTGGACCATGTACGTGAATTCCGCAAGCGCAACAGCACCACACCCGTGGTGCTGATGGGTTACGCCAACCCTGTGGAACGCTACGACCAAAAGCATGGCACCGGTGCGTTCGTGCGTGACTCTGCCGCTGCCGGCGTTGATGGTGTGCTCATCGTGGACTACCCGCCCGAGGAGTGCGAGGCCTTTGCCGCCAGCCTGCGCGAGCACGGCATGGACCTGATCTTCCTTCTGGCCCCCACCAGCACCGACGAGCGCATGGCCCAGGTGGCCCGTGTGGCGAGTGGCTATGTGTACTACGTGTCGCTCAAGGGCGTGACCGGCTCTGGTGCGCTGGATACATCTGCCGTGGAGCAGATGCTGCCCCGCATCCGCCAGCATGTGCAGATCCCCGTAGGCGTGGGCTTTGGCATTCGCGACGCCGCAACAGCCCAGGCGATCGGCAAGGTGGCCGATGCGGTGGTGATTGGCAGCCGCATCATCCAGCTGATCGAAGACCAGGAACACGCCAAGGTGGTTCCGATCACGATCGACTTCCTGCGCGGCATCCGAAAAGCGCTCGACGCATAATCCAGCCCGGCGCGCCCTCGGGGCGCCTGCCGACAGATTCACACCCGGCTTGCCCGGCGAATGCCCACAGGCTTCGCCAAAGGCCGTGCCATTGAAGAGGAAAACACCATGTCCTGGCTCGAAAAACTTCTACCCGCCAAAATCCAGCAAACCGACCCCACCGAGCGCCGCCAGGTGCCCGAGGGCCTGTGGATCAAGTGCCCGAGCTGCGAAACGGTGCTCTACAAGGCCGATCTGGAGCAGAACCAGAACGTCTGCCCTCACTGCAGCCACCACCACCGCATCGGTGCACGAGCCCGGTTGAACGCGTTCCTGGACCCCGAAGGCCGTTACGAAATCGGCCAGGAAGTCCTGCCCGTGGATGCCCTCAAGTTCAAGGACAGCCGCAAGTACCCCGAGCGCCTGAAAGAAGCGCTGGAAAACACCGGCGAAACCGATGCCCTCATCGTCATGGGCGGGGCGGTCAAGAGCATCAACCTGGTGGTCGCCTGCTTCGAATTCGACTTCATGGGCGGCTCGATGGGGTCGGTGGTGGGCGAACGGTTTGTGCGTGGCGTGGAAGCCGCCATCGAGCAGAAGGTGCCCTTCCTCTGCTTTACCGCCACCGGTGGTGCCCGCATGCAGGAAGGCCTGCTGTCACTCATGCAGATGGCCAAGACCAATGCGGCCCTGACTCGCCTGGCCAAGAAAGGCCTGCCCTACATCAGCGTGCTGACCGATCCGACCATGGGCGGCGTGAGCGCCGGTTTTGCCTTTGTGGGCGACATCGTGATTGCCGAACCCAAGGCCCTGATCGGCTTTGCCGGCCCGCGCGTGATCGAATCCACCGTGCGCGTGACGCTGCCCGAGGGCTTTCAGCGCGCCGAGTTCCTGCAGACCAAGGGCGCCGTGGATTTCATCTGCGACCGCCGCGAGCTGCGCAACACCGTGGCCAGCAGCCTGGCCATGCTGCAACGCCTTCCTGCCGACGCTGTCATGTAAATCAGCGCGACGGCAGCTTGCAGTGGGACTATGAAATTAATAGCGTGTAGCGCTTATTCCATGAGCACTACACGCCAATATGGCACATCAAACAGCCATCACCCCTGCAAGACTCCCGCCTGCAAGTGCCCCAGCACGATCATTGCCACCTGCAGCAGCACCAGCACGGCCAGCGGCGACAAATCCACCCCCCCGACCAGCGGAATGATGCGCTGAAACGGCCGCAGCACCGGCGTACACAAGCGCGCCACCACATCTGCAAGCGGCGAGCGGGCCTGCATCCATGACATCACCGCATAAACAATCAGCAAGCCGATCAGCCCCGAGATGGCCACACGCACCAGGCCGAAAAGCGCCAGCCAGGGCAACCAGGCCCAGGCAGCCCCGGCACCCAGAATCAGCCACAGCAGGAAGTACTGGACCAGTTGCAGCAGTGCGGCGGCGACCAGGCTCGAGAGGTCCCAGCGCCCCACCGGTGCAATCACACGCCGCAGCGGCATGATCAGCCAGTCGGTAAGGGCAAACACCAGGCCGCCGATCGGGTTCGAGAAAGCAACACGTTGCCACTGCATGTACAAACGCAACAGACAAGCCCCAGTCAGCAGGCCACCAATTACGTCGAGCAGGAAAGAGGCGATCTGGTAGAGCATGGATGAGACAAATTGGAGTGGACCGGGTACGAAAGCAGACTGCGCCATGGGATGATAGCGACCGCAGAGCTTCGCCCATGACACAACCCCTCACCCTGTCATCCCTTCCGCTGTTTCCGCTCAATTCCGTGCTGTTTCCTGGCGGAGTGCTGGCGCTGCGCGTGTTCGAAGTTCGCTACCTCGACATGGTGCGCAAATGCCACCATGCGGGCGCCCCGTTTGGCATCGTTGCACTCACGCAGGGCAACGAGGTGCGACACGCTGGTGCGCCTGATGAGCGATTCCACGACACCGGAACCCTGGCCGTGATCGAAAAAATCGACAACCCGCAGCCCGGGCTGATCACCCTGCTGTGCCGCGGCAGCCAGCGTTTTCGCATCACCCAGCGCAGCCATTTGCCGCACGGCCTGTGGGTTGCCGATGTGGAGCAACTGGCCGCTGACCTGTCCGTACCGATTCCCGAGGATCTTCTCCCCACCGCCACCACCCTCTCCCAGGTGCTGGCATCCCTGCGCGAACGGGATACCGACGCTGCCACAACCATCACGCCCACCCCCGCTCAACTGGCCGACTGCGGCTGGGTTGCCAACCGCTGGTGCGAGCTGCTGCCCATTCCGCTGAAACTCAAGCAGCAGCTGATGGAACTTGACAACCCTCTGGTCCGGCTGGAACTGGTAGGGGATGTGCTGGAACGCACCGGCATTGCGCCTCCCTAGACGAATGCCCCAAGACCGGTATTTATTGCGCAACGTGCTGGAATGGCCGCGCTCTGCCAAACGGCTGTTTGTGGTGGCCATGGACGTCTGCATGGGGATTCTGGCCATGTGGCTGGCATTCAGTTTGCGGCTGGAAACCCTGCATTGGCCCGAGGGTCTGCAATGGCTGGTTTATGCCATGGCTCCTGTACTTGCCTTCCCTATTCTGGTTAACCAGGGGCTATACCGCGCAATATTTCGCTACACAGGCATCAGTGCACTGATCACGACCGGCAAGGCGGTAGCCATTTATGGCACCGTTCTCTTCGCCATCCTGCTCAGCGCGAAATGGGAGGGCGTCCCCCGAAGCGTTGGCATTTTGCAACCGTTGATCTTTTTGCTGATGGTCGGCACCAGCCGTGCCATGGGTTGGCACTGGCTCAAGGGGCGCCCAGCCGCAGCACCCAGCCGGTTGCTGATTTACGGTGCTGGAAACGCTGGCGCGCAGACGGCGGCCGGACTTGGGGGTACTCATCAGTACCTGTTGCAAGGTTTTGTGGATGACGACGCTGCCAAGGCCGGGCGCAGCATCAACGGCACCCGCGTCTATGCACCCCACGACTTGCCCCACATCATTGATCGCCTGGGCGTCACCGACATCTTGCTGGCGGTGCCCAGCGCCACGCGCCACCGCCGCCGCCAGATCATTGAAAGCCTGCGCGAATTACCCTTGCGTATTCGCACCCTGCCCGGGCTGACCGACCTGGCCAGCGGCCGGGTCACCATCACCGATTTTCAGGACCTGGACATTGAAGACCTGCTCGGCCGCGAACCTGTGGCGGCCAACCCTGAACTGCTAAGACGCAACCTGGCGGGCCAGGTGATCATGGTCACAGGTGCGGGCGGCAGCATCGGCAGCGAGCTGTGCCGCCAGATTGTGCAGGCGGCCCCGGCGCGGCTGCTGCTGGTGGACCACAGCGAATACGCGCTCTACGCCATCCACCACGAACTACAGGCTTTGCGCGACCAGGGCGTGCACGCCTGCGAACTCGTGCCGCTGCTGGCCAACGTGGTCGAGCCACGGCGCATGGCTGACATCTGCCGCGCACACAGCCCCGGCTCCATCTACCACGCCGCCGCCTACAAGCATGTGCCCATGGTCGAGGCCAACGCGGGCGAAGGCGTGCTCAACAATGTGTTCGGCACGCTCAACATGGTGCGCATGGCGCTGGAATATGGAGCGCAGCATTTCGTGCTCGTCTCCACCGACAAGGCGGTACGCCCCACCAACATCATGGGCGCCAGCAAGCGTATGGCCGAGCTGGTGCTGCAGGCCATCGCGGCGAGCCGCCAGCCGCCATTCGGCGCACCTGCTGCCGCCCCATGGACCTGCCCTACGCGTTTTTCCATGGTGCGTTTCGGCAACGTACTGGGGTCGAGTGGCAGCGTGATCCCGCTGTTCCGACGCCAGATCGCCGCAGGCGGCCCCGTCACGGTCACGCACCCGGAGGTCACGCGCTATTTCATGACCATCCCCGAGGCGGCCCAGCTCGTGCTGCAGGCCGGCGCCATGGCCGAAGGGGGCGACCTGTTTCTGCTCGACATGGGCGAACCCATCCGCATCGTTCAGCTGGCCCGACGCATGGTGGCGCTGTCGGGGCTGACCGTACGCGACGCGCAGCACCCGGGCGGCGATATCGCCATCGAGTTCACCGGCCTGCGCCCCGGCGAGAAGCTCTACGAAGAACTGCTGATCGGCGACCACCCCCTGCCCACCGCGCATCCGCGCATCCTGCGGGCACGCGAGGAACATGCCGCCTGGGAAAGCATGCAGGCCACGCTGGAGGCCCTGCGCAAAGCCGCCGTGGCAGACGACACCCCGACCATCAAGGCAATGCTGCGCCAGCTGGTGCCTGGCTACCAGCCCACCAGCACCGACGGCACATGACGGCCGGCCTGCTGCGCGCCACGCTCACGCTGCTCACCGGCAGCGTGCTGGCCCATGCCCTGCCGCTGCTGCTCGGACCGTTGATCACGCGGCTGTATGCGCCCAGCGATTTCGGGCAGTACGCGCTGCTGTGGGCCGTGGCCACCAACCTGGCCGTGGTGGGCTGCGCGCGCTACGAATTCGCCCTGCCGCTCGAAAAGAAACCCCAGAGCGCCGCGCTGCTGATGGCCCTGTGCGCGCGCCTGCTGCTGGCGGTCACTGCGGCCTCCACCCTCCTTGCCGTGGTACTCCACGTCTGGCAGGGCATGGCCCTCGCCTGGTGGTTGCCTGCGGGCGTGCTGGCCATCGGCGCCACCCAGTGGCTGACTCTCTGGGCCACGCGGTCGCAGCGCTTCGGACTGCTGTCGGCGGCACGCCTGGTGCAGCAGGGAGGTAGCGCCGTACTGCAGGTCCTGCTGGGCCTGTTCAAAGCAGGCCCAGTGGGCCTGCTGGCCGGCCCCATCGTGGCCGGCCTGGGCGCCGCCTGGCTGCTGGCACGCCCGGCCCCGCAAGGCGGCTGGCGGCGGCTGGGAAGCCAGCCGCTGCCGCGCCTGAAGGCCATGGCCGCGCGCCACCGCGACTTCCCGCTCTACAACACGCCACACGCCTTCATCGGCGCGCTGCAGGACACCCTGACCCTGCTGCTCATCGCCGCCTGGGCCGGAGACGCAGGCGCGGGCTTCTGGGCCTTGGCGCTGCGCTACCTCAAGGCCCCGGCCACCTTGCTGGGCGGTGCGCTGTCGCAGGCGCTCTACCCGCAGTTGCTGCAGGCGCGCAGCGGGGCCGAGGCACGCTCCCTGGTACGCCGCACCATGCTAGCTCTGGCACTGCTTGCCGCGCCCCTGACCGCCGTGCTGCTGCTGTGGGGCCCCGGCCTGTTCACATGGATCTTTGGCGCACAGTGGAGTGGTGCCGGAACGCTCGCGCGCGGCCTGGGCCTGTATATCGGCTTACACTTCATTGCCTCGCCACTGTCCGTGGTCACACTGGCCTGGCGCGCCCAGCCCTGGGCGCTTCAGCTTTCGCTCATCGGGCAGGGGGTGTTCTTCGCCGGACTCGGGCTGGGCCTCTACTGGGGGGGGCTGGAAGGCGCAGCCTGGGGCGTCTCGGCGGCGATGGCGATGTACTTTGTCTACTATTTCCAGGCCCTGGCACACTGGAGCAACATTCCCCATGAGAGCCTTGCTTAACCGCTGGCGCCGCTGGCTCTGGCGGCAGCTTTTCTTTCGCATGGTGTTCGGCGAGCAAGGCCGTGCGGGCCAGCCCCTGGCACACACCCGCATCGCGCCCAGCACCTGCATCGAGGGCGAGGCCGGTTTGGAACTGGCCGACCATGTGTTCATCGGCCAGTTCAACTTCCTCGACGCCACGGCCGGGCTGCGCATTGGCGAGGGCGTGCAGATCACCAACTTCGTGAGCATCGTCACGCACAGCTCGCACCGCAGCATCCGTCTGCTTGGGCGCGCCTACACCAGCCACGCAGGCGATGTGCCTGGCTACGTTCGTGCGCCCATCGAGATCGGTGCATACAGCTTCATCGGCCCGCACAGCGTGGTCCAGGCGGGCAGCCGCATCGGCAAGGGCGTGGTGGTCTGCGCCCACTCCCGCGTGCGTGGCGACGTGCCGGATTTCGCCATCGTGGCGGGCTCTCCAGCGCGCACCGTGGGCGATGTGCGCACCCAGGACGCCCGCCTGCTGGAACAGCACCCGGAGCTGGCCGTGCACTATGCCGCCTGGGCCAATGAACTGCCCCGAACGCCACAGAAGCCCCGCTGACATGGCCCCCCACCTGTGCCTGCTGGGCGACGCCAACAGCCCCCACACCCGGCGTTGGGCGCTGGAGATGCGCGCGCGCGGCTGGCGCGTCTCGCTCGTCACCGCGCGGCCCGAGCCGCTCGATGGCGTGCAGCAGCGCGTCCTGCCGCCGGTGCGGCGCTCCATCGACTGGCTGTGGCGCGCGGGCGCGGCGCGGTGCCATGTGCACGAACTGGCCCCGGACATCGTGCATGCGCACTATGTCACCTCGTACGGCTACCTGGCCGCGCGCTGCGATCGCCACCCGCTGGTGATGACGGCCTGGGGTAGCGACCTGCTCGTCACCCCGCACACCCGCCCCTGGATGCGCTGGCTCACCGGCTGGATCCTGCGCCGCGCCGATCTCATCACGGGCGACTCTGCCAGCCTCGTCGAGGCTGCGCGTCAATACGCTCTGCGCGCACCCGTGTACGAGATCCACTGGGGCGTGGACCGCGCGCGCTTCGCCCCCGTGCCCTGGGCGCACAAGGACGGCGTACAGATCGTGAGCCTGCGTGCCTGGGAACCGAATTACCAGATAGACACGCTGATCGACGCCCTCGCCCTGCTGCGCCAGCAACTACCCGGCATGCCACTCCAGCTCCACCTGCTCGGCGGCGGCTCGCTCGAAGCACAACTGCGCACCCAGGTGCAGGCACAGGGACTGGACCAGAGCGTTCGCTTCCACGGCCGCCTGGACGACGCGGGCATGGCCGCCGTGCTGGCGCGCTGCAAAATCTCGGTCAGCGTGCCCGCGAGCGACGCGACCTCCGTGGCCATGCTGGAAAGCATGGCCTGCGGTCTGGCCGTGGTGGCGAGCGATCTGCCGGCCAACCGCCAGTGGATCCACCCCGAGCTGCTGGTGCCCGCAGGCGATGCACAGGCGCTTGCACAGGTGCTGCAGCGGCTTGCCAGCGACGACGTGCATGCGCGGCAGGTCGGCGAGCGCAATGTCGAGCGCATCGCGCTGGACGGCGACCGCAAGGCGCAGATGGACCATATCGATCGCCTGTACCGGGAACTCCTGCCATGACGCCCCCCTCCCCCCGCCTGCTCAGCGTGATCGCCCCCTGCCGCAACGAAGCTGCCTTCATCGACAGCTTCTGTGACTCGGTGCTGCGCCAGCAGCTCCCGGCCAACTGGCGCATGGAGGTGCTGATCGCCGACGGCATGAGCGACGACGGCACGCGCGAGCGCCTGCAGGAGCGCTGCGCGCACGACGCGCGGCTGTTGCTGGTGGACAACCCGGGCCGCATCGTCTCCACCGGGCTCAACGCCTGCATCGCGCGCGCCCAGGGCGAGGTGATTGCCCGGCTCGACATCCACACCCAGTTCGCACCGGATTACCTGGCCTGCTGCATCCAAGCCCTGGAGCGCAGCGGCGCCGACAACGTGGGCGGCCCCTGGGTCGCGCAAGGCACCGGCCCCATGGGCGAGGCCATCGCGGCGGCGTTCCAGTGCCGCTGGGTGGTGGGCGGCGCGCGCTCGCGCGACCGGGGCTACGAAGGCGCGGTCGACACCGTGTACCTGGGCTGCTGGCGGCGCGAGGCGTTCGCGCGATTCGGTCTGTTCGACGAGGCGCTGGTACGCAACCAGGACGACGAGCACAACCTGCGCCTGCGCCTGGGCGGCGGCCGCATCTGGCAGAGCGGATCGATCCGTTCGGTCTACCATCCACGCGGCTCGCTGCGGCACCTCTACGCCCAGCAGCAGCAGTACGGCTACTGGCGGCCCTTCGTGGTACGCAAGCATGGCCAGCCGGGTTCGCTGCGCCAGCTGGTACCCGCGCTATTCGTCGCTGCACTCCTCTTGAGCGCCCTGCTGCTACCCTGGTCGGCCTGGCCCGCCGCTGCTCTGCTGGCGCTCTATGGCGGCTACCTGGCGCTGGCGAGCATGGCGGCGGCGGGGCCGCCGGGTCCTGGCGCCGGCTGCCACGCCTGCCTGCGGTGATCGCAGCCTTTCACCTTGGCTATGGCTGGGGCACCTGGCATGGCCTGTGGGATGTGCTGCGCAAACGCCAGCCAAAGCAACGCTTCGCGAGGATCACGCGATGAGCACGCCCGAAACCCGGGCCGTGCAGGCGCGCTATGCTCGGCGCGACGGCGCAGCGGACGCGCAGCGCTACAGCCTGCACGCCAATGCGGCCGCGCTGCAAGCTCAGCAGGAGCGCCTGCGCGCCATGGCGCGCCTGTGGCGCGCACATGGCTGGATGGATCTAGCGGGCCGCCCCCTGCTCGAAGTGGGTTGTGGCAGTGGCGGCAATCTGCTGGACCTGCTGCGCCTGGGCGCCACGCCCAAGCAGTTGACCGGGATCGAGTTGCTGCCTGAGCGTGCTGCCGCAGCACGTGCTGTGCTGCCGGACGCCGTTCGGCTCGTCGAGGGAGACGCCTGCGCGGCACCCATCACGGACGCCAGCCAGCAGGCCGTGCTGGCTTTCACCGTCTTCAGCTCCTTGCTCGACCCCGTCTACCGGCAGCAGTTCGCACGTACGTTGTGGCGCTGGGTGGCGCCGGGCGGCGGTGTGCTAGTTTATGACTTTGTGGTGGACAACCCGCGCAATCCAGATGTGCGCAAGCTGACTCTGGCCGAACTGCAGGCCCTGTTTCCCCAGGCGCGGCTTCACTCTTGCAAGGTCACGCTGGCGCCCCCACTCGCGCGGCGACTGCCGGCGGCGCTGATAGGCACGGCATCTCTGCTGTCCCCACTGCGTACCCACCGCCTGACCTGGGCGGTCAAACCCACATGACCATCCCTAAAGCCGCCCTCCCCTTCCTCCCCTTCGCCCGCCCCGACATCGGCGACGCCGAGATCGCCGCCGTCACCGAGACCCTGCGCTCGGGCTGGGTCACCACCGGCCCGAAGGCCCGCGCCTTCGAGCAGGCTTTTACCGACTACCTGGGCGGCAACGGGTTGCAGAGCATCGCCGTCAACTCCGCCACCGCCGGCCTGCACCTGGCGCTGGAGGCGCTGGGCATCGGCCCGGGCGACGAGGTGATCGCGCCCACGCTGACCTTCACCGCCACCGTGGAGGTGGTGCGCTACCTGGGCGCCGACCCGGTGCTGGTAGACGTGGACCCGGTGACGCTGAACATCGACCCCGAGGCCATCCGCGCCGCCATCACCCCGCGCACCAAAGCCATCATGCCGGTGCACTACGGGGGCCTGGCCTGCGATATGGGCGCCATTCTGGCCATCGCGCGCGAACATGGCCTGAAAGTGGTGGAAGACGCCGCGCACGCCCTGCCCACCACCTGGAAGGGCCGGCTCGTGGGGCAGCTCGATTCCGAGGTGACGGTGTTCAGCTTCTACGCCAACAAGACCATCACCACGGGCGAAGGCGGCATGGCCGTGACGCGCGACCCGAAGCTGGCCGAGCGCATGCGCGTGATGCGCCTGCACGGCATGAGCCGCGACGCCTTCGACCGCTTCACGTCCAAGACACCGGCGTGGTACTACGAGGTGGTGGCACCCGGCTTCAAGTACAACCTGACCGACACCGCCGCCGCGCTGGGCATGGTGCAACTACAGCGCCTGCCGCAGTTCGTGCAGCGGCGCGCGCTTTTGGCACAGCGCTACCAGGCGCAGCTGGCCCACCTTCCCCTGGTGCTGCCCGCCGACGCCCCGGCAGGCGACGTGCACGCCTGGCACCTCTACGTCGTGCGGCTGGCACCGGGCGCACGCATGGGCCGCGACGATCTCATCCAGGCCCTGTCAGACCGGGGCATCGGCACCAGCGTGCACTATGTACCGCTGCACCGCCACCCCTACTGGCGCGACCGCTATGGGCTCACGCCAGAGCAGTTTCCGCAGGCCGACGCGGCCTACCAGGCCATGCTCAGCCTGCCGCTGTTCACCGCCATGCAGGACGCCGACCAGGACCGCGTGATTGCCGCGCTGCACGCGCTGCTGGGCTGAACCCTTCATGTCCAAGCGCCTGTTCGACATCGCCTTTGCCGCTTTGGCCCTGCTGCTGCTGTGCCCGCTGCTGCTGGCCGTGGCGCTGTGGGTGCGGCTGGATTCGCCTGGGCCGGTGTTCTTCCGCCAGCAGCGCGTGGGACGTGGCGGCCATTTGTTCGATATCTACAAGTTCCGCACCATGCACACCGGCGCCGAGGCCATGGGCCCGCAGATCACCGTGGGCAAGGATGCCCGCATCACGCGTGCCGGGGCTTGGCTGCGCCGCGCCAAGGTGGACGAGCTGCCGCAGTTCCTCAATGTGCTGCGCGGCGACATGAGCGTGGTCGGCCCCCGCCCCGAGGTACCGCGCTACGTGGCGCGATACCCCGCCGATGTGCGCCAGGCCGTGCTGTCCGTGCGCCCCGGCATCACCGATCTGGCCTCCATCGAGTTCCGCGACGAGAACGCGCTGCTGGCCCGCAGCCCAGACCCCGAGCGTACCTATGTGGAACAGATCCTGCCCGCCAAACTCCGCCATGCCCAAAAGTACGTGCGCACGCGTTCACTGTGGCTGGACCTGCGGATCATTGCCCGCACCGTGCTGGCCGTGCTGGGCCTGCGCACCGCGCCGCACCCGAACAGCGCCGATAACCCATAAAATCAATGGTTTGACTGGCAACAGCCCCCCTTTTTCTGCCCCGCAGCCTCGGCCCCTATGTCTGAACAGAACCACGCCCCCGCCCCCCACGACGAAAACCAGCTCATCGCCGAGCGCCGCGACAAGCTGCGCGCCCTGCGCGAGGCCCATGCCGGGGGTGCAGGCGTCACCTTCCCCAACGATTTCAAACCGGCCCACCACGCTGCCACGCTGCAGGAGCAGCACGCCAGCAAGGATGCTGCAGCGCTGGAGACCCACGCCGTGCATGTGAGCGTGGCCGGGCGCATGATGCTCAAGCGCGTGATGGGCAAGGCCAGTTTTGCCACCGTGCAGGATGGATCGCTGGGCGAAACCGGGGGGCGTATCCAGCTCTACATCACGCGCGATGCGCTGGGCGAAGAGCTGTACGCCGCCTTCAAGCACTGGGATCTGGGCGACATCATTGGCGCCGAGGGCACGCTGATGAAAACCAAGACCGGCGAGCTGTCGGTCAAGGTGACCACGCTGCGGCTGCTGACCAAAAGCCTGCGCCCCATGCCCGACAAGTTCCACGGCGTGGCCGATCAGGAGGTCAAATACCGCCAGCGCTATGTCGACCTGATGACCGACGAAGCCGCGCGCAAGCGCTTCGTGGCGCGCAGCCGGGCTGTCAGTGGCATCCGCGATTTCATGGTGCAGCACGGCTTTCTTGAAGTCGAAACGCCCATGCTGCATCCGATTCCGGGTGGTGCCAATGCCAAGCCCTTCGTGACGCACCACAACGCGCTCGAACAGGAGATGTACCTGCGCATCGCACCCGAATTGTTCCTCAAGCGCCTGCTGGTGGGCGGGTTTGAGCGGGTGTTTGAGATCAACCGCAACTTCCGCAACGAAGGCATCTCGGTGCGCCACAACCCCGAGTTCACGATGATGGAGTTCTATGCGGCCTATTGGAACTACCAGGACCTCATGGGCTTTACCGAGCAGCTCGTGCGTGATGCCGCCCAGAAGGCCGCCGGCACGCTGCAGCTGTCGTACCAGGGGCGCGAGGTGGACCTGAGCCAGCCGTTTGCCCGCCTGACCATCCGCGAAGCCATCTTCCAGCACACCGAAGCCGGCGCGCATGTCGACGATGCGGCCTGGCTCATCAGCGCCCTGAAAAAGCTGGGCATGTCGGAAGAAAAGAACCAGCTGTCCGGGCGCACCCTGGCCAGCCTGCAGGTGCTCTATTTCGAGGAGACGGTGGAAGACAAGCTGTGGCAGCCCACCTTCATCATGGAGCACCCGACCGAGATCTCGCCGCTGGCCCGCGCCAACGACCAGCGCCCCGAAGTCACCGAGCGCTTTGAGCTGTACATCACCGGGCGCGAGTTCGGCAATGGTTTCAGCGAGCTCAACGATGCGGAAGACCAGGCCGCGCGCTTTCATGCCCAGGTGGCCGCCAAGGACAGCGGCGACGACGAGGCCATGTACTACGACCACGATTTCGTGCGCGCCCTTGAATACGGCATGCCCCCTGCGGGCGGCTGCGGCATCGGCATCGACCGCCTGATGATGCTGCTGACCGACAGCCCCAGCATCCGCGACGTGATCCTGTTTCCGGCGCTGCGACGCGAGTCCTGAACCGTTGCCATTCAGGCATGGGCGCCTGCACGCATCCCAGCGGATGCCGGCAGGCCACCCTGAGGTGCAAAAAGGCCTGCGAGACAATCCGGGCCACAAGGAAACACAGTGACAGCCCCCACGCCCCTCCCTCGCCCCGCCCCTGCAGCCGCGCCGATCGGGGCTGCCCTGTCGGACCACCCGTTTTCAGTGCTGGTCGTCGAAGACATGGACGCGGTGCGTGCCGCCCTGGTTGCCGAGTTGCGCCAGGCGGGTGTGGCCGATGTTCTGGAAGCTCCCGAGGGCGCACGGGCCCTGCACCTGATCAAGACCCGGCGCCCCGACCTCGTGCTGCTGGACATCAAGCTCCCGGGCAAGGACGGCTACTGGGTGGCGCAGCAGATGCGCGAGGCCGAACCCGGCGACTGGACTCCCATCATCTTTCTGTCGGGCCTCGACAGCGACCTGGACGTTTGGCGCGGCATCGAGGTGGGCGGCGACGACTATCTGGTCAAGCCGGTCAAGCCCATCGTGCTGATGGCCAAGCTACGCGCCATGCGCCGTCTGCTGGACATGCGCCGCCGGCTGGTTTCGGTGTCGGCCGAGCTGCACCAGGCCAACCAGCGCCTCAATGAAATGGTGGAGATCGATGCGCTCACCGGCCTCGTCAACCGGCGCGGGTTTGACCGCATCCTGCACAACGAGATCCTGGCGGCCCGGCGCGATGGCACGCCACTCACGCTGATGCTCTGCGACCTGGACCATTTCAAGCGCTACAACGACGCCAGCGGCCATGTGCAGGGCGATGCCTGCCTCAAGGAAGTGGGCCGCGTGCTGCGCGAGGTGTGCGTGCGGCCAAGGGATGTGGCCTCGCGCTATGGCGGCGAAGAATTCGCGCTGATCCTGCCCCACACCCCGCGCTCGGGGCCATGACCTTTGCGCGTGCGCTGGGGCAGCTGCTCAAGGTGCGCGCCCTTGCGCACGCCGACTCGCCACTGGGCAGCACGCTGACGCTGTCGGGCGGCATCACCACCTGCGTGCCCGACGACAGCACCAACGCCGAGAGCATGATCATGCGGGCCGACCAGGCGCTCTACGCCGCCAAGGCCCAGGGCCGCAACCGCTTCTTCAGCTTCGAGATGCAGATGGACACGGTGGAGCAGTTGCACGGCTGAGCGCTCCTTTGTCGATCTTCTCCTTTTTTTGACGCCACACGGCGCACGCCCATGGCCATTTCCCGAATGCAACTCCTGAAAGCCCGCCTGCCCGAATGGGTGCAGGACTGGCTTGACGTCATCATCCCCGGCTCGCAGATCGTGCTGATCCTGATGGCTGCCTGGCTGCTGCAACGCACGCTGCGCCGCCTGGTGCGCCGCGCCAGTGCGCACTACCAGTTTCCCGACGAACTGCTGGTGCCCATCAATGGCCTGATCCGGTGGCTCATCATTGCCAGCGCGCTGCTGCTGGTGCTCGAACGCATGGGCGTTTCGGCCACGGTGCTGTGGACGGCGTTCACCGGGTTTGCCACCGTGGGTGCCGTGGCGTTCTTTGCCGCCTGGAGCGTTTTGTCCAACCTGTTCTGTGCGCTGCTCATCTTCACGGTGCGGCCGTTTCGCATTGGCGACCACATCGAGGTGCTGGACACCGCCGAAAAGCCCGGCGCCAAGGGCCGGGTGGTGGACATCAACCTGCTCTATACCACCCTGGAAGACCATGGCGCAGCAGCCGGCCACACGGCCTGGCTGCAGATTCCAAACGCCTTGATCTTCCAGCGCGTGGTGCGCCGTTTTCAAGACTCCCCGCCACCGGCCGAGCCCCCGGTGGAGCCGTCGGCCCCGGCTGCACCGATGCAAGCCGTGGGGACCATCAGCCCGACCGCAGCCTTGCCCTCCAGCGCCGCACCGGCGCCGTAGTCAAGGCAGCAGATCCAGCGCCTGCAAATAGGCCGGCTGGTACATCAGGTCGTCCCAGGCCTGTGGCAGGGTTTCGGGCAGCAGGGCCAGGCGGCGCGATTCGCTGTCTACACTGGGCTGCCAGCGGCCTTGGGCACGCGCCTGGTCCAGACCATCGATCAGTTCATCCACCGCCTTGCCATCGCCCACGCTCTGGTTGCACAGCAACACGAGGTCGCAGCCGGCGGCGAGGGCCGCAATGGCCGCATCGGTGTAGCTGACCACCTGGCCATCGAGGCGCCGCGCGCCTTCCATGCTGAGGTCGTCGCTGAAGATCGCGCCGTCAAAGCGCATCTGGCGGCGCAGGATGTCTTGCAGCCAGCGCTGCGAGAACCCTGCGGGGCGGCTGTCCACCTTGGGGTAGATCACATGGGCCGGCATCACGCTGGTGAGCGTGCTGCTGAGCCAGGGGTACGGTGCGGCGTCGTCGGCCAGGATGGCCTTGAGGCTGCGCTTGTCCACCGGCACCTCGGTGTGCGAATCGGCCTTCACAAAGCCATGGCCGGGGAAATGCTTGCCGCAGTTGGCCATGCCCGCCTGCAGCAGGCCGTGCATGAGGCTCTTGGCCAGCAGGGCCACCACGCGCGGGTCGCGGTGGAAGGATCGGTCGCCGATGACGCCGCTTCGGGAAGCGCCGGGCCGCCCCATGCTTTCCGAGCCCCCTCGAGGGGCAGCCAGCGCTTGCGCTGGCGTGGAGGCATCGTCCGTCCAGTCGAGGTCCAGCACCGGGGTAAAGCTGAAGTCCACGCCACAGGCCCGCAGCTCGGTGCCCAGCACGTAGCCGGCCGCCGTGGCCGCGTTGGTCGCGCGCAGTGCGCCGCTGCCGGGCACGGCCTTGGCGCCCTTGCCGTCATCCATCCACATTTCACCGAACGCGCGCATGGGCGGCAGGTGGGTGAAGCCATCGGTGCGAAAGCGCTGCACGCGGCCGCCTTCGTGGTCCACGCAGAGCAGCAGGTCGTCCCGCACGGCCTTGATGCTGCTGGTGAGCTGCAGCAGCTGCGCGCGGTTCTCCCAATTGCGGGCAAACAGAATCACGCCGCCGGTCAGCGGATGGGCCAGGCGGCGGCGATCTGCGGCGCTGAGCGTGGTGCCAGCCACGTCGAGGATGAGGGGTGCGTGTTCGGTCATATGGATTTCGGTTTCGCCAATGAGGTTGCTATTTAATTCATAGCTGCTAGCGCTTAACTACTAAGCACTAGAGGCCGTTTTTACATCAATTTTTCGACCACGCAGAAGCTGGCGGCATAGTCGGTTTCGTCGGTCACGCTCAGGTGCGCCGTGAGGCCTTTGGCATCGAACCATTCCTTGAGCGCGCCGTGCAGCACGATCACGGGCTGGCCACTGGGCAGCTTGGCCACCTCGCAGTGGCGCCAGGTCATGGGCATGCGCATGCCAAGGCCGATGGCCTTGCTGAAGGCCTCCTTGGCCGAAAAACGCGTGGCCAGGTAGCGCAGTCCCCGGTCGGGCCAGCGGCTGCTGCGCTCGCGCCAGGTGGCCAGTTCACCATCGGCCAGCACCTTTTCGGCAAAGCGCTCACCATGGCGCGCCAGGCTGGCCTGGATGCGGCGCACGTCGCAGATGTCGGTACCGATGCCGTAGATCATGGAATATGAATCAAAATGGTTCCAGCGCTCTATTCATAGGCGCCTACAGCTATCAAATCAGGAGTTTTTGATGGGTGCAAAGCCCGCTGCAATGCAACCCAGATACGCCTGCACCGTGGCGGCATAACCGAGCTCCAGCGCGTCGGCAATCAACGCGTGGCCGATGGAGACCTCCAGCAAGCCGGGCACCCCGCGCACAAAAGCGGCCAGGTTGTCGCGGTTGAGGTCGTGGCCCGCATTCACGCCAAGCCCCACATTCAGCGCGGCCTGGGCAGCAGCGGCGTAGCGTTGCAGCTCGGCGGCTTGCTGCGGCTTGCCCCAGGCGGCTGCGTAGGGCTCGGTGTACAGCTCCACCCGGTCGGCGCCTGCCGCCTTGGCTGCGGCCATCTGCTCGGGCACCGGGTCCATGAACAGGCTCACGCGCACGCCCAGCGCCCTGCACTCCGCGATCAAGGGCGCGAGGCGTTCGGCATCCTGCGGAAAGCTCCAGCCATGGTCGCTGGTGAACTGGTCTTCGCTGTCAGGCACAAAGGTCGCCTGGTGGGGGCGAACCTGGCGGATGAAATCCATGAGGTTCTGCGACGGGTTGCCTTCGATGTTGTATTCGCGGTCGGGCCAGTCCTTCATCAGCGCGGCCAGCTCGAACACATCCTGGCGGCGGATGTGTCGCTCATCGGGCCGGGGGTGCACCGTGATGCCCTGCGCACCCGCCTGCAAGCACAGCTCGGCGGCGCGCGTGACGCTGGGAATGCCCAGGTGGCGCGTGTTGCGCACCAGGGCCACCTTGTTGACGTTGACCGACAAGGCGGTGCGATGCAGGATGTGTTGTGGCATGTTCATAAGGACTGCAGGTCGATCATGAGCTGGCGGGTGCGCAGCGTCGGGCTGCCGCAATGGTATTGCAGCAAGGCCCGCAACTGAGGTTTGAGTTCGGCGGCCACCGGGGCGCAGGCACGCAAGGTGGCGGTGTAGCTGGGCACGGCATCCAGCGCGCGCTGCAGGGCCTGCCACTGGCTGCCGAGCAGGCCTGCACGGTCGGCGGAGGACGCGGCGCGCAAGCCGCCTTCAGGCACCAGCGTGTAGCGCGCATCGGGCTGCAGCGGCGCGAAGGTCATGGTCTGGGCATCCAGGCTGGGCAGCAGGCCAATCTCACGCAGCAGCAGCAGCTCGAAGCTGCGCAGCACGGGCTCCAGCGCATCACCATGCTCGCTGGCCAGCACGCGCACCACGCCGGCATAGGCATCGAACAGGGCAGCGTGCGGGTCGGCCCGGGCCAGCAGCCGCAGCAGCAGTTCGTTGAGGTACATGCCCGACAGCAGCGCATCGCCCGTGGGCATCACATGGCCGCCCACCCACTCGGCGCCCTTGAGCGTGTGGATGTCGGCCGTGCCATCCCCAGTGAGCGTGTAGGTCACGAGCAAGGGTTGCAGCGGCAGCAATACGGGGCGGAAGTTGGAGCTGGGCTTCTTGGCGCCCTTGGCCACCAGGGCCACTCGGCCCTGCCGGCGGCAAAACACTTCCAGGATCAGGCTGGACTCGCTCCAGTCGTAGCTGTGCAGCACGAAGGCGGGCTCATCGGCAATGCGGCGCACTGGCATGAAATAAGCGCTACGCCATCCTTCAAAAGGCCGCGGAACAGGCCATGCCAGCGGACGCCGAGGAACGGGCTTTGCCCGGCCACTGGCGTCGTCCCCCTTCCCGTAGCGCGCAGCGATGCGAGAGAAGGGGGAAGCGGCGCAGCCGCTCAGGGGGATGGCCGCTATTCATAACCGAACGAGCGCACGCGGGCTTCATCGTCTGCCCAGCCGGAACGCACCTTGACCCACAGCTCCAGGAACACCTTGGCGTCCATGAGCTTTTCCAGCTCCTGGCGGGCTTCGGTGCCGATGCGCTTCAAGCGCTCGCCCTTGTCGCCGATCACCATCATCTTGTGGTTGTCGCGCTCGACCACGATGGTGGCGGCAATCTTCACCAGGCGCTTGTGCTGCTTGCTCTTTTCCTCATCAAACTTGTCGATGACCACGGTGGAGGTGTAAGGCAGTTCATCGCCCGTGAAGCGGAACAGCTTCTCGCGCACGGTCTCGGAGGCCAGAAACTTTTCGCTGCGGTCGGTCAGCTCGTCTTCTGCATACCACCAGGCCTGTTCGGGCAGGTATTTGGCGCAGATGCCAAAAAGGCGCTCGATATCGCCCTTGTTCTTGGCCGACATGGGCACGAACTCGGTAAACGGGTGGCGCTCCTGCATGCTCTTGAGCCAGGGCGCCAGTTCGGCGCGGCGGTGCACCATGTCGAGCTTGTTGGCCACCAGCAGCGTGGGGATGCCGGGCTTGAACAGGCTCAATACCTTGGCATCGGCCAGCGTGAAATTGCCGGCTTCGACCACAAACAGGATCAGGTCCACGTCGCCAATCGCGCCCATCACGGTCTTGTTGAGCGACTTGTTGAGCGCCGTGGCGTGGCGGGTCTGGAATCCGGGCGTATCGACAAAGACAAACTGCGTCTGCTCGCGCGTGCGGATGCCCGTGATGCGGTGCCGCGTGGTCTGCGCCTTGCGCGAGGTGATGCTGATCTTCTGGCCCACCAGCGCGTTGAGCAGGGTCGATTTGCCCACATTGGGTTTGCCCACGATGGCGATCACGCCGCAGCGCTGGCCCGGAACGGCCGCCGGAGCACCCGCGGCGGCCAGCATGGCATCCAGGTCGTTTTGCACCGGAGCGCTTTCAGCGCCTGCGTCACCAGCTACATCTTTGGTAGCATCATTCATAAATTCTTCGCTTTCAGTGTGGCCAGCATGGCGGCGGCGGCGGCCTGTTCGCCGGCACGGCGCGAACCGCCGATGCCCCGTTCGGCCAGGCCCAGTTCGGTGATTTCGCACTCCACGTCAAAGGTCTGGCGGTGCGCCGCCCCTACCGTGGCCACCACGCTGTATTGCGGCAGCTTCATTTTGCGACCCTGCAGCCACTCCTGCAACGCGGTCTTGGGGTCCTTGGCGGCGGCCTGCATCTGGGGGTTGATTTCCACCCCCTCAAACAGGCGGTGCACCAGCGCCTCGGCACTGGCGTAACCGGCATCGAGGTAGACGGCGCCAATCAGGGCTTCGAGCGCATCGGCCAGGATGGAGGGCCGCTGCTGGCCGCCGGACTTGGACTCGCCCTCGCCCAAACGCAGAACGTCGGACACCTGCAGACGCAGTGCGAGCTGGTGCAGGGTGTCCTGCTTGACGAGGTTGGCGCGCACGCGCGAGAGATCGCCCTCGGGCAGATCGCTCAGCCGCTGGTACAGCAGGCTGGCGACGGCCAGATTGAGCACCGAATCGCCGAGAAACTCCAGGCGCTCATTGTGGTCCGCTGAAAAGCTGCGGTGCGTGACGGCACGCTGGAGCAGCGAGGCGTTGGAGAAGGTGTGCTGCAGACGGTTCTGCAGCGCTAGAAGAGCCGGCTGCACCTAGTTGGTCTGCGCGTCAAAGCGATACACCAGGTAGGCGGGGCCTGCCAGGGGAATCTCGCGCGCATATTTGAAGGACACCACCACCTTGTCGCCACGCTTGGTGATTTCGAGGTCGGAACCCTTGAGCGAGTTGATATCGTCAATGGCTGCGGCGCGGTCAAAAGCAGCACGAATCGCGGGCACGGTGGTCTCGATCTTGGCCTTCTCGATGGCCTTTTTGGCCGCGACATATTCCAGGAAGATCGGAATGGACTGCCCGCCAATGGCAAAGGCTGCCACCGCAAACAAACCGACAAAGATCAGCCCGAAGAACGACAGGCCGCGCTGGCGCGACCGGCTGGCTGTGCGATGCGTGCTCATGTTTCTACCCTCTCGTTGTTGTGTGTCTGCTGTCTTTAATGAAATGAACCAATCCGCTTGAGGTTGCCAAAGTTCATCCAGACAAAGAACGCCTTGCCCACGATGTTCGCCTCGGGCACAAAGCCCCAGTAGCGTGAATCCAGCGAATTATCGCGGTTGTCACCCATCATGAAATAGTGCCCTTGTGGCACCTTGCAGACGACGCCTTCCACACTGTAGCGGCAGTTGTCGCGGTAAGCGAAGTTGCTGGCGCCCTGCACAAAAGCAGGCACATCGGGGTTGTTCAGCAGCCGGTGCGGCTGGCCACCCAGCTGCTCTTCGTACTGCTTGAAATAGCGCATTGCGTCTTCATCAAAGAAATCGGGCACCGCCGTGGTTTCGACGGGCTTGCCGTTCACCGTGAGGCGCTTGTTCAGGTAGGCCACCTCATCACCGGGCACGCCCACCACCCGCTTGATGTAATCCAGGCTGGGCTGCGGCGGATAGCGAAAGACCATCACATCGCCACGCGCAGGCTGGTTGCCCTCGATGATTTTGGTGTTGATGACCGGCAGCCGGACGCCGTAGGTGAACTTGTTCACCAGAATCAGGTCGCCCACCAGCAAGGTGGGAATCATGGAACCGGACGGGATCTTGAAGGGCTCGAAAAGGAACGAGCGCAGGAAGAACACCGCAGCGATCACCGGAAACAAGCCTGCAGTCCAGTCCAGCCACCAGGGCTGCATCAGGATGCGGCCCTTGGCCTCCTGCACGTCCACATCGACCTTCTGGATGCCCATGCGGTCGAGCTCGGCGCGGCGTTGCACGGCTGCATCCTCGATGGCCTGCGCCGCGCGGCGCCTGCGCGGCAGAAAAACCAGGCGCTCGCCCAGCCAGTAGGCCCCGGTGACCACGGTGGCCAGGAACAGCAACAAGGCGAAGTTGCCCTCGATGGCACCCATGTACCAGGCACCGACGTAGCCCGCAAAGGCCGCGAGCACCAACGAAGTCAGAATTTGCATGAACTGCATCAATCTTCCACCTGCAAAATGGCGAGGAATGCCTCCTGGGGCACCTCGACCGAGCCAATCTGTTTCATGCGCTTCTTGCCTGCCTTCTGCTTTTCGAGGAGCTTGCGTTTGCGGCTGACGTCGCCGCCGTAGCATTTTGCCAGCACGTTTTTGCGCAATGCCTTGATGGTTTCGCGCGCAATGATGTTGGCGCCGATGGCGGCCTGAATAGCCACGTCATACATCTGGCGGCTGATGATCTCGCGCATCTTGGCCACCACGGCGCGGCCGCGATACTGCGACTGCGAGCGATGCACGATGATGGACAACGCATCCACCTTTTCGCCGTTGAGAAGAATGTCGACCTTCACCACGTCCGACGCGCGGTACTCCTTGAACTCGTAGTCCATGGACGCATAACCGCGCGACACCGACTTGAGCTTGTCGAAGAAGTCGAGCACGATTTCACCCAGCGGCATTTCATAGGTGAGCATGACCTGGCGACCGTGGTACGCCATGTTCATCTGCACACCGCGCTTCTGGTTGGCCAGCGTCATCACCGGGCCCACATAGTCCTGCGGCATGTACAGGTGCACCGTGACAATGGGCTCGCGGATTTCCTCCAGCCGTCCCTGGTCGGGCATCTTGGAGGGGTTCTCCACCATGATCACTTCGCCATCGGCCCGGACCACCTGGTACACCACGCTTGGGGCGGTGGTGATGAGGTCCTGGTCGAACTCACGCTCCAGACGCTCCTGCACGATCTCCATGTGCAGCAAGCCCAGGAATCCGCAACGGAAACCAAAACCCAGCGCCTGGCTGACCTCGGGCTCGTAGTGCAGCGATGCATCATTGAGCTTGAGCTTTTCGAGCGCGTCGCGCAGCGAGTCGTATTCACTGGCCTCGGTGGGGTACAGCCCGGCAAACACCTGGGGCTGGATTTCCTTGAAGCCGGGCAGCGCCTCGGTGGCGGGGCCGGCGTTGTTGGGCAGTTTCTTTTCGAGCGTGATGGTGTCGCCGACCTTGGCTGCCTGCAGCTCTTTGATGCCGGCAATGATGTAGCCCACCTGGCCGGCATCGAGCGAATTGCGCGGCTCGTTGGCGGGCGTGAACACACCCAGGGTATCGGCGTTGTACACCGCGCCACTGGCCATCATCTTGAAACGTTCGCCCTTGAGCAAACGACCATCGACCACGCGAACGAGCATCACCACGCCGACGTAGCTGTCAAACCAGCTGTCGATGATCATCGCGCGCAAGGGGCCATCCGGGTTGCCCTTGGGCGCAGGCACCTTCGCAACAATGGCTTCGAGGATTTCGTCAATGCCCATGCCGGTCTTGGCCGAACAGGGAATGGCATCGGTGGCGTCGATGCCGATCACATCCTCGATCTCGGCCTTGGCGTTGTCGGGATCTGCGTTGGGCAGATCCATCTTGTTGAGCACGGGAACCACTTCCACACCGAGGTCGAGGGCGGTGTAGCAGTTGGCCACGGTCTGCGCTTCCACACCTTGCGATGCATCGACCACCAGCAAGGCGCCCTCGCAGGCAGACAGGGAGCGGCTCACCTCATAGGAGAAGTCCACATGGCCCGGCGTGTCGATCAGATTGAGGTTGTAGACCTGCCCGTCCTGGGCCTTGTATTGCAGGGCAGCGGTCTGCGCCTTGATGGTTATCCCACGCTCTTTCTCGATGTCCATCGAGTCAAGCACCTGCGCCTCCATATCGCGATCTGCGAGTCCACCGCACCGCTGGATCAAGCGGTCGGCCAACGTCGATTTGCCATGGTCAATGTGCGCAATGATGGAAAAATTTCTGATGTGTTTCATCAACGGGAAACGTCAAGTAATTGAATTGAAACGGCGCGGACAAGAAAAAAGGGCGCGTCGAATGGCGACGCGCCCTGAACCAACAATCATTGGCAACTGCGAAGGTTGGGGCTTCATTGTAGGCAAAATGCCCGCATCAATGAGCCCCGAACCCCACATGGGAAGCGCGTTGCTGCAGTGCAACAAGCATTTTACACACAGCTTATTCACAACCGGCATCCGAGCAACATGGACAACTTGTGGGCTAGCTGTGGATCAGCGGTGCATGAACCATGCCCCATTCCACAATATGACCGCATCGTCGGCTGTTATGTCGATATGTGTTGAACGAAGGCCTGCATTCTATCCAAAATGATGAATAAACAATGTGCCAAGTTAGCGAAAGCTAACCGCAAATTCCCAAAAGAAATTTGAAACTGCGCGCGGTCTGTGGCTATCCCGGCACAGCAAATCCCAGAAAACCACCCGGGATTTCGCCATGCACCCTGGGCAACGCCTCCATCCGGCGTCACTTCGAGGGGCGAATCAAGGCGTACTGGGCCCATTCTCCCCGCCGGTACAGCACATTGACGGGCTTGTTCTTGTCCAGCTTCGCCAGCGCCGCCTCGAAATCCTTGACGCCAGTGATCTCGATGTTGGCGATGGAAAGGATGATGTCGCCTTCGCGCAGGCCGGCACGGGCTGCAGCGTCGGCGGCAACATTCACCACCACACCGCCGCGGATCTTCAGCTCTTTCTTTTGCGCATCGGTCAACCCACTCACCGACAACCCGAGCAACTGTGCGGCAGGCGAAGCCTTGGGCTTTTCTTCGCGTTCTGCGAGCTTGCTCGCCGGCTTGTCACCCTCGATTTCCGCGATAGTGATGCCCAGGTCCTTGGCGCTGCCACGGCGGAACACCGTGACGGTGCTTTTTGTTCCGGGCTTCGTGTTGCCCACCAGACGCGGGAGATCTGCCAGCTTGTCGATCACCTTGCCATCAAAACGGGTGATGATGTCACCCGCCTCGAGGCCCGCCTTGTCGGCCGGTGATCCCGCTTCCACGCCCGTCACCAGTGCGCCAGACGCCTTGCCAAGGCCGATGGATTCGGCAACGTCCTTGCTGACCTGCCCGATCTGGACACCAATGCGCCCGCGGGTCACACGGCCGGTGGCACGCAACTGCTCGCTCACCCGAATGGCCTCGTCCATGGGAATCGCAAACGAGATGCCCATGAACCCGCCAGACCGCGAATAGATCTGGCTGTTGATGCCCACGACCTCACCGCGCATGTTGATCAACGGGCCACCCGAGTTGCCCGGATTGATGGCCACGTCGGTCTGGATGAACGGCAGATAGTCGCCCGTATCCCGCTGCTTGGCGCTCACGATCCCTGCCGTGACGGTGCTCTCCAGGCCAAATGGCGAACCGATGGCCATTACCCATTCGCCCACCTTCAGGCGGCTGACATCGCCCACCTTCACAGCAGGCAGGCCGGTTGCGTCGATCTTGACCACTGCCACGTCGGTGCGCTTGTCGGCCCCCACGAGCTTGGCCTTGAACTCCCGCTTGTCCGTCAACGTAACGATGACCTCGTCAGCGCCCTCAACGACATGGGCATTGGTCATCACATACCCATCTGCGGTGAGGATGAATCCCGACCCCACGCCCCGCGGCTGCTCTTCATCGGGCTGGGGACGCTGGGGTCTTTGCTGCCGGGGCATGTTGGGGATGGGCACGCCAAAACGCCGGAAGAACTCGAGCATGTCTTCGTCCATGCCGTTCGTGTTGGTGCGCGCCGACACCTTCTCGGAGGTGCGGATGTTCACCACTGACGGCCCCACCTGCTCCACCAGTTCAGTGAAGTCAGGCAAACCCCGAGATACAGCGGGTTGCGCCAAGGCGGCACCGTGTGGCACGGCCACCAGGCTTGCAGTCCCCATCAACACGCCGGCCAGCGCAAAAGAGGGCAGTTTTTTCCAATCGATCCTGATCATCATCGACCTTTCTTGAATTGTGGCAATGTTTACGAACAGAGGCTGTACGTCTGTGAAGGAAAGCAGAGTGACTTGGTTCCCCGAACCTTCAACACCTTTCATGCCCACGCTGAGGCTGGGAGCCATGCCGTCCGCAGAGCCACCATGCGCTGACACAGATTTGGATGGGCCGAAGTCAGCGCAAACGCTCCAACTGGCTGGCAAACAGCTGCAAGGTTTGCAGCGGAACCTCGCCGACAGCAGTGAGCCAGACGTCGGGCGCAAGGCGCTGGGTCAGCATCTGCGTGGCGCCCATGCCAGTCATCTGTGTAGCCACGGAGTGGTGCTGCGGATCGAAGGGCTGTATAAAAAGCGACACGGTGGCCAGACCGTCGGAATACGTGCATTGCAACACGCCATGGGCTGCGTTCGTTGCGCCCGGGGATCGACGATAGCAACTCACGGGCACGAACCCGGCAACGGGCTGGCGCAGCGTCCATCCCTCAGCCCTGGCCGTGGTCTTGACAACCGTGGACGCCACCACCCGGTACCCAGCCGTTGTATCCATCAGCCGTTCGAGTTGATCGGCCTGCACCGGCGACTTCAAATCCAGTTCGGAAAATGCGACCTGTTCAAGCACCCGACCTTCACTGCCTATCGTCTGCAGCTTCAACACCAGCCCGGTTTCCCGCTCACTCCACAAACGATAGCCAAAGCGGAGCATGTCCAGCGGCTGCAACCACACCACATCCGCCATGTACCCCGCCACGCGCTCCTGCCCAAGTGGCCGTGCAACATAAAAGCGTGACAACGCAGCACCCCGGACTTCCCGCCACTGCGGGAACAGGCTGGATGCATCGCGCGTATTGAGCCGAACAGTCTTCGACTGGGGCAGGAAAGTGCGTACTTCCTCATTGCGGCGGAATATGGTGCGCGGCGTGCCACTGAGCGCCTCTACCCGTTCGATCTGTCGGGCTCCATCGCAAACATGCGAAATCCGGGAACTGGCCATCGCTCCCGAGGATGCCAGCACCACAAAGGTGCCAGAGTAACTGCGCTGGCACCAAGCGCCCTGCATGCGCTGGATCCACTCGCCGATATCGCGTGGAGCCGAAGGGTTAGAAGCGGACTGCCCCGCAGCATCTCCATCAACAGGAAATGCTGCCCGCCCCGGCAACGAGGTTGCGAGCAAGAGCACGGCAACCAAGCGCACCGCCCCGCGTGCAATCGCCAACCACCGCGCATGCCGCACACCCGCCTCCACGCGACAGCCCCGCCGATCCGCATTACCCCTCGGTGACTCAGCGATCAGGCGTCTCGAAAGTGGCATTGCGCAGGAACCCTGCAGGCATCTGCAAAGCAGATGTACTTCCAAATTGCTTGTGGGCAGCCAGAAGCTCGTCCAGGCGCGGGTCGCGAATCATGACCTGCTGTTGTCCTTCGTTGCCCGCAACGGTGACCACGGGTGCGGCGGGCTGGGCTGGCGCAGGCGCTACGGCCAGCTGAGCCCCGGATGATTCCGCACCTTGCAGCCCCGCAAAAGAACTCCAGCCAATGGCCGCCACAGCGGCCAACGACGCGAATCCGGCCACCATCTTCCAGCGGAACACCGACGCATTGGCGGCCACCGCCGTCTCTGGGCGCGCGATCTGCGCCACCGCTGGTGCGGTGTCAGGCAGGCGCCCGGGCATGGGCTCGTGCGCCAATTGCTCGCGGATTCGCATCACCATGGAATGATTGCCGTGCTGGTGCAGGGCCAACTCCGGCGAGCGCAGAACGTCGCCCACCAGATGGTAGAGCTGCCAGGTGGATTGCCCGTCGTCCTGCGCAGCGAACTGCAGGGCCTGCGCCAACTCGTCGCCCTGCAATTGCCCATCAGCCATTGCCGACAACTGCTCACGCTGCATCAAATCTGTGTTCATAGCATCACCTGCCCAATCTCATCCTGCCGCAACAGCCGCACCCAAGAGCGACCCCAAAAAAATCTGCCTCACCACCGCTTGCCCGACTGGTTTTCCAGCAGAGGGCGCACACGCGCCGAAATCGCCTCGCGGGCGCGAAAAATCCGCGACCGCACCGTACCGATGGGACATTCCATCGCGGCGGCAATCTCTTCGTAAGTCAATCCCTCGATCTCACGCAAGGTCACCGCCTGCCGCAAATCGTCCGGCAATGCCTCCATGGCCGCATTCACGGCTTCGGCAATTTCACGGGCTGCAAGAATGGTTTCGGGCGTTTCTTCGGAAGTTAGTTCATGTCCAAAGCGGGAAGTTTCATCTTCCTCATCACTGCCGCGCAGGGCGTTTTCGGAAATGACCGGATTGCGCTTCATGTCCATCAGCGCCTTTTTGGCCGTGTTCACGGCAATCCGGTACAGCCAGGTATAGAACTGCGCATCGCCCCGAAACTGGTGCAGTGCCCGGTAGGCGCGGATAAAGGTTTCCTGTGCGATATCGGGGACGAGGTCCGTGTCTCGCACCATGCGACCAATCAGACGCTCGATGCGCCTCTGGTATTTGATGACCAGCAACTCGTAGGCGCGCTGGTCACCCGCGACCGTGCGCTCCACCAGTTGGAGATCGCTGTCTAAGGGGGCGGTGGGGGGAGTTACGGTCATTGTCACTTTGAATTCACGCCGGCGGGCGGCGCACCGCTGCGGGTTCGTCTGCGCGGGAGGCCTCCGGCTTGGGGCGCGAATATACCGCACGGCGCAGATCACCCCATCGTTCTGGCGCGCCCTGGCGCTCAAGCCATAACCAGGCGTGGCGCCCGTCTTGCCCGTCCAGGCAAACCCAAAGGTGATGTTGAAGATCCAGCCGCACCCACACGCTTCCTTCTAATGAATGCGCTGGCTTGCCTAGCTGTTCGGCTTCCAGACGCCAATGCACTCCGTCCCACTGCAGCAGACCATGGATCCGATACCGCCAGAAATGCCATAACGCAGACGCGGCCACGAACCAGATCAGCACGGCCACGGACCGTCGCATTGCCGAATCCCCTGCCCCGTGCAGGAGCCAGAAAACCAATACAGCGCCGCCGGCACCGAGCAGTATCAGCAAGCCCCCAAACAGCACCGAACCCTGTCCGACGGGATAACGCACTGGCGGTGCCGAGAAATGGCGAGAAACGCTTCGCATGGCCAGCGCCATTCGCTACCCAACCGAGCGTGAACAGACAGCCACACCCGGACAGGCACATCCGCTGAACGGGCGGCTGGTTGGCAGAACGCCGTCTCCCTGGCTGTCACCAACAGGGCCTGGTGACAGCAAGCGCATCAGATCCGCTTGAAAACCAGGGTGCCGTTGGTGCCGCCAAAGCCAAAGTTGTTTTTGACGGCCACGTCGATCTGCATGTCACGCGCCGTATTGGCGCAATAGTCCAGGTCGCACTCGGGATCCTGGTTGAAGATATTGATGGTTGGCGGCACTTTCTGGTGGTGCAGTGCCAGCACGGTGAACACGCTCTCAATGCCGCCAGCGCCACCGAGCAGGTGGCCCGTCATGGACTTGGTGGAACTGACCACGGTCTTGTAGGCATGCGCGCCCAAGGCTGCCTTGATGGCGTTGGTCTCGTTCAGGTCGCCCAGCGGAGTGGACGTGCCGTGCGCATTGAGATAGTCCACCTGGTCGGCGTTGATGCCCGCGTTGTGCATGGCGCTCAGCATGGCGCGGCGTGGGCCGTCCATGTTGGGAGCGGTCATGTGACCCGCATCAGCACTCATGCCAAAGCCAGTCAGTTCAGCATAGATTTTGGCGCCACGCGCCTTGGCGTGTTCGTACTCTTCGAGCACCATGACGCCGGCGCCCTCACCCAGCACAAAACCATCACGGTCCTTGTCCCAGGGGCGGGATGCTGTCTGGGGGTCGTCGTTGCGCGTGGACAGTGCGCGCATGGCGGCAAAGCCACCTACGCCCAGTGGCGAGACGGTGGATTCGGTGCCACCGGCCACGGCCACGTCGGCATCGCCGTATTCAATCATGCGACCGGCCTGGCCGATGCAGTGCAGGCCCGTGGTGCAGGCGGTCACCACCGAAAGGTTGGGCCCCTTGAAACCAAATCGCATGGAAACATGCCCTGCCACCATGTTGATGATGGAAGCGGGCACGAAAAAAGGAGTAATGCGCCGAGGTCCCCGATTGGTCAACTCGGCGTGGGTGTTCTCGATCAGCGGCAGGCCGCCAATCCCGGAACCGATCACGCAGGCGATGCGCGTTGCCAGCTCATCGTGCAGCGCTTCCCCAGTGGGCAAGCCTGCGTCCTGCACAGCCTGGGCCGCCGCAGCGATGCCGAAATGGATGAAAGTGTCCATCGCGCGCGCATCTTTGGCGCTGATGTACGACTCCAGATCAAATCCCTTGACCTCGCCTGCAATCTTGCAGGAAAAGTTCGACGTATCGAACTTGGTGATGAGATCAATGCCGGACTTACCGGCCAGGACATTGGCCCAGGAATCGGCCACCGTGTTACCCACGGGACTGACACACCCCAGGCCGGTCACGACAACGCGACGACGGCTCATGCGTAAAAACCTTCTGCTGATCGCTCAAGTCAGGCGTGGACGCCCGCTCAGGCTTTCTGGTGGGTGTTGGCGTAGTCGATGGCGTTTTGCACCGTCGTGATCTTCTCTGCGTCTTCGTCAGGAATCTCGATGCCGAATTCGTCTTCGAGTGCCATCACGAGTTCGACGGTATCCAGAGAATCAGCGCCGAGGTCGGCCACAAAGGCTTTTTCGTTGGTGACTTGGGACTCTTCAACGCCGAGTTGTTCGGCAATGATTTTTTTGACGCGTGCTTCGATATCGCTCATGGTTTCCCTCTGGGGGTTGTGAATGAATCCGCGATTCTAGCCGCTTGGGGAAAGCCCCCAAGTCGACCCGTCGCACGGATGAACCGACGTTAACTCTCAATAATTACATGTACATGCCGCCATTGACGTGCAATTCCTGCCCCGTCACATAGCCCGCCTCACGCGATGCCAGGTAGGCCACCGCATGGGCGATGTCGGCCGGCTTGCCCAGATGCCCCAGCGCGATCTGCGCTTGCAGGGCTTTTTGCTGGTCTTCAGGCAGGCTGGCCGTCATGTCGGTTTCGATGAATCCGGGCGCCACGCAATTGACCGTGATGCTTCGGCTGCCCAGTTCGCGGGCCAGTGCGCGCGTCATGCCAGCGACGCCGGCCTTGGCGGCCGCATAGTTCGCCTGCCCGGGGTTGCCCGATGCGCCCACCACGCTCGTGATGCTGATGATGCGCCCAAAACGCTGCTTCATCATCGGACGAATCGCCGCACGGCTCATGCGGAAAACAGCCTTGAGATTGGTATCCAGCACGGCATCCCAGTCTTCGTCTTTCATGCGCATGGCCAGCGTGTCGCGCGTGATGCCGGCATTGTTCACCAATACATGCAAACCGCCCTGCTGCTTGACGATGGAGTCCATCAACGCCTCAATGGCCGCGCCATCATTGACGTTCAGGTTGGCGCCCTTGCAGCCCGGATAGGCCGACAGCGCCTGGCTGATGCGTTCTGCACCCTCGTCCGTGGTGGCGGTGCCCACCACCTGATAGCCGCGCACGGCAAGCTCCAGGGCAATCGCGGCGCCAATGCCGCGCGATGCGCCAGTCACCAGCGCCACTTGGGCTTGGGATACAGATTGCGTCATGCCAACAACTCCCGGGTTTCGGCCAGCGTGGCCGGATCAAACAGTGCAGCACCAACCAGTTCGGGGTCGATGCGCTTGGTCAGGCCCGCCAGCACCTTGCCGGGGCCACATTCAATGAGATGGGTGATACCGCGGCCTTTCAGCGCCTGCACGCACTCGACCCAGCGCACGGGGCCAAAGGCCTGGCGGTACAGCGCGTCGCGAATGGCGTCTGCGTCCTGCTGCACGGCCACGTCCACGTTGTTGAGCACCGGAATTTGCGGCGCGCTCAACAGCACATCGGCCAGTGCCACGCGCAGCTTCTCGGCTGCGGGCTTCATCAGGCTGGAGTGGAACGGCGCCGACACGGGCAACGGCAGCGCGCGCTTGGCGCCCGCGGCCTTGAGCAACTCGCAGGCCTTGTCCACGCCCGCCTTGGTGCCGGCGATCACGGTCTGGACCGGATCGTTGAAATTCACTGCCTCGACGACTTCGATCGATCCCGCGCCAAAGGAAGCCGCCGCCTCGGCACAGCCCGCAATGACCCGGGAGGCCTCCATGCCCAGAATGGCCGCCATGGCCCCCGTGCCCACTGGCACGGCCTCCTGCATGGCGGCGGCGCGCAGACGCACCAGCGGAGCCGCCTGTGCCAGCGTCAACACGCCCGCGGCCACCAGCGCCGAATACTCGCCCAACGAATGCCCGGCCACCGCCAGCGGCAGGGCGCCGCCTTCGGCGCGCCAGGCGCGCCACGCGGCAACCCCGGCCACCAGCATGACCGGCTGGGTGTTGGTGGTCAGGGCCAGCGCCTCCTTGGGGCCTTCCTGGATCAACCGGGCAATGTTTTCACCCAGGGCGTCAGAGGCTTCCTGAAGAGTCTGGACCACGACGGGGTGATCGCCCCAGGCGTCCAGCATGCCCACAGACTGCGAGCCCTGCCCCGGAAAGACAAATGCAAAGGATTTCATAAAACCAGATGTAGATACGAAATATGCCCGCAGCGCTTATTCAAAAAGCGCTAACAGCTATAACTTCAGGAGCACCGCACCCCAGGTGAAGCCGCCCCCACCCCTTCAAGCAGCAGGGTCTCACCCTTCTTGACTTGGCCAGAGCGCACCGCATGGTCCAGTGCCAGCGGAATCGACGCTGCCGATGTATTGCCATGCTGGTCCACCGTGACCACCACTTTGTCCATGGACAGCTTCAGCTTCTTGGCAGTGCTCTGCATGATGCGGATATTGGCCTGGTGCGGAATCAGCCAGTCGATGTCGGCATCGGTCAGGTTGGCTTTGGCCAGCGTGGCGCGCGCCGCCTTGTCGAGCACGCCCACCGCCAGCTTGAACACGGCCTGGCCGTCCATCTTGAGCAAGGGATGGCCGAGCACTTCGCCACCCGAGACACCGCCCGGCACACACAGAATATCGACATACCGCCCATCGGCATGCAGGTCGCTGGCCAGGATACCGGGCGTTTCCGACGCCTCCAGCACCACTGCACCCGCGCCATCGCCAAACAGCACGCAAGTCGTGCGGTCCTTGAAATCCAGAATGCGACTGAACACCTCGGCCCCCACCACCAGCGCGCGCCTGGCGGCGCCGGTCTGGATCATGGCATCCGCCACCGTGAGGGCATATACGAAGCCGCTGCACACAGCCTGCACGTCAAAGGCGGGGCAACCGTTGGCTCCGAGCTTGTTTTGCAAGATGCAGGCTGCCGAAGGGAACACCATGTCGGGCGTGGAAGTGGCCACGATGATCAGATCGATGTCCTGCGGCTGGCAGCCGGCGGCCTCCAGCGCCTTCCTGGCCGCCTCCAGACCCAGATCGCTGCAGGTCACATCCGGCGCCGCGAAGTGGCGCGCCCGGATTCCGGTGCGCTCCACGATCCATTGGTCGGAAGTTTCGATACCGCTCTGTGCCAGCTCGGCCACCAGATCGGCGTTGGTCACACGGCGCGGGGGCAGGTAGCTGCCGGTGCCGATAATGCGGGAATAGCGTCTCATCAATAGGTTGTCGCCGCAGCACCGGGCGTTGGCTGGGCATTGCCAGGCGCCAGCAGGGGCGCCGCATGCGCAATCCGGGTCCGGACACGATCGAGCAGGTTGTTGCGGGCTGCATCATACGCCCGGTTCAAAGCCTGCTCGAAAGCCATGGTGTCGGCTGAACCGTGGCTCTTGAACACCAGTCCGCGCAGGCCCAACAGCGCCGCACCGTTGTAACGCCGGTAATCCATGCGATTCATGAGCGCCTTGAGAACCGGATAAGCGACGATGGCCGCAGCTTTGGTCAGGATGTTGCGCGAAAACTCCTGTTTGAGCCCACCCACCACCATCGACGCCACGCCCTCGCTGGCCTTCAATGCGACATTGCCCACAAAACCGTCACACACCACGATGTCCACGGTTCCCTTGAAGATGTCATTGCCTTCGACATTGCCATAAAAATTCAGATCACCCGAATTGGCAGCAGATCGCAGGAGTTCACCAGCTTTTTTGATGACTTCGCTGCCTTTGATGATTTCTTCACCAATATTGAGCAGACCCACGGTGGGCTCCTCGACACCTTTGAGCACTGAAACCAGCGCAGAGCCCATGACAGCAAACTGCAAAAGATGCTCGGCCGAGCAGTCCACATTGGCACCCAGATCGAGCACGGTGGTGGCGCCGCCCTGCGCGTTGGGCATCTGGGTGGCAATGGCCGGGCGGTCAATGCCATCGAGCGTCTTGAGGATATAGCGGGCAATGGCCATCAAGGCGCCCGTGTTGCCGGCGGAAACCGCTGCGGCAGCCGTGCCATCCTTCACCTGCTGGATGGCAACACGCATGGACGAGTCCTTCTTGCGGCGCAGGGCAATCTCCACAGGGTCGTCCATGGCGACCACTTCGGTGGCCGGCACCACGGTGGCGCGCTCATGCGAGAAGGATTGCAGACTGTCCTTCAGGCCGACCAGCAGCAGACGGGCATCGGGATGATTGTCGAGGAACTGACGGCACGCCGCGAGCGTGACGCGGGGGCCGTGGTCGCCCCCCATGCAGTCAACAGCCAGTGTGATCATGGGCGACTTGTCCGGCCCGCTGTGCGGACCGAAAGATGAATACAACGGTCAAAACAAAGGCCCGCGCTACAATAAAAGTAGCAACGGGCCTTGCAGGGATGGCTAAAGTCAGGCTTCAGACTTGTTCTTCAGCACCTGGCGGCCACGGTAGAAGCCGTTGGGGCTGATGTGGTGACGCAGATGCGTTTCACCGGTGGTGGGTTCCACGGCAATGCCCGGCACGTTCAGGGCATTGTGCGAGCGGTGCATGCCGCGCTTGGAAGGGGACTTTTTGTTTTGCTGAACGGCCATGATGGCTCCTGATCTGGAATGGGTTGGTAAAAACGCGATCAGCCCAAAAAGACACGATGGGGTTCGCGTGAAGCCCACGATTATAACCCAAATGCTTTTTGGGTCGATCAATCCGTCTTGCCATCCTTGCGCAAGGCGGCCAAAGCAGCAAACGGGTTGGGTTTTTCGGCATTGGCCTCTTCAAAATCGGCATCGGAAGACGCCAGGGGCACCGAGGTCGGGCACTCGTCGTGTTTTGGCACCACGGGCAGCGCCATCAGCAGCTCATCTTCGATCAGCTCACGCAGATCGAACTCACGGCTCAGTGCCAGCAGGTCTTCCTCGCTCTCATCGTCGAGGGCCTCGGCAGTGGCTTCATCGGCCACAAAGCGAAAGGACCGCTCCACGGCCAGAGGCACGTCCACCGGCGTCAGGCAGCGCTGGCATTCCATGGGAAAAGTGGCCTGAACCTGGACATTCAGCCACACCTGACCAATGCCGCCCAGCGCAGTGCGGATTTCACCCGTGGCCGTCCAGTCCACCCGCAGATCAGGATGCAGGCTCTTGGCCTCCTGGGACAGCCGCTCGTATTTCAGCAGCGAGTCATGCCCGGACAGCTGCCCACCCGCCTGTGCAAAGGCCTTGACGTCGAGCCGGTCGGGAGAGAATTCCTTGGTCATGGCGGCAGTGTAAGAGAATCGGCCGATGCATCAATCCCCCAACCCGCAACGCCCCTTGGTATTGGGCTCCACTTCGCGTTACCGCCACGACCTGCTGTCGCGGCTGAACCTGCCTTTCGCGGTGGCCGCCCCCGAGGTGGACGAAACCCCGCTGGCAGGCGAAACGCCCCGCGCTCTGGCCCTGCGCCTGGCCTTGGCCAAGGCCCATGCAGTGGCCCGCCAGCATCCACAAGCGATGGTGATCGGTTCGGACCAGGTGGCCGACCTGGGTGGCCAGCCACTGGGCAAGCCGGGCACCCACGAGCGCGCAGTGGCCCAGTTGCGCCAGATGCGCGGTGAAACCGTGATCTTCCAGACGGCGGTGGCTGTGGTCTGTGCCGCCACGGGGTTCGAGCAGGTGAACCTGGCACCGGTCGAGGTGCACTTTCGCAGCCTGTCCGACGAGGAGATCGAGCGCTATCTGCGCGCCGAGCAGCCGTACGACTGCGCGGGTAGCGCCAAAAGCGAAGGCCTGGGCATTGCGCTGCTCGACGCCATCCACAGCGACGACCCCACCGCCTTGATTGGTCTGCCGCTGATCCGCACCTGCCGCATGCTGCGCGCCGCCGGCCTGGTTTTGCCATGAGCACGCGCCCCACCACTCCGGCCGACGCGCCCGGCAATACCGCCGTCAACGGCACGCTGTACCTGGTGCCGGCGCCGCTCGACTTTGGCTGCGACACCCAGGCGCCGTTGCAGGACGCCCTGCCCGAAGGCACCCTGAAAACGGCCGCCCGCCTGACGCACTGGATCTGCGAGAACGCCAAGAGCACGCGCGCCTACCTCAAACGCATCGAGCCGCTGCACCCGCTGGCCGCATCGCTGCAGCAGCAAACCATCACCGAGCTGCCACGCGAAGTCCACAAGAAGGGCGACCACGGCGACAAGGGATCGGCCCCGTTCGACGCCCGCCCGCTGCTGGCAGCGGCCCTGCTGGGGCACGATATGGGCCTGATCAGCGAAGCCGGCATGCCCGCCGTGGCCGACCCGGGCTCGTCCGTGGTGCGCGCAGCGCACGACCTGGGCATTGCGGTGGTGCCGCTGGTGGGACCTGTCTCGCTGCTGCTGGCGCTGGCCGCCAGCGGCCTGAACGGCCAGAACTTTGCCTTCACCGGCTACCTGCCGCAAGACGCGCAGGAGCGCACCCAGCGCATTCGGGAGCTGGAATCGCTGGCGCTCAAGACGGGGCAGACCCAGCTTTTCATCGAAACGCCCTACCGCAACGCGGCGCTTTGGCAGGCCCTGGTGCAGACGCTGCAGCCCCACACGCGGCTGGCATTGGCGGGGGGGCTGACCTTGCCCCAGGTGCAGATCCGCAGCCAGCTGGTGCGCCAGTGGCGCCAACAGGCGATTCCCACGGACAACCGTACGCCGGTGGTGTTTGCCTTTGGCCGATAGGCGTGGCAACCCGATTTTAGCTATTTATTTGATAGCTAATAGCGCTTGCTGCGCAAGCGCTATCGGTTAATTCCTTCACAAAAACGCCCCATCTGCCGCCCCAACACAACGGGGCCACACATTCAACGCAATTGCGGCGCGGCGGTGGTTGCCAGGGCCTTGGCCGCACCCACGCCCATCGCGGCACCGAAACGCTTGGCCAGGCGTTCGGCCACGTTTTCACGGCGCGTGTAGTCGATGATGTCTTCGGCCTTGACCACTTCGCGCGCGACAAAGTCCAGGCTTCCAAGCTTGTCGGCCAGGCCCATTTCGATGGCCTGCTGGCCCGTCCAGAACAGGCCGCTGAAGGTTTCGGGCGTGGGCTTGAGGCGATCGCCCCGCCCGGCCTTCACCACGCCAATGAACTGCTGATGGATCTGGTCGAGCATGGTCAGGGCGTATTCGCGGTGCTTTTCCGTCTGCGGGCTGAAGGGGTCGAGAAAACCCTTGTTCTCGCCGGCGGTGAGCAGGCGGCGCTCCACACCCAGCTTTTCCATGGTGCCCGTAAAACCGAAACCGTCCATCAACACGCCAATGCTGCCCACGATGCTGGCCTTGTCCACAAAGATTTCGTCAGCCGCCGCCGCAATGTAATAAGCAGCCGAGGCGCAGGTCTCTTCCACCACCGCATACACAGGCTTGTTGTGCTTGACCTTCAGGCGCACGATTTCGTCATTGATCATGCCGGCCTGCACCGGGCTGCCGCCGGGTGAGTTGATCAGCAGTACCAGCGCCTTGGAGCCCTCGTCTTCCAGGGCGCTGCGCATGGCCGCCACCACCAGTTCGGCGCTGGCTTCGGCACCCGAGGCGATTTCGCCCTTGATGTCCACCACCGCCGTGTGCGGCGCCGACTTGCTGGGGCCACTGGTGCTCTGGTACAGGGCCGCCCAGGCGACCAGCAGCACCACCAGCAGCCAGGTCAGGCGAAAGAAGATCTTCCAGCGGCGGGCACTGCGTTGCTCGTTGAGGACAGAGAAGGCCAGCTTTTCCAGCGTGGCGCGCTCCCAACCCGGTTCACGCGTTGCATCGCTCACTTTCGCTCCCGAATTTGTAGCTGATTGCGCCCACAGATCGGGCGCTGGCGGTGGATTTTTCCCAGAACCTGTGGGTTCGGTGCGGGTGGGCTCGGTCATGGGTCAGAACTCAACAGGTTGCAGGTTGTAGGCAGTATGCCAGTGCACCACCCCGTCCACTTCGGACAGGGCAATTTTCACGAGACCGCCACGGCAGGGGCCACCCGCGCACGCGCCGGTGTCTGGCCGGTAGGCAGCGCCGTGGGTGGCACAAAGCAGCCACTGGCCGGTGTCATCGAAAAACCGGTCGGGCTGGTAGTCCATCTCCATGGCCACATGGGTGCACCGGTTCAGAAAGGCGTGGGGCCGTCCCTCGTAGCGAATGGCAAAGGCCCGGCAGGTCTGCCCGGCATACACCACGTCAAAGGGCACGGCCAGGTGGCGCTCCTGCAGATCGGCGCTGTTGCACAGCGCAATCGCGCTGGAATCGGCGCTGGCCCGGTACGCGTCAGGCATGGGACAGCAGCCAGTCGTGCAACTCGCGCACCGAATGCGCCACATGCAGGGGGTTCAGCACCTCGAAGGTTTCTGGCTCGTGGGCACCGTAGCTCACGCCCACGCTGGCGCATCCGGCCGACAGCGCCATCTGCAGGTCGTGGGTGGTGTCGCCAATCATGAGCAGGCGCTCGGGCACCACGTCAAACTCGGCCATCAGCTCGTGCAGCATCAGGGGATGGGGCTTGCCGGCCGTCTCGTCGGCCGTGCGCGAGCCGTCGAACACGCCTTTGAGCTGCACCGAGTGCAGCGCCTCATCCAGGCCCCGGCGGCTTTTGCCGGTGGCCACGGCCAGCAGGTGGCCTTGCGCCCGCAGGTCGGCCAGCAGGGGCAGCACGCCGGCAAACAGGCTCAGGTCATCCTGGTGCTGCAGATAGTGAAACCGGTAGCGATTGTTCAGCTCGGGGTATTTTTCGGGCGGCACATCGGGCGCAGCATGGGCCAGGGCCTGCGTGAGGGCCATGCCGATCACATAGGCAGCGGCCCGGTCGGTGGGTACGGTGCCGCCCACGTCGCGCACCGCTTCCTGGATGCTGCGCACGATGATGGCCGTGGAGTCGAACAAGGTGCCGTCCCAGTCAAAGGCGATCAGGTCAAAGCGGCGCGGGCGGGCGGTGGGGCGCATGGGGCAATCAGGCGGTTGGAATGAATTCGGCAAGCTCCGGCGGCAGTTCAGCGTTCAGCAGCACACGTTCACCGGTGGCCGGGTGCGTGAACTGTAACCGCCAGGCATGGAGGAACATGCGCCGTACCCCCAGTTTCTGCAGGCGCTTGTTGAGGTCGAAATCGCCGTATTTGTCGTCCCCCACGATGGCATGCCCCTGGCTGGCCAGGTGCACGCGGATCTGGTGGGTGCGGCCGGTCTTGATGGTCACCTCCAGCAGGCTCATGGCGGGCAGGCCCTGCGCCGGGCGCGCGGGCAGCAACTGCCGCACCTTGACCAGCGTGATGGAGCGCAGGCCATCCGGGTCGTCGACCGTGGTCACGCGCACACGGCGTTCTCCGTCGGCCTGCAGGTACTTGTGCAGTGGCTGGTCGATCACCTTCTTGTTGGCGGGCCAGGCGCCCGTCACCAGCGCCAGGTAGGTTTTGCCGGTTTCCCGTTCACGGAACTGGTCTTGCAGGTGAGTGAGCGCTGACCGCTTCTTGGCCACCAGCAGGATGCCCGAGGTTTCGCGGTCCAGCCGGTGCACCAGCTCCAGAAATCGGGCCTGTGGCCGCGCCTGGCGCAATTGCTCGATCACGCCAAAGCTCACCCCGCTGCCGCCATGCACCGCCACGCCGGCGGGCTTGTCCAGGGCGATCAGATGCTCGTCCTCAAGCAGGATGGGAAATTCGCGCGCCGGCGCGGGCCGCTCGGCCTTTTCAGCGACCTTGTCGGAAATACGCACCGGCGGCAGGCGCACCACATCGCCCGTCGCCACACGGGTGTCGGCATTGACCCGGCCCTTGTTGATGCGCACCTCGCCGCTGCGGATGATGCGATAGACATGGGTTTTGGGCACGCCCTTGAGCTGGCGTATCAGGAAGTTGTCGAGGCGCTGGCCGGCGGAGTCTTCGTCGACTTCCACCAGACGCGCCGCGGGAGCGGGAGCTTCGGGGGTGCGGTCGGATGACGGTTTGCCCCCTATAATGTGTTTCACCTGCGCGCCATTGTGTAAGTGGTTGATTTGTCTGGAGTTTAGTCCACACAGCCCTTGCATTTGCGCAGGCAGGTCGATGCCAGCGGGCGTCGTACATGCAGATTGCAGGCCAGATGCCTGCAGTGGCCGGTACGCCGCGCGGCGGGCTGACAAATTGAAACACTGATACGGAATCCCCCAAGCTGGCAGATTCGCCCCACCCGGGCGCAGTCTGCCAGCGGATCGAAGCGAGCATGTGGTTGTTGATGACATGGATGATGACGTTGTGGCAGAGGCTGCGGCCTTTGGCTGCGCGCCAAAAATCGCCATCAACCCACAACCAGCAAGCGCAACCAGCTACTCTTTTGATAGCAAAACTGCGCTCTTACCACTCGCCCCCATCCACGCGCCCCTGCCTCACGATGCTGCGCTAGAGCGCGGCAGATCATTGGCATCTCCGGCAATTCCCTTCGTTTCGATGCGTCAGTCCAGGCATTCACAGCTCCGTTAGAGCTTGTTTATTGGTTTGGAACGGCGGGTGGCAGCCCGCGCAGCCCTGTTGGCTGCGCCGCTGCCGACCGTCACACACGCAAAGGAATCGCATCATGAAGCGGATGCTCATCAACGCCACGCAGCCCGAAGAACGGCGCCTGGCCATCGTCGACGGACAAAAGCTCCTCGACTACGAAATCGAAATCGAAGGGCGCGAGCAGCGCAAGGGCAACATCTACAAGGCCGTGGTCACGCGCGTCGAGCCGTCGCTGGAGGCCTGCTTTGTGGACTACGGCGAAGACCGCCACGGCTTTTTGCCGTTCAAGGAAATTTCGCGCACCTACTTCGCCCCGGCGTCTCGCCCAGCCAGGCACGCATCAATGAAGTGATCAAGGAAGGCCAGGAGCTGCTGGTCCAGGTCGAAAAGGAAGAGCGCGGCAACAAGGGTGCGGCGCTAACCACCTTTGTCTCGCTGGCCGGCCGCTACGTGGTGCTGATGCCCAACAACCCCCGTGGCGGCGGCGTGTCGCGCCGCATTGAGGGCGAGGACCGCGCCGAGCTCAAGGAGGCGATGGACCAGCTCGAATACCCCAACGGCATGTCCATCATTGCGCGCACCGCCGGCATCGGCCGCAGCGCGCCCGAACTGCAGTGGGACCTGAACTACCTGCTGAAACTGTGGAACGCCATCGACGGCGCCGCCAAGGGTGGCAAGGGCGCCTTCCTGATCTACCAGGAATCGAGCCTCGTCATCCGCGCGATCCGCGACTACTTCAACAACGACATCGGTGACATCCTCATCGACACCGACGACATCTACGAACAGGCGCAGCAGTTCATGGCGCACGTCATGCCCGAGCATGCCGCCCGCGTGAAGCGCTACCGCGACGACGCCGCCCTGTTCAGCCGCTTCCAGATCGAGCACCAGATCGAATCGGCCTACGCCCGCACCGTGCAACTGCCCTCGGGCGGCGCCATCGTGATCGACCACACCGAAGCGCTGGTCAGCGTGGACGTGAACTCGGCCCGCGCCATCAAGGGCGGCGACATCGAGGAAACCGCCACACGCACCAACCTGGAAGCCGCCGACGAAGTGGCCCGCCAGATGCGCCTGCGCGACCTGGGCGGCCTGATCGTGATCGACTTCATCGACATGGATGAGAGCAAGAACCGCCGCGAAGTGGAAAACCGCCTGCGTGACGCGCTGCGCCAGGACCGCGCCCGCGTGCAGTTCGGCACCATCAGCAAGTTCGGCCTGATGGAAATGAGCCGCCAGCGCCTGAAGCCCGCATTGTCTGAAGGCTCGTCCATCCCCTGCCCCCGTTGCGGCGGCTCGGGCCACATCCGCGACACCGAATCGTCGGCCCTGCAGATCCTGCGGATCATTCAGGAAGAATCGATGAAGGACAACACGGCCGCCGTGCACTGCCAGGTGCCTGTGGAAGTGGCCTCGTTCCTGCTCAACGAAAAGCGCACCGAGATCGCCAAGATCGAACTCAAGCAGCGCGTGGCCGTGCTGATGGTGCCCAACAAGACGCTGGAAACCCCCAACTACCGCCTCGAACGCCTCAAGCACGACGACCCGCGCCTGGACCACATCGAAGCCAGCTACAAGCTCGCCGAAGAAGTGGAAGACCCCACGGCCGTGACGCGCCGCTCGCAAGAGCCCACCAACAAGCAGACCCCGGTCATCAAGGGCGTGCTGCCCGATGCGCCTGCCCCCATCGCCGAGCCCCGCCCGAGGGCGCCGCACGCCCACCGCGCGCGGGCCAGCGCCCTGCCGCTGCGGCGCCTGCGCAAGCCGCCGCACCCGCTCCTGCGGCACCGCGCGCCCCGGCCGCGCCGCAGGAACAAGGCTTCTTCGGCTGGCTCAAGAGCCTGTTTGGCATGGGTGATGCGCCGGCTTCCGTGCCGGCTGCCGCCCCCGCACCTGTCGCAGCGCCTGCCGAAGCCGGCACGCGCGGTGAACCCCGCCGCGATGGCCGCAATGGCGAAGGCCGTGGCCGCCGTGGCGAGCGCGGTGAACGCAGCGCCGGCCGCGACGGCAACCGCGAAGGCGGCGCCCCCCGTGATGGCAACCGCGAAGCCAACGGCGAAGGCCGTGGCCGCCGTGGTGAGCGCTCGGCGGAAACCCGTGCACCGCGCGACGGCGAAGGCCGTCCGCCCCGTGGCGAAGGTGAAGGCCGTCCGCCCCGTGGCGAAGGTGAAGGCCGCAACGGACGTGAAGGCCGGGATGGTCGCGAAGGCGGCCGTGGCCGCCGCGATGCAGAGCCCCGCAACAACGCTGCCGGCGCCGACACCGACAACGCCGCCGCCCAGACCGCCATCCAGGCCCAGGTGACGGGCCCGAACGGCAACGGCCCCGAAGCAGCTGGCACCCAGCCCCGTGGCGAACGCGGCCCGCGCCGTGAGCGTGGCGAAGGCCAGGGTCGTCGCGAACGTGGCGAGCGCACGGAGCGCGGTGAACGCGCCCCCCGCGCGACAGAAGCACAGCAAGGCGCCGGAGCCTCCGCCGCGGACTTTGCGGACACCGCCCCGCTGTCGTCGCTGCCCGATCTGGACCTGAGCGGCAACGAAACCGCACCAGCCAACGATGACCGCCGTGAGCGCCGTTCACGCGACCGTTATGGCCGCGACCGGCGCGACCGCGCCCCCGCGATGCGGTGGAATCAGCTGCCCCAGCCATGATGGAGCTCGATACATCGGCCCCCGTCGCCCCCCGGCCGCCGATGTCCAGGAAGAGCCCGCACGCCGCAGCTACTTCAACGCAGCCCCCACGGCCCAGCTCCAGCCCCAGTGCCCGCAGCCGCTCCCATCGCTGCGCCCACACCGGCACCCGAGCAGCCCCGCGCAGAAGCCTTGGTGCAAGCCTCGGCCCCCGTGCCAGCACCGGCTGCAGCACCGGCACCCGTGGCCGCCGCGCCCGTGGCCGCGGCTCCAAAGGCCGCAGCCGCAGCAACGCCTGTGGCTGCACCGGCACCTGCCGCAGCGCCTGCCGCCCAGGGCATGCCCGCGTCCAGGGCTTCACGCTGCCGCTCGATGCCTTGCAACAGGTGGCCGCTGCGTCAGGCCTGCAGTGGGTGAATTCGGATGCGGAAAAAATCGCCGCCGTGCAGGCCGCGATTGCTGCCGAGCCGCAACCCATCCGCGTGCCGCGCGAGCGCCCGCCCGCCGTGGTGCTGGACGAAGGCCCGCTGGTGCTGGTGGAAACCCGCCGCGACCTGTCGGCCATGACGCTGCCTTTTGAGCAGCCCCCGGCTGCCTGATGCAGCAACCAAGAAGGCGGCCCAGGCCGCCTTCTTTCATTGGGGCTTCTTGAGGCCCTGACCGCTCCCATCTTGCGCACTGGATTACCCTTCGACATTGCCCGTCGAGATCCCCGGACCACCACGCCCACACCATGCTGTTCCTGCTGTCTCCCGCCAAATCGCTCGACTACGACACACCCCTGCCTGCAGGGCTGCCGCACACGCTGCCGCAGTTCGTGCCGCAGTCCACGCAGCTGATCGACGTGCTGCGCGAAAAATCTCCCCAGGACATTGCCTCGTTGATGGGCCTGAGCGACAAGCTCGCCGCCCTGAACGTGGTGCGCTACCAAGTCTGGCAACCAAAATTCACCGCAGCCAATTCGCGCCAGGCCCTGCTGGCCTTCAACGGCGATGTGTACGAAGGCCTGCAGGCCCGCACGCTGGCCGCGACCGACCTCGACTGGGCGCAGCACCATGTGGCGATCCTGAGCGGCCTGTATGGTGTGTTGCGCCCGCTCGACTGGATGCAGCCCTACCGGCTGGAAATGGGCACGCGCCTGGCCACGGCGGCCGGCAGCAACCTCTATCAGTTCTGGGGCGGCCAGATTGCCGAGCACCTCAACACCCGCCTGCGCGCCGACACCACGCCCGTGGTGGTCAACCTGGCGTCCCAGGAATATTTCAAGGCGGTGGACCGCAAGCAGCTCAAGGCGCGCGTCATCGAGTGCGTGTTCGAGGACTGGAAAGGCGGCGCCTACAAGATCATCAGCTTTCATGCCAAGCGCGCGCGGGGCCTGATGGCACGCTATGCCATCACCCACCGCATTGCCACGCCGCACAAGCTCGAAGCCTTCGATCTGGAAGGCTATACCTTCGCCCCCGCATCCTCCGAGCCCGAGCGCCTGGTTTTTCGGCGCAAGCCAGCCTGAATACCGCCATGGCTTCGCGTTCCGACCAGCGCACTCCGGCAGGGGCGAGCACGCCGCAGCAGGCCGCCAGCCAGCCCATCACGCCCGAGCTGCGCCAGTGGATCGCCGATCAGGCCGGGGCCGGCTGCTCCGCACCGGACCTGCTGCAATCCCTGCGCGCCGCCGGCTGGGCCGACGATGTGGCCACGCAGGCACTTGCGCAAGTGCTGCAAGCGCCTGCCGAAAACAGCCCGCAGGCCCGCCGCCCGCCCCGTGCATCGGCCGTTCCTGCGCCGCTGCTGGCGGATTCGCCCCCGTTCCTCGATGCAGGCGACCGGCAGGTCAGCGTGCTGCTCACCCTCACCCACCCTCGCCTCGTGGTGTTTGGCAACCTGCTGGGACCGGATGAATGTGACGCCCTGATCGCCGCCGCCGCCCCGCGCATGGCGCGCTCGCTCACGGTGGCCACCCAAACGGGCGGGGAGGAAATCAACGACCACCGCACCAGCGACGGCATGTTCTTTCAGCGCGGCGAGAGTCCGCTGATCCAGCGCATCGAAGAACGCATTGCCCGCCTGCTGAACTGGCCCATCGAAAACGGCGAAGGCCTGCAGGTGCTGCACTACCGCCCCGGGGCCGAATACAAGCCGCATTACGACTACTTCGACCCCGCCGAGCCCGGCACGCCCACCATCGTGCGGCGCGGCGGGCAGCGCGTGGGTACGCTGGTCATCTACCTGAACACGCCGGAGAAGGGCGGTGGCACCGTCTTTCCGGATGCGCAGCTCGAAGTTGCACCGCAGCGCGGCAACGCCGTGTTCTTCAGCTATGCACTCCCGGAGCCGTCCACCCGCACGCTGCATGGCGGCGCGCCAGTGATCGCGGGCGACAAGTGGATCGCCACCAAATGGCTGCGCCAGCGGGAATTTACATAAAACAGGCTCTGGCGCTTGGCGGCCTCAATTCCGAAGTGCAACACCGAGAATTGAGGTCAAGATGACAAAGAAGAATTACCAGCAGTTGAGCGAGAGCGAACGCCATGCGATCGCCTTGGGGCTTCAGCAAAAGCAAAGCCTCAGCGCCATAGCGCGGGCCTTGGGGCGCTGCAAGAGCACCATCAGCCGGGAATGCCAACGCAATGCGGGCGCCAAGGCCTACACCTCCAAGTTCGCCCAGCAACGCAGCGACAGGCGCAGATGCTTTGCCCGTCCCCAGCCCAAACTGCACCGCGATGGACCTTTGTTCAAGATCGTTCGCGACTATCTGCTCCGGCACTGGTCTCCCCAGCAAATCGCTGGGCAGTTGAAGAAACTGCACCCTGACAACAAGCGCAAACAAGTGTCCCACGAGAGCATCTACACCTGCATCTACGCCCAGCCCCGCGGAGAGCTCAAGAAGGAGCTGGTGGCCTGCTTGCGCATGGCCCGCGCCAAGCGCTGGCCGCGCTCCAAAGGCGAGGATCGGCGTGGGCAAATCACCGACCTGCTGAGCATCCATGTGCGCCCACCCGAGATTGAGGATCGTCAGTTGCCCGGGCACTGGGAGGGCGACCTCATCAAGGGCAAAGGCAATGCCAGTGCCATTGGCACGCTGGTCGAGCGCACGACCCGCCTGGTGGTGCTGGTCAAGCTGCCGCACCCCAACCCGGCGACAGCGGCACATGTACTGCAGGCCTTCAGCGACAAGCTCAATGGCATTGCCAGCCCGATGCGCCAGAGCCTGACCTATGACCGTGGCAGTGAGATGGCAGAGCATGCCAAGCTCACCGAGAACACGGGCATGAAGGTGTACTTCTGTGACCCCTACAGCCCCTGGCAGCGGGGCTCCAACGAAAACACCAATGGATTGCTGCGGCAGTACTTCCCCAAGGGGACTGATCTGAGCGGCTATAGCCAGGAGTATCTGGATGCCGTAGCCGATGAGCTCAATGGGCGCCCCAGGATGACTCTGGGGTGGAGCAAGCCCATTGAGGTTTATGCCGAACATTTGGCCCGGCTGACACAACAGCCTGATTCAGTGCATTAATGAATATTTGTTGCACTTGGACTTGAATCCGCCCTTATGAATAAAGCGCAAGCAGCTATTAATTAGATAGCACAAGGACACACCATGACCACGCCGGAACAATCGCAACTGGGCAAGGCATCGGCGTATGCCGACCAGTACGATGCCTCACTGCTGTTTCCCATCCCGCGCGCGGGCAAGCGCGCCGAGATCGGCATTGCGGGCGCGCCTCCCTTCTTCGGGGCCGACCTGTGGACGGCGTTCGAGCTGTCGTGGCTGAATGCGCGCGGCAAGCCCCAGGTGGCGCTGGCGCACATCACCGTGCCCTGTGAAACACCCAACATCGTCGAAAGCAAGTCGTTCAAGCTCTACCTCAACAGCTTCAACAACACGCGCTTTGCCGACGCGGCCGAAGTGCAGGCCCGCATCCGCGCCGACATCAGCGAGGCCGTGTGGCGCGGTGCCGACCACCCCGCCACCGTGGGGGTGAAGTTGCTGCTGCCCGAGCTGTTTGACCGCGAGCCCGTGCACGAACTCGACGGCCTGAGCCTGGACCGGCTGGACGTAGAGTGCACGCGCTACCAGCCCGCGCCCGACTTGCTGACCGCCGAGTTTGGCGAAGCGCCCGTGTCCGAGGTGCTGACCAGCAACCTGCTCAAGAGCAATTGCCTCGTCACGGGCCAGCCCGACTGGGGCAGCGTGCAGATTGCCTACAGCGGCCCGCAGATCAACCAGGAAGCGCTGCTGCAGTACATCGTGAGCTTTCGCAACCACAACGAGTTCCACGAGCAATGCGTGGAGCGCATCTTCATGGACCTGTGGACGCGCTGCAAACCCATCAAGCTCACGGTGTATGCGCGCTACACCCGCCGGGGCGGGCTCGACATCAACCCGCTGCGTACCAGCCACCCGCAGCAGCTGCCGGCCAACACGCGCACGGCGCGGCAGTAACCGCGCCAGACTTGCCGGGCTGGTGTGCCGCACTGGCACGGCATTACCGCAGGCGAAATACCTCAACTGAGCGCGACAAGGACACCGCGTTGCCCTTGAGCGCCTGGGCCGACGCGGCGGTCTCCTCGACCAGTGCCGCGTTCTGCTGCGTCACGGTCTCCAGTTGCGTGACGGCCTCGTTCACCTGGCCGATGCCAATCGACTGTTCTGCCGTGGCCTGGCTGATCTCGCGCACCAAATCGCTCACGCGGGACACCGACGACACCACGTCGGCAATCGTCTGGCCGGCCTGGTCCATCTGGCGCGAGCCATCGGCCACCTGCGACACCGAGGTGCCGATCAGTGCCCGGATCTCCTTGGCTGCACCCGCGCTGCGCTGCGCTAGGGCGCGCACCTCGCCGGCCACCACAGCAAAACCCCGGCCCTGCTCGCCCGCGCGAGCGGCTTCCACGGCAGCGTTGAGCGCCAGCAGATTGGTCTGAAACGCAATGCCTTCGATGACCGAGACAATCTCGCCCACCTTGCGCGACGACTGCTCAATGGCATGCATGGCCTGCCCCACCTGCTGCACCGCCGCGCCACCAGCGCGCGCCACTTCGGCGCTCTGGGTGCTGTCCCTGGCCACCGCGCTCGATGTGTCGGCCGTCTGCCGCACCGTGCTGGAAAGCTCTTCCATCGCGGCGGCGGTTTCCTGCAGATTGGCGGCCTGCGCCTCGGTGCGCTGGTAAAGGTCATGCCCGCCCTGGGCGATTTCTTCGGCCGACCGCAAAAAGCCCGCAATCTCCGTGCGCACATCGCCCACCACGGCACGCAGGTTGACCTGGATCTGCTCCAGGCCGCGCACCAGGGGCGCCAGCGACGGCGCGCACTGCCCGCTGTTGAGGGAAGTGGCCAGGTTGCAGCCGGCAATGTCGCCGGCAAACCGCTCGACCGTGCGCATGCCACCCACGATGCGGCCGTGGAACCACGCCAGCACGGCCGCAGAGCCCGCCAGCATCAAACCAAGCTGGGCGCCCCAGGCCAGGGCGCCCTGCCAGCCCAGCCAGCGCGGCAGCATGCCCACCAGCACCACGCCCAGCAGCATCAGCGCCAGGGTCTGCGTGGCCGACATCTGCTTCAGCCGCTGCAGCGCACCGCGCATCCCGGGATAAACCACCCGGCCATGGTGCAACCGGATGGTCTCGCGTTGCGCCGCGAGATCACTGCGCAGTTGGGCATACAGGGCTTCGGCCTGCTGCACCTCGGCACGGCCCGGCTTGGTGCGCACCGACAGGTAGCCGCGCGGCTTGCCGTTTTCCATGATGGGCGTGACGTTGGCACGCACCCAGTAAAAACCGCCGTCCTTGCGCCGGTTCTTCACCAGCCCGGTCCAGGTGTGGCCGCGCCCGATGGTGGACCACATGTCCTTGAACGCCTGGGGTGGCATGTCGGGGTGGCGGATCAGGTTGTGCGGCTGGCCTGCCAGCTCATCGTGGCTGTAGCCGCTGGCCTCGACGAAGGCCGGGTTGCAATGCACGATGACACCCTTGGTGTCGGTGGACGACACCAGCATGCTCTCGTCCGGAAATTCATACTCGTGCTGGGTTACCGGCAAATTCACACGCATGGGCGGGGATCCTTGTGCTGTCCTGGCCAGAAAACGGCAGGAAAACCTTTGATTGTAATCAATCAGTCACAAATTAACACAAATTCCCCATTCCGGTGCATCGTCAGAACAGCGGTGCGGTGTGCGGGTCCGGCTGCCGCGGCGGGCGGTTGGTTGTGGAAACCGGTACATCCCCCAGCAGCAGATGGTCGGACAGGCGCACCAACGCTCCCACCCGCACGCCCAGCAGGCGCAAGCGCCGCTCCAGGGGCACGCGCTTGAGGCACAGCCCCGCCGTGTGGCGGATGGTGGCCGCGTCCTGCGTGGGCGTGGGCAAGGTGTGGTCGCGCGTGGCGGTCTTGAAGTCGTCGTAGCGCAGCTTGATGCCAATGGTCTTGCCCACATAGCCCTTGCGCTGCAGGTCCTCGGCCACGCGCTGGCACAGGTCGGTAAAGATGCGCGAAAGCTCGGCCCTGTCGCGCACGGCATGCAGGTCGCGCTCGAACGTGGTTTCGCGGCTCATGCTCACGGGCTCGCTCTCGGTCACCACGGGGCTGTCGTCCTGGCCCCAGGCCACGCGGTGCATCCAGGCCCCGGTCGATTGGCCGAAATGGCCCATCAGCCACTGCGGGTCTTGCGCGGCCAGATCGCCAATGGTGTGCACTCCCAGCGCCGCCAATTTTTCGCCCGCCTTGGGGCCGATGCCATTGATCTTGCGCACGTTGAGCGGCCAGATCTTGCTCTGCAGGTCTTCGGCATAGACGATGGAGATGCCGTTGGGCTTGTTGAACTCGCTGGCCATCTTGGCCAGCAGCCGGTTGGGCGCCACGCCGATCGAGCAGGTCAGGCCCGTGGCGTCGAAGATGCTTTTCTGGATGAGCCGCGCCAGCACGCGCCCGCCTTCGCGCTGGCCGCCGGGCACGTCGGTGAAGTCGATGTAGACCTCGTCCACGCCCCGGTCCTGCATCACCGGCGCGATCTCGGTGATGGTGTGCTTGAACAGGCGCGAGTATCTGCGCACCTCGTCAAAGTCCACGGGCAGCACGATGGCCTGGGGGCACAGCCGGGCGGCCTTCATCATGCCCATGGCCGAACCCACGCCAAACTGCCGTGCGGCATAGGTGGCGGTGGTGATGACGCCGCGGCCCACATAGTCCTTGAGCAGCGGGAACTCGGCCACGGGAATGAAGCGCGGCTCGCGCGGGCCTGTGCCATCGGGGCTTTGCAGCAGCAGATCGTCCGCCCGGCGGCGCCCGCCGCCAATCACCACGGGCAGCCCCTTGAGCTGCGGGTAGCGCAGCAGCTCGACGGAAGCAAAGAACGCGTCCATGTCGAGGTGCGCGATGCGGCGCAGCCGCGCGGGGCGGTCAGCGACGGGGACAGAAAAAGCAGGATCGGCTTCGGTCACAGCCGCTATTTTGCGCCGTGCCCTCAGCACCCGCAGGGTTCAGGCTTTCGCCAGGGCTGCCCGGCGAATCCCCTGCAACGTGCCGGTGGGCGTGATGGCCTCGGGGTCGATCAGACAGTGCAGCACGCTGGGCAGACCGCTGGCGCGGGCGCGCGCCAGGGCGGGAGCGAACTCTTCGGTGGTGGTCACGCGCTCGCCGTGGCCGCCGAAGGCCTGGGCGTAGGCCTTGAAGTCGGGATTTGTCAGTGCCGTCGCACTGATGCGGCCAGGGTACTCGCGCTCCTGGTGCATGCGGATGGTGCCGTACATGGCGTTGTCCAGCAGCACCACGATGATGGGCAGGCCGTACTGCACGGCGGTGGCGAACTCCTGGCCGTGCATCAGGAAGTCACCGTCGCCCGCAAAAACCACCACCTCGCGCTGCGGCCACAGGCGCTTGGCGCCCACGCCCGCGGGCAGGCCGTAGCCCATCGATCCACTGGTGGGCGCGAGCTGGCTCGCATAGGTGGTGAAGGGCCAGAAGCGGTGCACCCAGGTGGCGAAGTTGCCCGCGCCGTTGCAGAAGATGGTGTCGGCGGGCAGCACTTCCTTGAGGTGCTGCATCACCTGGCCCATCTGCAGATTGCCGGGGATGCGGATGGGCGCGGTATCGCTCCACGCCAGGTATTCGGCATGGGCGGCTTCTGCATGGGCCTTCCAAGCAACAGGGGCCGTGGGGCGCACTGCGCCCAGCGCCGCAGCAAACGCCTGGGGCGTGGCGTGGATGGCCTGTGTGGGGCGGTAGAGCTTGCCCAGCTCGTCCGCATCGGCATGCACATGCACAAACGGCTGCGCGGGTGTGGGAATGTGGAACAGCTCGTAGCCCTGCGATGGCACCTCCGACAGTCGCCCGCCCACCACCAGCACCAAGTCCGACGCCTTGATGCGCGCAAGCAGCTTGGGGTTGACGCCCAGGCCCAGGTCACCGCCGTAGCAGGCGTGTGTGGCCGGGAACAGCATCTGGCGGCGGAACGAGCAGTACACCGGCAGCGACCACGCTTGGGCAAACGCCACAAACTCGCGCACCGCCTGCTCAGACCAGCGACTGCCGCCCAGGACCGCCACCGGCTGGTGCGCGGCCTTGAGGCGCTCGGCCAACTCGGCCAACTGCGCCGCACCGGGGTGCGTTTCGGTCACCTGGTAGGGCAGCGCGTCGGCCACCGTGGCGGCCTCGGTCAGCATGTCTTCGGGCAGCGCCACCACCACAGGGCCGGGACGGCCCGAAGTGGCGACATGGAAGGCGCGCGAAATCAGCTCGGGCATGCGCGCCGGGTCGTCGATCTGCACCACCCACTTGGCCATGGTGCCAAACACCGCGCCGTAATCGAGCTCCTGAAACGCCTCTCGCCCCATGGCGCCACGCGCCACCTGGCCCACAAACAGGATGAGTGGGGTCGAGTCCTGGTGTGCAATGTGGATGCCCGCAGCCGCGTTGGTGGCGCCCGGCCCGCGCGTCACAAAGCAGATGCCGGGCTTCCCGGTGAGCTTGCCCTGCGCCTCGGCCATCATGGCCGCGCCACCCTCCTGGCGGCACACGGTGACGGCGATGTGGGCGTCATGCAGGGCGTCCAGCACGGCCAGGTAGCTTTCACCGGGCACGCAAAACAGCTGCTGGACGCCGTGGACGAGGAGTTGATCGACCAGAATCTGGCCGCCGGTGCGGGACGTTGTCATGGGCGCTACTAAAGGCATTGTGAATTCAGGCCAGCGGATAAGTGCCCGGCAGCAGGATGCTGCAGTCCACCTGGTCGATGTGGGTACGGCCGCAAAACGCCATGGTGATGTCCAGCTCTTTCTGGATGATCTCGAGCGCCCGGGTCACGCCCGCCTCGCCATAGGCGCCCAGGCCATACAGAAAACTGCGGCCGATCAGCGTGCCGCGTGCGCCCAGGGCGCGGGCCTTGAGCACGTCCTGGCCGCTGCGGATGCCGCCATCCATCCACACCTCGATGTCCTTGCCCACCGCCTCGGCGATGGCGGGCAGCGCCGCAATCGACGAGGGCGCGCCATCGAGCTGGCGGCCGCCGTGGTTGCTGACGATGAGCGCGTCGGCACCGCTGTTGGCCGCCAGGCGCGCATCTTCGGCGTCCATGATGCCCTTCAGAATCAGCTTGCCGCCCCAGCGCTTCTTGATCCACTCCACATCGCCCCAGTTGAGTTGCGGGTCGAACTGCTCGGCCGTCCACGATGCCAGCGACGACATGTCGCCCACGCCCTTGGCATGGCCGACGATGTTGCCAAAGCTGCGGCGTTTGGTGCCCAGCATGCCCAGGCACCAGTGCGGCTTGGTCGCCAGATTGATGAGGTTGGCCAGCGTGGGCTTGGGCGGCGACGACAGGCCGTTCTTGATGTCCTTGTGGCGCTGGCCCAGGATCTGCAGATCCAGCGTGAGCTGCAGCGCCGAGCAGCCAGCGGCCTTGGCCCGGTCGATCAGGCGCTCGATGTAGTCGCGGTCGCGCATCACATACAGCTGAAACCAGAAGCCGGGGCCGGCGTGCTCGGCCACGTCTTCGATGGAGCAGATGCTCATGGTCGATAGGGTGAACGGAATGCCAAACGCCTTGGCCGCGCGCGCGCCCAGGATTTCGCCGTCGGCATGCTGCATGCCGGTGAGGCCGGTGGGCGCAATGGCCACGGGCATGGCCACGTCCTGGCCGACCATGGTGGTGCGGGTGCTGCGGCCCTCCATGTTCACGGCCACGCGCTGGCGCAGCTTGATGCCCTGGAAATCGGCGGTGTTGGAGCGGTAGGTGCCCTCGGTGTACGAGCCCGAATCGGCATAGTCATAGAACATGCGCGGCACGCGGCGCCGGGCAACGACACGCAGGTCTTCGATGCAGGTTACTTTGGACAGATTGGGCACGCGGGCACTCCGGATAAGGGGGAATTGGCGTTGAATGGTAGGCGGCGGCGCGCGCCAGGGCCATCAAAATTATTTGCGCGGCCGTGCAACAAATTTCGCGCCCCCAAGTCAGGGGGGCGGCGCCCCACCAGGGCATTTCAACAAAACAAGACCAAAGCGCTTACACAGCAAGCGCAAGTAGCTATTATTTCAGGAGCAAATTGAAGCCTGATCGTCTTCGAGCGCCACCCGCACGGGCTCAGCATCCACCCCGGCATAGACGCGAAACTGCCGCCGGCCCGCATGTTTTGCGGCATACATGGCCGCGTCGGCATGGCGCGACAGCGTTTCGAAGTCCTGGCCATGCTCGGGAAACAGTGCAATACCGCCGCTCAGTTCCACGGACAGCACCCGGCCGTTGAGCAGATAAGGGGCGCTGCATGCGGCCATGATCTTGCGCGCCACATGGCTGGCCTGCTCGGTGGTGTCGATGCCCGGCAGCAGCACCACGAATTCGTCGCCCCCCTGGCGGCACACCGTGTCCGACGCACGCACCGCACCCGTGAGGCGCTGCGCCAGCTGCACCAGCAATTCGTCGCCCACATCGTGGCCCAGCGTGTCGTTGACCTGCTTGAAGCCATCGAGATCGATGTACATCACGGCCACCGACTTGCCGTCGCGCCGCGCCTGGGCCAGCGCCTGGCGGGCCCGGTCCTGCAGCAGCACGCGGTTGGGCAGGTCGGTGAGCGCGTCGTATTGCGCCAGGTGCGCCATGCGCTCCTGCATGGCCACGGTGTCGGTCACATCGCGCAGCACGGTCACGGCGCCAGTGATCTGGCCATGGCGGTCGGTGATGGGGCTGGCCGACTCCTCCACATCAAAGCGCTGGCCGCTGGTGCGGTGCAGCACCACGCCGCGCGTGGGCTCCACCGGTTTTTGTTGCTGCAGCGCCAGGCGCAGCGGGCTGGGCTGGGGCGCCTGTCCGTCCGGGCTTTGCAGCCGAATCACTTCGTCCACACTGCGGCCGGCGGCATCAAACCCCTGCCAGCCCGTCAGGCGCTGGGCCACGGGGTTCAGGTAGGTGACGACACCCTGCGCGTCGGTGCAGACCACGGCATCGCCAATGGCCTTGAGCGTCAGGCGCATGCGCTCTTTTTCCTCGAACAGCGCCTCTTCCATGTGCTTGCGCTCCGTGATATCGGTCACCTGCACAAAAATGCCGCGCACGTCGTCGCCGTCAACGTCGGGCACATAGGAGACGATGCTGTGGCGTGCCGCTCCCTGGTTGTCCACACGCGTGCGCTCGAAAATCTGTGGATGCCCCTGCAGCGCCTGCTCCAGATAAGGCCGGCTCTTTTCGTAAAGATCACCGCCCAGCAGCTCGCGCAGGTGCTTGCCACGCAACTGGTCGGGCGTCATGCCAAACCAGTCCAGATAGGCATGGTTGGCAAAACGGTTGTACTGATTACGGTCCCAGTAACCAATCATGGACGGCAGGTTGTTCAAAATGGTGCGCAGATCGTGCTCGACCTGCTGCAGCTGGCCACTGACCTGCTGGCGGCGGCGCAACTCGCGCGCAAACAGCCCGGCCAGCCCCACGCAGGCCGCCATCAGCAGCAGGGCAAACCCGCCCAGAAGCCAGGCGCTGCGGTACCAGCTGGCCAGGATGGCATCCACCGACTGGGCCACATTCACCATCAGGGGATAGTCACCCACATGCCGGAACGCATAGAGGCGCTCGACGTTGTCGAACGCCGCCCGGCCGGTGAAAACGCCGCTGCGGGCGGACTGGAAGATGCGGATGTTGGGCGTGCCTGCCAGGCTGCGGCCCACCGCGTCCTCGGCAAAGGGGGAACGGACAAGGACAACGCCATCGACCCGGAACAGATTCAGGCGATCGCGGACCCCCAGGTTCAATGCTTCGAACAGGCTTTGAAAATGCGCCAGACGGATGGTGCCCACGACCACCCCCGCCAGCTGACCGTCAGGCCCATAGTAAGCGCGGCTCACAGGCAGGCTTTGCAGGCCGGTCAGGCGTGCGCGCACCGGCGCGCCCACATACAGCCCCGTGTGCGCACCGCTCTCGAACACCTTGACGTAGTCGCGATCGGCAAAGTTGGCCTTGCGGGGCTCCGGAAACTCCGAGTCGAGCACCACGTTGCCCGCCCGGTCCAGCACCAAAATGGAGCCAATGCCCTGCACGCGCAGCGAATTGTCGAACAACGCACGTTGGCGCATCTCGACCGGCAGGGCCATCACGCGCGGATCGCCGATGCCCTCCACCACCCCTTGAATCGACAAGTCAAAAGACTCCATCGTGCGGGCAATGTTCTGGTCCAGCGTGCGCACCAGGTTGACGTTGGTGCGCTCGGCATTGCGCCACGCCTCCTCGCGCAGGGTCCAGATGCTGCGGGCAAACAGGCCGCCAATGCCCAAAGACAGCAGCACGGCCAGCAGGATCAGACGGGAAGTGGCAGAGGAACGCACAAACAAGGGAACAAACAGATTTTTACAATTGTACGCACTGACATGGTGCGCACTGCTTGGTGCGTGGGGGCCACCCCGTCACCGCCCAGGCGCCGCGCTGGCACGCACCCCGGCGCCCCGCACCTCGATGCGCACCTCGTCCAGCACGGTGCCCGCTGCATCGGTCAGTTGTATCACATGGCGCCCCGGCCACGGCAGCCAGCCCACCTGCGGCCCGCGCCCCAGCGGCTTGCCGTCCAGGCGCCAATGCAGCCCCTGCCCGCTGGCCCGCAGGTGCAGGCGCTGGCGCGCCGGTGGAATGTCGGGGTCCAGCGCCACGATGGTGCCGGGCGGCGGCGCGGTGATGCGCGCGGCGGCCCCCGTGGTCGCGGGCGCGGGGGCACCGCGAGCAGCAGTTTTTGAACCTTTTTGGCCTCTGGCGCTTGATTCATAAGCGCCATCAGCTCCTGAATCCATAGCAAAAACCGCCTGCTGCGTGCCGGGCACAAACCACTCCTCGCGCGCGGCCTCCAGTGGCTGGGCGTTGCCTGCCGGGGGCGGCTGTGCCGGGCCAAACCGCACCGCTGCGCGCACCAGGCCGGCGGGCGCCCCGGGGGGCCGGCTGGGCTCGCGTGCGTGCAAAAAACCCATCACCGCCGCCCAGACGGGCGCCGCGCCGCTGGTGCCGCTGACGTCGTGCATGGCTGCGCCGCTGGCGTTGCCAACCCACACGCCCACGGTGTAGCGCTCGGACCAGCCCACCGCCCAGTTGTCGCGCATGTCCTTGCTGGTGCCGGTTTTCACGGCAGACCAGAAGCGCGTGGCCAGCACGCTGTCGGCGCCAAAAGTGCGCGCGCGCGCATTGCCGTCGGACAGGATATCGCCCACGATGTATGCGGCATGCGCGTCGATGGCGGGGGTGAAATGCGCCTTGGCATCGGCCAACGCCACCGCACTGGCACGACCGCCATTGGCCAGGGTGCGAAATGCGTTGGTCAGGTGCAGCAACGGCACTTCGGGGCTGCCCAGTGCCAGGCTGTAGCCAAAATAATCGCCGCTTTCGCGCAATGGCAAACCCACGGCAGCCAGTTGCCGGTGGAACGCGTCAGGCGTCACCATGACCAGCGCCCGCACCGCCGGCACATTGAGCGAGGCCGCCAGCGCCGTGCGCACCGACACCCAGCCCTTGAACTGGCGGTCGTAGTTCTGCGGGATGTAGAGGCCGCTGGCGGTGGTGATCTGCGCGGGCGAGTCCTGCACCAGCGACGCCGCCGTGAGCCGCTGCTCGGCAATCGCCTGCGCATACAGAAAAGGCTTGAGCGTGGAACCCGGCTGGCGCAGCGCCAGCACGCCATCCACTTCGCCGGCCTGGCTCAGCGCACCTGACGACCCCACCCAGGCCAGCACCGCGCCCGTGGCGTTGTCCAGCACCAGCACCGCGCCGTCTTCGACATGGCGCCCGCGCAGCTCGCGCAGCTGCTGCTGCAGGCTCTGCACGGCAAAGCGCTGCAGCGGGGCGCGCAGCGTGCTGGGCACCCTTTCCGGCACGGCGCCGTCCTTGAACCGCTGGCGCAGCAGGTAGCGCGCAAAGTGCGGGGCCACGCCGTCGCTCGCATCAAAGGCCCGGCGCTGCAGCGCGGCAGTGGTGAACAGGTCCAGCGCATCGCAATCCACGCGGGCGGCCCCGTTGCCGGGGCGCTGCTGCATGTCGCGCAGCACGCCACAGGCACGTTGCGCCACCAGCGCGGGCCGGGCATTGGGCGCGCGCACCAGGGCTGCGGCCACGGCCGCCTCGCGGTCGTCTAGGCCGTGGGCCGCCTTGCCAAACAGCGTGCGGCTCAGGGCATCAATGCCCACCAGCTCGCTGCGAAACGGCACAAGGTTGAGATACGCCTCCAGGATCTGGTCCTTGCGCCAGCGCCGGTCCAGCACCTGCGCGGCCACGGTCTGCCCGAGCTTTTGCGCCACGCTGCGGCCACCCGGACCCTGGCGCCAGTCCCCATCGAGCAAGCCCGCCAGTTGCATGGTGATGGTGCTGGCCCCGCGCGTGCGCTGGTTCCACAGGTTGCCCCAGGCTGCAGCCGATGCGGCGCGCCAGTCCACGCCGCTGTGCTCAAAAAAACGCTTGTCCTCGCTGAGCACCAGCGCCTGGCGCAGCGCCGGCGACACCTCGGCCAGCGGCACCCACTGGCCGCGCCGCACTGTGGCGTCCACGCGCAGGCGCTGCAGCACCTCGCCCTCGCGCGAAAGGATCAGTGTGTCGGAGGGTTGGAAGTCGGCGCGCACCTCACCAAACGGCGGGATCGCCCACGCGGCCGATGCACAGACAACCCACAACGCCCAGCCGGCGCACCAGGGGCGCACTGTCCACCAGCGCTCAGTCATCGGGTGCTCGCGGTCGAAACGCTTTTCCGCTTCGGTCAGGTGGCGCAGCAGCACGTGCGAGATGAGGTTTACGCCAATGCCGCCATACACCACGGGCAATAGATAGAGCGCGAGAGACAACTCGGAGACAAACACCGCATCGTCGGCCAGTGAAGGCGTATTTTTGGCCACGCTCGCCAGCGTCTGCAGCAGGTACACGTCCACCCCCGCAATCAGCACCAGCGCAATACCGAACCCCATCACCGACATACGCGAAATGGACTGCGTGACGAGCAGCAGCGCATAAATCCCCACAGGCAGTACCAGCGAGAACACCACCAGCAACCAGAAGCGAAATTCAACAAAAACGGTGAGGTTCATGGCGTGAATGATGGTTGGGGATGCAGAACGGGCACAAGTGCATCGCTATGGAAAATCGACCTTGACCCGCGCGTTCGGCGCTTCGCCAAACATCTCTGGCGCATACAGCGCCTCGACCCGGCTCGGGGGCAGCGCGAAGTCGCCCGCGTTGTTCAGCCGCACGGTGTATTCCATCGTGACCGTGCCCTTGGGCAGGTACTCGTAGTAGCTGCGGAAGGCTTCGAAGCTGCGCTCCTCGAACGCGGGCCAGCCGCTGCCGCTCTTTTTCTCGCCCTGCGTGGCAATCGCTGAATCGCGGCCCAGGCCGCTGCCCAGGATGGTGGCGCCGCCCGGAATGGGGTCGGTGATGGCCACCCAGGTCATGTCGGCGCTGGCGTTGACCGTGAGCGTCACGCGCAACACATCGCCGCGCGTGTACTGGCCGGCAGGCAGCGACTTGTTGGCCTGCTCCACCGGCGTGATGGTCTTGGTAATCGCATAGCCGGCGGCAAACGGTGCCTTGAGCTGGATGGCGGCCACCGACTGCAGCGTGAGCCAGGGCTTGCCGGTGCCTTGGTGCGCGACGGCCAGTTGCTCCTTGCCCCCGGGCTTGCCCGGACTGGCTGACCAGGGCAGGAACATACCGTTGTTCTTCAGGTTGCCGGGCGATGCGGGCGCGCCAAACCAGGTGGTCTGACTGGCGGCGCCGCTGGCGTCGGTGGTTTTCACGCGCTCGACCTTGCTCCAGTCCACGTTGGCGGTGTTGGCTGCCATCGTTGCCTTGGTCATCCCCGACACCGGCGTGGCCTCAAACCTGGCGCTGAATTTCTCCAGCGCCAGCCCGCCCCACAGGTTGGCCGTGGTGGTGTGCCAGGCACCCGCCTGCTGGCGGCTGATGAAACCATTGGCCAGGCGCCCCATGTCGTCCTTCCAGGCCGGGTCGTCCATTACGGCCAGCATCAGGCGAGCGGTGTTCAGGTCGCCGTTTTGCATCAGCCACCACCAGTAATCCTGATGCTCGGTGCTGAAGATCAGCTTGGTGCCCTGGAACGACAGGCGGCTGCGCAGAACCTGCATGGCCTCGGCCAGGCGCTGGTCGCGCTGGGACACATCGGCCACGCGCTTCAATATGTTGACCCAGTCGATCACCGTGTGCGTGGGCCACTGGTTGGGCGCGATGGTGATGCTGCTCACCATGCGGCCCTGGGCTTTGCCGTAGCGCGACAGCGCCTCGATGGCCGCGAGCTTGCGCATGTCGAGGTCTTTGCGCGGGCTCCAGAAGCTGCGCTCGATGCGGCCTTCGACAAACGCGATCAGGCCACGCTCCATCGGCGCACGCACATCGTCGGGCAGCGCAAACGCGGGGTTGATGCTGGCCGCCTCATGCGTGGCCGCCAGCAGGTAGGCCGTGAGGGTGTCGCTCCCGCGGCTGGCATCGCCATCGCGCGGCGGGAAGTAGTTGGCCAGGCCGTCGCTGTCGAGGTAGGTGGGCAGTTGCGCCACCACCGTCTGCCACAGCGCCCCGTCGCGCAGGCCCACGGCCTTGCTGGTCTTTTGCTCCAGGCAGGCAAACGGGTAGCGGGCCCACCAGTCTCGCACGCCCGGCAAGCCTTCGGCCAACTTGGGCTGCAGCGACATCTTGAGGCCGCCCCGCTTCACTCCAGATTCAGGCAGGGCGTCGGCGGGCGGGTTCCCATCCAGGTGGAGGCTGCCGTCCACCTGCACCAGCGTGGCCTGCTGCACCGTGAGCGGCACGGCGGGAATCAGCTTCTGGCTGGCCTTGAGCGCATCGCTCGCGCCACCCAGCTTGTCCCTGGCTTCGATCTCCCACAGGATGGCCTGGGCGCGCGTCTGCGCCAGTTGCGCAGGCGCCGTCACGTTCCAGGCCACCTCGCGCGCCTCGCCAGGCGGGATATCGATGGTTTGCGGCTTCAGGTCCAGCAGCGTGGCGCGCGGCGCCACCTCCACCTTCATCGCCGCCTTGGTGGTGTTGCGCAGCATGATCTGGGCGCGGAACTGGTCGTCCTCGCGCACCAGCGGCGGCAAGCCGCTGATGATCTGCAAATCCTGCGTGGCGCGAATGCTGGTGCTGCCGGTGCCGAACAGGCCCGTGAACGCATCGGCCACCGCCACGATCTTGAAGGTGGTGAGCGCATCGTTGAGCGGCACCGTGACTTTCGCCTGTCCGTTGGCGTCGAGCTTGAGCGCGGGCTCCCACAGCAGCAGGGTGTCGAGCAGCTCACGCGTCTGCGCGCGGCCACCGCCACCGCCCGCGGGCACGGCCTTCTTGCCGTAGTGGCGGCGGCCGATGATCTCCATTTGCGCCGTCGATGTCTCCACGCCCCAGCTGCGGCGCTGCAGCATGGCTTCAAGCAGGTTCCAGCTGGTGTTGGGCATCAGCTCCAGCAGGGCCTGGTCCACCGCGGCCAGCGCCACCTCGGCGTGGGCGGCGGGCTTGCCACCGGGCAGCGTGGCGGTGATGGTGACCTGCGCCTTGCCGCGCACGGCATAGCTTTCCTTGTCTGCCGTCACCTTCACGTTGATCTGGTGGGCCTGGGTGCCCACGCGGATTTCGGCCAGGCCCAGGCGGAACGCGGGCTTGGACAAATCCACCAGCGCCGTGGGCGCCTGGTATTCCTTGCCTTCGTACCAGAACGAGGTCCACCATTCGCGCGGCGCCTTGTAGCCCCAGGTGAAGAAGCTGTACCACGGCACCTCGCGCAGGCGGCCGCGCAGCGCCAGCACGCTCACATACACATTCGGGCCCCAGTCGGGCTGCACCTTCAGGCTCACGGTGGGGTCCTGCCCGTTGAGCTGCACAACCTGCGTATCGATGATGCCTTCGCGCTCCACGGCCACCAGCGCCGTGGCAAAGCGGAACGGCATGCGCACCTGGAATTTGGCGGTTTCACCGGGCTGGTAACTTTTCTTCTCGGGCAGCAGGTCGATGCGGTCGTGGTCTTCGCCGCCAAACCACAGCTCGCCCTGGCGCGTGACCCACACCGACGACGCGGCCTCGCTGGTGTTGCCATCGCGGTCGGTGGCGGTCACCACCAGCTCCACCTCGCCCGCCTCGTCGAGCCGGGCTTCGCACAGCAGCAGGCCGCGCGCATCGCTTTTGCCGGTGCACACGGTGCCCAGGTCTTTGGTTTCGGTCTGGTTGTCGTAGCTGTAGAACCCGCCCACCATGCGCTTGCGTGTGGTGGTGGTGATGCGGGCGATGGCCTGCACCTGCAGCGAGGTGTCGGCGGCCGGCTTGCCATCGTGCTGCAGCGCCAGCGCCTGAAAGCGGATCTTCTGGCGCGCAGACACCCAGCCTTCGGTCTTGATGCCCGCCACCACCGCGGCAGGCCACAGTGTCTGCGTGCTGCGCAGCGTCTGTACCTCGCCATTGGGATCGGCGTAGGTGGCTTCGAGCAGCAGCTCCTGCGGCTGGCGGGCCTGGGGCACGTTGTCAATGGTGAGCTGTCCCGCGCCGTCCTTGTTCAGCGTGAGCGGCAGTTTGTCGGCGATCACGCGCGCATCCTGGCTGGCCGTGGCCTCCTCATCGTCGCTGCTGGCATTCGACTGCTCGCGCTTGCGCGGGGGGTTGAAGCTGAAAGCGTCGTAGTCGCTGAACTGCAGATACTTGCCCCGCACCATCGCCGACACGCGCACCGGCAGGTTGGCCGCGCCGCCGCCGGCCACATAGCTGATCTGCACGTCGGTGGGCACCGAGCGCACATGCACCAGGGCCTTCTTGTCGCTGGGCGTGATGCGGCCCTGCAGCACCGGCAGGCGGAACTCTTCCACCCGGAACTGGCCCGAGCCGAAGCTGCGCCCGGGGTCCGCGCCGTTGCGCAGCTCCACTTGGTAAACACCCAGCTTGGCCGCGGGCGGCACGGCAAAGCTGCTCTGTGCGCTCAGGCCGCCGGTGGCGGTGTTGCGCCACGCCAGCGGCTGCGTGAACTGCTGGCCGCTGCCCACATGGGTGATAGCCAGGGTGTCGGGCCGCGCCTCGGGCAGGGCAAAGCCCTGGCGCGTTTGGGTGCGCAGCACATGTTTCATCGACACCGTCTCGCCCGCGCGCAGCAGCGTGCGGTCAAAAATGGTGTGGGCGCGCTCGTCGGGGCGTGCCTCGGTGCTGGTGGGCACGTTAAAGCGCCAGGGCTCGATGCCGCGCTGCCAGTCGCTCCAGGTGAAGGCCATGTCTTCGACACCGTCGCCGCCATTGCTGCGCGCACTGACAAAATACGCCTGGCCACCACTGTCGCCGTCGCCATCGCCATACGCATCACCGCAGCGCACGGGGTCGGACGACAGGCCTTCGATGCGGGCAATGCCTTGCGCGTCCGTCAAGGCATTGGCCAGCTCGTTGCCCCTGCAGTCCGACACGCGCACCGTGGCGCCGGGCACGGGTTGGCCCTTGTCGAGCGTGGTGACCCAGGCCAGCGCGTTTTCGCGGCCCAGCTTGAAGTGCACGCCGAGGTTGGTGACCAGCGCCGAGGTTCGCACAACCATGGTGCGGCTGTCGCCGTGGCGCTCGTCGAGCAGCGAGGCGCCGAGTTTTTGCGATGCGATCTCGACCACATGGAAACCCGGTGTGAGCGGGATTCCCACCACCTCGAAGGGGCGCGGGTCCTTGCTGGCGGGTTGCGGCAGGTCGAGCGTCTTCACACCGCTCTTGCCGGCCAGCAGCGACAGCATGCGCGACTGCACCGTTTCCTTGTTGTCATCAAGCACCTTGGGCAGTGGGCCCGTCACGTCCTGCCGCGCCTGCTTGCGGCTCACCAGGGTGGCGTTGTAGCGCTGCACTTTCTTGAACCAGGCAATGATCTCGGCGTCGGTGCGCGGCCTGAGCGTGCTCACCTTGCCTGCGGGCGCCATGGCGGCACCCGGCTGCAGGCCCTGCACGCGCAGGGCGGCCTCGACATTGCGCAGCGTTACCGGCAGCAGCGCAGGTGGTTTGTCGGCGGCGGGGCCTTCGGCAAAGCGCTCCACGATGCCAAAGGGCGCTGCGGCAAACTTGGCCAGGGGCGGCCTGCCGCCCGTGGCCACCTTCAGCGGAAAGCTGTCGGCGTTGCGCAGCGCGCGGCCCGAGGCGTCCTTGAAGTCCCTGGGCAGCTCCAGCGTGAAGGCCGCGTTCTCGGCCAGGGGGGCAGCAAACTGCACGCTGTTGACCAGCGTATCGGCCTGCTGCCCCTCGGCGCCACTGTCCAGGCGCGGCTGCAGGGTCTCCGTGGGGGATTTCAGGCGGATGGCGGCTGCCAGCTTGCGCGGCACCGGCGCGTTGAAGGACAACGTCATCGGCCGTATCGGCAGGCAGGCAGCCTGGGCGTTCTCGCGTTCACAACTGAACTCGGCGGCAAAAGGCTGGCGCACCTTGTAGTCGAAGCGCCTTTCCACCGCGTTGGGCACGCCGCTGGGCGTGGCCACGCCCTTGCCATACACCAGTTGCACGCGCGAGCCCGAGGTGAGCCGCCGGTTGCAGGCCAGCGAGACAAACTGCAACGGCTCCTTGAGCGCGCGCTGCTCCAGCCCCAGCGATTTCAGCATCTCGCTGCGCTGCGCGCCGTCGACAAGCCGCACCGGCACGCGCTCGCCCACGTCCTGCAGCGCGCACCACAGGTTGGCCTGCACGCTGGCCAGCGTGGCTGGGCCGCTCAGCTGCAGCACAAAGAACTGCTCTTCGTCGATCTCCTGGTAGGTGCCGGGCCGCACGCTCTGGACAAACGGGCCGCCACTATTGAATTGATAGCTTGATGCGCCCGTCAACAATGCGCCAGAGGCCGATTTGAACCCGGGCTTGACGGTCACGGTGCAGCGCACGCCGGGTGGCAGGTCGTTATCGAAGTCGAAGACCCATTCGCGCTCGCTGGTCCAGCGGCCCGTGCCCTGGGTGGCGCTGGCGTCGCTGCAACTCAGGCTGACGGGAGCCGGTGCCTTGGGGTCACCAAAATGGACCGCCGCCGCATCGAATTTGGCCACCATCTGGCGCACCCGCGCCACCTCGCCCCGGGGCGAAAAGTGGGTGATCTGCAAGGCCTGCGCGCCCAGCGCCAGCAGCGACAGGCCGGTGGCCAACATCCATTTTTTTGCGTTCACGCTTTCCCCTCCGACGATTGCGGCGAGCGTAACAAAACGGCACGACCAGCCCGCTTGCGTTGCACGCGCTTACGAGTTCGCCCGTACAGCGCCCATCGCCGCACACTGACGACGCGGCCATAAGGCGCTGTCCTACTCCGCCATGGGCTGTTGAAAACAAAGATGGTCGCCTGTCTTGAAACCACCCCAGGAGCACCCATGGCACGACCCCCTACTGCGCGCAGCCAGGCCAGCAAATCGCCGTCTGCAACCACTCCATCCTCCACCCAGTCCGACACCTACCGTGGCAACGCCGGCGAGCTGCAGCAGCAGGCTGGCGGCAAGCACCCGGTGCTGACCACACAAATGGGCATTCCGGTGGCGGACAACCAGAACTCGCTGCGCTCTGCGCCCCGCGGCCCCACGCTGCTGGAAGACTTCATCCTGCGCGAGAAGATCACGCACTTTGACCATGAGCGCATCCCCGAGCGCATCGTGCATGCGCGCGGCACGGCGGCGCACGGCTTTTTTGAACTGACGCATTCGCTCATAAAGTACACCACCGCCAAGGTGCTGACCGAAGTGGGCGTGCAAACGCCGGTGTTCACGCGCTTTTCCACCGTGGCCGGTGGCGCAGGCTCGGTGGACACGCCGCGCGACGTGCGTGGCTTTGCCGTCAAGTTCTACACGCCCGAAGGCAACTGGGACCTGGTTGGCAACAACATCCCGGTGTTCTTCATCCAGGATGCGATGAAATTTCCCGACCTCGTGCACGCCGTGAAGATGGAGCCCGACCGGGGTTTTCCGCAGGCGGCCAGCGCGCACGACACCTTCTGGGATTTTGTCTCGCTCATGCCCGAAACCCTGCACATGGTGATGTGGGCCATGAGCGACCGCACCATCCCGCGCAGCCTGCGCATGATCGAAGGCTTTGGCGTGCACAGCTTTCGCCTGCTCAATGCGGCGGGCGAGAGCACGTTCGTGAAGTTCCACTGGCGGCCCAAGCTGGGCATCCAGTCCACCGTGTGGGACGAGGCGGTCAAGCTGCAATCGGCCGACAACGACTACCACCGGCGCGACCTGTTCGAGGCCATCGAGGCGGGCGACTTCCCCGAGTGGGAGCTGTCGGTGCAGTTGTTCACCGAGCAGGATGCCGAGCGTTTCCCGTTCGACCACCTCGACCCCACCAAGCTCATCCCCGAAGAACTGGTGCCGCTGCAGCCCGTGGGCCGCATGGTGCTCAACCGCTGGCCCGACAACTTTTTTGCCGAGACCGAGCAGGTGGCCTTTTGCCCCGCCAACGTGCCGCCGGGCATTGACTTCAGCAACGACCCGCTGCTGCAGGGCCGGCTGTTCTCGTACCTCGATACGCAGCTGTCACGCCTGGGCGGGCCCAACTTTTCGCAGATTCCCATCAATGCACCGAAGTGCCCGTTCCACAACCTGCAGCGCGACGGCCACATGCAGATGCAGGTGCCCAAGGGCCGCGTCAACTACGAACCCAGCAGCCTGCAGGCCGACACGCCACGCGCCTCGCAGGCGCAGGGCTTTCGGCACTTTGCCCAGGCCGACGACGGTGTGAAGGGCCGCGTGCGCGCCGAGAGTTTTGCCGACCATTACAGCCAGGCGCGCATGTTCTACCGCAGCCAGAGCCCGCTGGAGCAGGCCCATGTGGCATCGGCCACGGTGTTCGAGCTGTCCAAGGTGGTCACGCCCCATGTGCGCGAAGCCGTGGTGGGCCACCTGCAGCATGTGGACCCGGAGCTCGCCCAGCGCGTGGCCGACGGCCTGGGCATGCAAACCCTGCCGCCTGCGCCCCCCACGGTCGAACCCGTGCAGGACCTGCCGCTTTCGCCCGCGCTGCGCATCATCGACCGCATGAAGTCCACGCTACAGGGCCGCTGTATCGGCATCCTGGTGGCCGATGGGTCGAACGGCACCTCGGTGGCCACCCTGCGCAAGGCGCTGAAAAAGGCCGGTGCCACCGTGAAGATCGTGGCGCCCAAGGTCGGCGGCGCGGTGCTGAAGGACGGCACCCTGCTGCCCGCCGACGGCCAGCTCGCCGGCACACCGTCGGTGGTGTTTGACGCCGTGGCCTCCATCCTGTCGCCCGACATGGGCGCGCAGCTGGCCAGGGAAGCCGCCGCCGTGGACTGGTTCCGCGACGCGTTTGGCCACCTCAAGGCCATTGCCGCCTGCAAGGGCACGCAGGCCATCCTGCAGGCCGGTGGCATCGAGCCCGACGCCGGCGTGGTGGACCCGGCCGATGTGCAGGGCTTCATCGCCGCCGCCCAGACCCGCCAGTGGGAGCGCGAGCCCCGGGTGCGCACGCTGGCGTAAGCAACCCAACCCGTTATCCACCGCAGCAACCCAAGGAGATCCCATGTCCAAAGCACGCTATGACAGCCAGCAACTCAATGACCTGGTCATCCAGATGATGGAAACCGAACTGGGCGGCGAGCAGGTGTACCGCACCGCCATCCAGTGCGCCATCCACCCCGACCTGAAGGAAGAATGGGAGGAGTACCTGCAGGAGACCCTGACCCACCAGCATGTGGTGCGCAGCCTGTGCGACACGCTGGGCCTGAGCCCCGACACCCAGACGCCCACGCGCCGGGTGGTCAAGCACATCGGCGAATCACTGGTGAAGGCCATGCAGCTGACCCGCAAGGAAGCCGGCCCGGCAGCGGCCCAGCTGGTGGCGGCCGAATGCGTGGTGCATGCCGAAACCAAGGACCATGCCAACTGGGAGCTGCTGGGCAAGGTGGCCGAAGTGGCCACCGGCGACCTGGGCAAGGCCCTGAAAGCCGCGCACCAGGCGGTGGAAAAGGATGAAGACCACCACCTCTATCACACCAAGGGCTGGTGCCGCGAGCTGGCCATCGAAGCGCTGGGCATGCCCGCCGTGCTGCCGCCGCCCGAAGAAGTGAAGAACGTGGAGACCGCCATTGGCGCATCGCGCGCCGAGCAGCAGCGCGCGGCCATGCTGTAGGGGCTGGCACGGGGCAGCATGACTGCCCAAGATGCCACCAAATTGATAGCTGCCAGCGCTTTACGGACAAGCGCTGGCGGCTATTTTTGCATCCATTTCATGCCACCGCGGCGCCCTCGCCCGTTCGGGCTTACTGCGGCACAAATCCGCTGGTCTTGATGATGCGGCGCCAGGTTTCGGTGTAGGCGTGCTCGCGCGCGCCCAGTTGCTGCGGCGTCATGAAGCCCACCGTAAGGCCCATGGCGGTGAGGCGCTCGCGCACATCGGGCGCGGTCACCACCTCGGCCAGCGCAAGCGCGAACTGGTTGATGAACTTCTGCGATGTGCCGGCCGGGGCATAGAAGCCGTAATACGGCAAGTCGGCAAAGCCCTTGAGGCCCAATTCGTCGAACGTGGGCACTTGGGGCATGGCCGCCTGGCGCTTGGTGCCCAGCACCGCCACCACGCGCAGCTTGCCAGCCTTGTGGTTTTCCATGAAGTCCTGCACCGAGCCCACGCCTGCGCCGATCTGGTTGCCCAGCATGTCGGCCATCATGGGCGCCGCGCCCCGGTAGGGCGCCGAAACCAGGTCGAGCTGGAATTTTTCCCCCACCAGCTTCACCAGAAACTCCGGCGTGGACGCGGGCGCCGGAATGCCCACGGCCCCCTTGCCGCCGCCCTGGGTGCGCACCCACTGCACGTATTCGTCAAAGTCTTTGGCGGGGGTGCCGCCCGAGACGGCAAAGGCATTCACAAAGGTGGCAAAGCCCGCCACGGGCACGAAGTCGTGGTCGGGCTGGTAGCCGGGGTTCTTCACCACCAGCGGCAGGATGGAGATGGTGTGGTCGTGCGTGAGAAACACCGTGGTGCCGTCGGGCGGCGATGCCTTGAGCACCTGCGCGGCAATCTGCCCACCGGCGCCGGGCCGGTTGTCCACCACCACCGGCACCCCGAGAGCGTCCTTGAGCCGCTCGGACAGCGTGCGCGCAATGGCATCGGTGCCGCCGCCCGGCGGAAACCCCACCAGGATGCGCAGGGGCTTGGCCGGCTGCGCCATGGCCGTGGACAGGGCCAGGCCCGCCGCCAGGGCGGCGAGGCCGCGCAGGGCGCGCGAAACAACGGTGCGACGCAAAGACATATCCAACTCCTCAGGACAAAAACCGGGCGGAGAACGCGGAAAAAATGCCGGCACGATGGCTGCAAACCGGTGAAGCAAGGCTGCCACGCCCTGCCTCATGCGCACTCAAATGCTATTAAATAGAGAGCTATCAGCGCAATCCCCATAAGCACTAAAGCCCTGTTTCATTCAATTTCCGTCATGCCGCCAGACGCGCCTGGTGGCGGGCGATCTGCGCACGCACCTGCGCAGGCGCCGTGCCGCCGAGCGTGTTGCGCGCATTGAGCGAGCCGCGCAGGCTCAAGGCTTCGTACACGTCTTTTTCGATCTGCGGGTGAAAGCCCTGCAGCACGGCCAAAGGCAGCTCCGACAAGTCGCACGCATGGGTGGTGGCGGCCTTCACGGCGTGGGCCACGGTTTCGTGCGCATCGCGAAACGGCAGGCCCTTTTTGACCAGGTAGTCGGCCAGGTCGGTGGCGGTGGCGTAGCCCTTGAGTGCGGCCTGCTCCATGGCGGGCGCGTTGACGGTGATGCCGCCTTCCTTCTGGCCCGTGGCGGGGTTGAGCTGGCCACCGACCATCTCGGCGAAGATGCGCAGCGTGTCTTTCAGCGTATCGACGGTGTCAAACAGTGGCTCCTTGTCTTCCTGGTTGTCCTTGTTGTAGGCCAGGGGCTGGCCCTTCATCAGGGTGATCAGGCCCATCAGGTGGCCGACAACGCGGCCGGTCTTGCCACGCGCCAGTTCAGGCACGTCGGGGTTCTTCTTCTGCGGCATGATCGAACTGCCGGTGGTGAAGCGGTCGGCGATCTTGATGAAGCCGAAGTTCTGGCTCATCCAGATGATGAGTTCTTCGGACAGGCGGCTGACGTGCACCATGCACAGGCTGGCGGCGGCGGTGAACTCGATGGCGAAGTCGCGGTCGCTCACGGCGTCCAGGCTGTTCTGGCACACCACGGGGTGGCCGCTGGCATCCACCATGCCCAGCGTGCGCGCCACGCGCTCGCGGTCCAGCGGGTAGGTGGTGCCGGCCAGTGCCGCGCTGCCCAGGGCAGCACGTTGACGCGGCGGCGCACGTCGGCCATGCGCTCGGCGTCGCGGGCAAACATTTCCACATAGGCCAGCATGTGGTGGCCAAAGCTCACGGGCTGGGCCACCTGCAGGTGGGTGAAGCCGGGCAGGATGACATCGACGTTCCGCGCCGCCACATCCACCAGCGCCACCTGCAGTTCCTTGAGCAGGTCGGCAATCAGGTCGATCTCGCCGCGCAGCCACAGGCGCACATCGGTGGCCACCTGGTCGTTGCGGCTGCGGCCGGTGTGCAGGCGCTTGCCGGCGTCGCCCACCAGCTGGGTCAGGCGCGCCTCGATGTTCAGGTGCACGTCTTCGAGGTCGAGCTTCCATTCGAACGCGCCCGATTCGATCTCCTGCGTGATCTGCGCCATGCCGCGCTGGATGCTGGCGTGGTCTTCAGCGCTGATGATGCCCTGGGCTGCCAGCATCTCGGCGTGCGCCAGACTGCCCGCGATGTCGGCCTGCCACAGGCGCTTGTCAAAAAACACGCTGGAGGTGTAGCGCTTGACCAGATCGCTCATGGGCTCGGAAAACAGTGCGGACCATGCCTGCGCCTTGGTGTCGAGCTGGTTGTGGGAGGGGGCAGACGCGGCGTTGTGGGCTTGGCTGGTGGGCATGGCAGGGCAATAATCGGGTGGAACTGACACCCGGAACACCCGGATGCCTCAATGCAAAACAAGCAAATTTTATCGACCCAGCCCCTGGAGCTGGAAACGGCGCCCGCAAGGCCACACCCACGCGCCACAGTGCAGCGGGCACTGGTGTTCGATGCCTGCCATGTCGGCGTGGTGCTGCGCGCCGTGCTGTTTGTGGAAATTGTGCTCGGCGTGGGCGCCCTGTATGGCGCCAGCACGCCGCTGGAGTGGCTGGCGCGCGTGTCGCTGCTGACCGGCGGCGCCCTGCCCGCCACGCTGGTCTGGCTGATTGCCGCCTGCAGCCTCAAGACCCTGCTGCAGCGCCTGGGCACCAACGGCCAGTTTGTGGCGGGCGTGCTGCTGGGGGCCCTTGCGGGGCTGTATGCCTGCGCCATGCTGACCCTGGTGGGCATGACCGAGCAGCCGCCCTGGCTGGCCAGCGCGGCCAGCGGCGCGCTGCTGTCGGCGGCGCTGGTGGCGGCCCTGGTGATGCGCGCACGCGGGCGCACCCCCGCGGCCACCACGGCCCGCCTGGCCGAGCTGCAGTCGCGCATCCGCCCGCACTTTCTGTTCAACACGCTCAACAGCGCCATTGCCCTGGTGCGCGAAGAGCCGGCCAAGGCCGAATCGCTGCTGGAAGACCTGAGCGATCTGTTTCGCCACGCGCTGGTCGAGCAAGGCGAGGCCGTCACGCTGGCCGAAGAGATCACGCTCGCGCAGCGCTACCTGGCGATTGAAGAAGTGCGCTTTGGCAAGCGCCTGCAGGTGCAGTGGAGCCTGGACCCGCGCACCGACAATGCCCGCCTGCCCCCGCTGCTGCTGCAGCCGCTGGTGGAAAACGCCGTCAAGCACGGCGTGGAGCCCAGTGCCCGCGGCGGCAAGCTGCGCGTGCTGACGGAACTGCGCGGCAGCCGCGTGGTGGTGCGCATCACCAACACCCTGCCCAGCACCGACACCCGCACCGACCACGACCAGCCGCGCGGCCACGGCATTGCGCTGGACAATGTGCGCGCCCGCCTGGCGCTGCTGCATGATGTGCAGGGCGCGTTCAATGCGGGCGTGCAGGACGGGCTGTACCAGGTGCGCATCACCTTGCCGGCCCCCAGCGCGCCTAAGCCAGCCGCCCCTGCCAAGGCACCCCGAACCCCGACCACGCGCCGCTCCAAGCCATGAACATCCTCATCGTTGACGACGAAGCCCTGGCCCGCAGCCGACTGCGCACCTTGCTGGGCGACTGCCAGGACTCCGTGCGCTCCACCGTGGCCGAAGCCGCCAACACGGCCGACGCCCTGGCGCAGCTCACCCCCACAGGCGGGCGCGCGTTCGACCTGCTGCTGCTGGACATCCACATGCCCGGCCAGGACGGCCTGTGCCTGGCCCATGCCGTGCAGGCGCTGGCGCACCCCCCCGCGGTGGTGTTTGTAACCGCCCACGCCGACCACGCCGTGAGTGCTTTCGAACTCGATGCCGTGGACTACCTCACCAAGCCCGTGCGGCGCGAACGCCTGCTGCAGGCCCTCACCAAGGCCCAGCGCGTGACCCGCAAGGCCGCACCGGCGCCAGTGCCCAGCGTGCCTGAAGGCGAAACCCTGCTGATCCAGGACCGCGGCCGCACCGAGCGCCTGCCGCTGGCCGAGGTGCTGTATTTCAAGGCCGAACTGAAATATGTGACCGTGCGCACCACCACGCGCAGCTACATCATGGATGGCTCGCTGAGCGAACTGGAAGCCAAGTTCGCCCCGCGCTTTCTGCGCATCCACCGCAATGCGCTGGTGGCGCGCCGCGCCGTGCGGGCGCTGGAAAAGCACTACGACCCCGAGGAAGGCGAAGGCTGGGCCGTGCGCCTGCAAGGGCTGACCGAGCTGCTGATGGTGTCGCGCCGCCAGGTGGCGGCGGTGCGCGAGGAACTGGCGGGCTGAGCCAAGCTGAGCGGAGCCGGCAAAGTGCATGCCGGCATGAAAACGACCTCAGTGCAAATGCGCCGCGCCGCTCACCAGCATCACGAGGCCCATGCCCACCAGCAGCCAGAGAATCTGGGCCATCGTCTCGCGCGCCGAGAGGCGTTTTTGCAGCTGCGGAATCAGATCGGCCAGGGCCACATAGACAAAGCTGCTGGACGCCACGGCCAGAAAATACGGCAGCAGGTCATGCAGCTGGCCCACCAGAAAATACCCCACCAGGCCGCCCAGGGCCGTCACAGCACCGGCCAGCGAGACCTTGACCAGCGCCATGCTCCGGTTCGGGCTGGTCTGGCGCAGCACCACCAGGTCGCCCATGTGGTGGGGCACCTCGTGGGCCAGCACCGAAAACGCGGCAATCACACCCAGCCGCATATCGGCCACGAAGGCCGAGGCAATCAGGATGCCGTCGCCAAAGCAATGCACGCTGTCGCCGGTGAGCACCGCCCAGCCCCCTGCCGACTTGGGGCCATGGTGGTGGGAATGGGCATGGTCATGTTCATGCCCGTGGGGATGTGCATGCGCCCGCCCCTGCAGCACTGCCGCGGCGTGGTCATGCCCGGTCGCGCCATGCCCGCTGGCAGGTGGCAGCCCATGGCTGTGCTCATGGCCGTGGTGCCACAGCTCGGCCTTGTCGAGCAGAAAGAAGAACACCAGGCCCACCAGCAGCGTGGCAAACAGGTCGTGGGCATCCATATGGCTCTCGAACGCCTCGGGCAGCAGGTGCATGAAGGCCGTGGCCAGCAGCGCCCCCGCCGCCAGGCTGAGCAGGCGCTGCGGCCCCACGCTGCCACCGCCACCTTTGAGCCCCGCGCCCATCAGCAGCGCTGCCAGCCAGACGCTGCCGATGCCTGCCGCCAGGGTGGCCAGAATGATTGCTACCAAAGTCATAGCTGTATGCGCTTGTTAGATATGCCACAGGGGCATTTTTTATAAAATTTACGGTGCACACGGTGCCCAAAAAACGAAGCCGCCCCCGCTGCGGCCGGGGCGGCTGGTGCAGAGGGTTGCGACTACCTTATTCCATTTTCAGATCAGGTGTGAACGCGAAGGCGAAGCGCCGACGGTACAAAACGTACGGCAAGCGAAGCCGACAAAGTGCACGCCTGATATCGAAATGGAATCAGACCACGCCGTGGGCCTTGAACCAGGCCAGCGCACGCTTCCAGCCATCTTCGGCCGCTTCCTTGCGGTAGCTGGCGCGGTAGTCGGCATGAAAAGCGTGCGGCGCGTCGGGGTACACCACGAACTGCGAAGCCTTGGCGGCGGCCGTACCGCTGGCCAAGGCAGTTTTCATCTTATCAATCGTGTCAAGAGGGATGCCGGTGTCTTTTTCACCATAAAGGCCCAGCACGGGGGCCTTGAGAATGGGCGCCAGCTCCACGGGGTGCTTGGGCGTCAGGTTGCTCGCCTGCCCCACCAGGCGGCCATACCAGGCCACGCCCGCTTTCACCGGGCCGTGTGCGGCATAAAGCCAGGTGATGCGGCCGCCCCAGCAAAAGCCCGTGATGCCCACCCGGGCCAGGTCGCCGCCGTGGGCCCCGGCCCATTGCACAGCGCCATCGAGGTCGGCCATCACCTGCGCATCGGGCACCTTGGCCACCACCTCGGCCATGAGCCGGCCCACTTCGGTGTAGGCGGCCGGGTCGTCGCTCTGGCGCGCATAGAGCTGCGGCGCAATGGCCAGATAGCCGGCCTTGGCAAAGCGCCGGCAGGTGTCGGCGATGTATGCGTGCACGCCAAAGATTTCCTGAATCACCAGCACCACCGGCAGGCCCGTTTTGCCCGCCGGCGCGGCGCGGTAGGCGGGCACCTTGAAGCCGTCCACGGTGAAGCTGACCTCGCCCGCATCCAGCCCATCGGCCGGGGTGGCGATGGCCGTTTGCGCCATCAGGGGCGCCGCCGCTGCCGCGTAGCCCAGGCCAATGGCCGCCTGCAAAGCGGTGCGGCGGGTGGTTCCCGCCTCGGTAGCGCGACCGGGGAGCAAGGCGTTGACATCGGATCGGGCATCTTCATTGAGCATGGCGCATCTCCTGGTGACGAAGGCGGAAGAAAATCGAGGCTGCAGTTTAGGGCGTGTCATCCACCCTTCCCGCCATGCGCCGGCATGGCCGGGCGCCACTGGGGTGCAAACAGGGCACCACGGGGCACGAAACCGCAAACCGGTCTATTGTCTGGCTCCACGCAGCTTTTGAGCAGAGCACCATGCACATCCTTCTTACCGGCTCCACCGGCTTCATCGGCCACACCCTGCAAGAGGCGCTGCAGCGCGCGGGCCACACCGTGCACGGCGGCGTCTCCCCACGTAGCAGCACGCTGCGGCCCGGCCAGGTTCCCATGGACTTTGCCCACGACACCACGGCCGCCGCCTGGCTGCCGCGCCTGGCGGGCATTGACGCCGTGGTCAACGCAGTGGGCGTGCTGCGCGACACCCGCGCGCGCCCCATCGACGCCGTGCACCGGGACACGCCCATCGCCCTGTTTGACGCCTGCGCCCAGGCCGGCGTGCAGCGCGTGGTGCAGATATCGGCGCTGGGCATTGAAGGCAGCAGCACACGCTACGCCCAGACCAAGCGGGCGGCCGAAGCGCACCTGCAGGCACTGGCAGCGCAAGGCACATTGCGCCCCGCCATCCTGCGCCCCAGCGTGGTGTATGGCAAAGGCGGCGACAGCAGCGCGCTGTTCATGAACCTGGCGCGCCTGCCCGTGGCGCTGTTCCCTGGGCCCATGCTCACGGCGCGCGTGCAGCCCGTGTCGGTGCACGACCTGGCCGCCACCGTGGTCGCCCTGCTCGGCACGGCGCTTCAGCAAACGGGCACCATCGACTGCACCGGCCCCGAGGCACTGACCATGGGCGCCTTCATCGCCAGCCTGCGCCAGCAACTGGGGCACCGCCCCGCCACCGTGCTGCGCCTGCCTCAGCCGCTCACCACCTTGAGCGCGCGCCTGGGCGACGCCGTGCCGCAGTCGCCCTGGTGCAGCGAAACCCTGGCCATGCTGGGCAGCGACAACGTGGGCAACCCAGCTGTCTTTGAGCAATTGCTGGGGCGAAAAGGCGTGCATTACAGCCAGCTGGTGGCAACGGCCTGGCGCTGAGATTTTTGGTCAAATCGGCCTCTAGCGATTACTGGATAAGCGCTAGCAGCTATCAAATAAGTATCTGACCACGACGCGGCCTGCAGAAGGCGCAGCGCAGGCAGGGGGTCAGATCACCGTTTTGGGCCCGAAGCATTCGGGCCAGAAATGTGTGCTCTGACCCCCTGCCGGAACCCTGGGACACCGCGATGAATGCCCCAAGCACTTTGCACCCGGCTCCCGTTGGGACCGCGCCCCACCACTGCCATGGGGCGTGCGCGGATCGCCGGGCTCATCACGCATGGAGCGTTGTTTTTTCAAGCCTTATCGGCCTCTAGCGCTTGATGGATAAGCGTCAAAAGCTATTTAATCCATAGCAAATCAGAACACCCCCAACACCAGCCCCGTCGCCAACGCCTCGCCCAGCGCCCGGCAGCGCACCAGGTCTGCCTCGCCAATGTGCTTGGGCGCCAGAATGGCCTCGGGCGTCTGCGCGTGGGTACACACGATCAGCGGCTCGGCCACGGCATTGAGGCGCCAGCCGGTGGCGATGCGCCCAATCTGCCGCGCCGCGTTGCTGCCATCGCTGCCCGCGCAAATCAGGCTGGCATAGGGGCGGCCGTTAATTTGGTCCAGCACCCCGTAATAGCTGCGGTCAAAAAAGTCCTTGAGCTGCCCGCTCATCGCCGCCAGGTTTTCGGGCGTCGCAAACACATAACCATCCGCCGCCAGCACATCGGCAGGCCCGGCCTGCGCGGCGTGCAGCAGGCGCACCACACAACCCGCCTCAGACGCGGCACCCACGCGCGCCGCTTCGGCCATCTGCCGCGTGCCACCCGTGAGCGAGTGGTAAACGATCAGCAGGGTCTTGACTGCACTCATGGGGCTACAAAGCCATCGACGGCCGGCCCGCCATGGCCGCCCGCCAGCGCAGCAGGTGTGGGTGCTGCTCGCCCGGCTTTTGTTTGACCACGCGCGCAAAGTCCACCGCCACCACGGCCGTGATGTCGGCCACGCTGAAGCGGTCGGCGGCAATGAAGTCGCGGCCCGCCAGGCGCTCGTTCAACACGGTGAAGAACTGCGCCACCCTCGCCAGCCCGCGCTCGGCCAGCGCAGGGATCTGCGGGTAATTCACCGCACCCGCCAGCGCCCGGTTGGCCATGGCCGGCGAGCCATTGCGAAATGCCTCTGCAATCGCCAGCAGGCCTTCAAATTCCACGCGCCAGTTCCAGCTGGCGATCTCGGCCTTTTCCGCGGGCGTCTCGCCCAGCAGCGGCGGGGTTGGGTAGCGCGCTTCCACATACGCCGTGATCGCCGCGTTGTCGGTCAGCAGCAAGCCCTCGTCCGTGCGCAAGGCGGGCACCGTGCATTGCGGGTTGATGCGCCGATAGGCCTCGCCCAGCTGCTCGCCGCTGCGCAGGTCGACCTGCACGGTGTCGTGGGCAATGCCTTTTTCAGCCAGCAGGATGCGGGCGCGGCGTGGGCTGGGCGCCGTGGCGCAGTCATACAAGGTGATCATGGCGAAGTCCTTGGAGTCATGAAAGGGTCAAGTGGCGGGGTTCAGCTTGTCCTGCGTGCGGGTGGCATACGGGTTTGCATTCAGCCGGATAACTAGGCGGGAAGCCGCAGACAGTGCTGTAGCACGGCAAGGCGAACCAACGACGTTATACGGTGGAAGGCAAATTCGTATCGAAGTCGCTGGCGTCGTGGCGCTCATGCAACTGGCTGGCCGGCTCGCCCCAGGTGCGGTTGACCTTGCGGCCGCGCTGCACGGCCGGGCGCTTGGCAATCTGGTCGGCCCAGCGCACCACATGGGTGTATTCATGCACCTGCAAAAACTCGCCCGCCTCGTACAGCTGGCCCTTGGCCAGCGCGCCATACCAGGGCCAGGCTGCCATATCGGCCACGGTGTATTCAGCGCCCGCCAGATACTCGTGCGCGGCCAGGCGCTGGTTGAGCACATCCATCTGGCGCTTGACCTCCATGGCGTAGCGGTTGATCGGGTACTCATACTTCTCGGGCGCATAGGCATAAAAGTGACCAAACCCGCCCCCAGAAACGGCGCACTGCCCATCTGCCAGAACAGCCACGACAGGCACTCGGCCCGCTGGGCTATATCTTTGGGCAGAAAGGCGCCAAACTTTTCGGCGAGATACAGCAGGATGGCGCCCGACTCGAACACGCGCACCGGGTTGGCAGCATCGCTGCGGTCCATCAGCGCCGGAATCTTCGAATTGGGGTTGACCGCCACAAAGCCGCTGCTGAACTGCGCGCCCTCCTGGATGGGAATCAGCCAGGCGTCGTACTCCGCGCCACGGTGGCCCAGCGCCAGCAACTCTTCCAGCATCACCGTCACCTTCACGCCATTGGGCGTGGCCAGGGAATAGAGCTGCAGCGGGTGCTTGCCCACGGGCAGGTCCTTGTCGTGCGTGGCGCCTGCGATGGGCCGGTTGATGCTGGCGAACTTGCCGCCGTTTTCCTTGTTCCATTGCCAGATGGCGGGCGGGGTGTAGGGGGATGAGTCAGTCATGCGGGGGCTCCTTCAGGCAAATCGGATAACCAAGGGCTGTGTGGCCTCGTGCCGAATGAGTGTACTGACGCGGGTTGCGGCCTGCACATCTGGGCGGCGATGAAGGGCAGAGATCCCCCCCAAAGCGGACATGACACCAAATTGCTCCCGGGTCGAAACGTGACGCGGAGACAGGAAGTAACGTTTCGCTTCTTGCCAGGCCGACTGCAGAAGTCAACAATCGTTGCCTCATTCGCGCCCCCGGAAGGAGCTCGCCATGTCAAACGATCCGTTTGCCCAGCTCAAGGTCATCCAGCGAGAAGGATGGTCGCTATTTGCGCCGCTCGAAGCCGTCACCACAGCGACGGCTGCGGAACTCGTCAAGCACGCACGCATACGCGCAGGGCAGTTCGTACTCGATGTGGGCTGTGGCACTGGCGTGGGGGCGCTGACTGCAGCGCGCGCTGGCGCGAAGGTCTGCGCGCTCGACCTTTCTCCCGTGCTGATCCAGCATGGCAGGCAGCATGCGGCGCTTGCTGGCGTCGAGATTGAGTTCAGTGAGGGCGATGTCGAAGCCTTGCCGTACTTGGACTCGACATTCGATGTGGTGATCAGCCAGTTCGGTCACATGTTCGCGCCGAGACCGGACGTCACCATTGCCGAGATGCTGCGGGTACTCAAGCCGGGCGGCACCATTGCGTTTTCGACGTGGCCGCCGGAACACTACGTGGGGCAGATGTTCGCGCTGGTCGGAAAATTCATTCCGCCGCCTCCAGGTGCAGCCCCGCCGCCGCAATGGGGCGACCCCAACATCATCCGCCAGCGGCTCGGCGATGCCGTGACGGACATTGTGTTCGATCGCTCAGTCATGTTGTTTCCTGCGTTGAGTCCACAGCACTATCGCAAGGGCATCGAGGAAACGCTGGGCCCAGTGGTGAAACTGGTTGCCGCCTTGAAGGACGAGCCCGCCAAGCTCGCGGCCTTCAGGGCCGAGCTCGACGGCTTCGTCGCAGGTTACTTTGAGAACAATGTAGTGCGCCAGCACTACCTGATGACCCGGGCAACGAAGAAATAGCGCAATCCGTCGCGACGCGCGCCACCGTCAGGTCTGCGGCGTTTCGTGCCGAGCAGCACTGACGACATAGGCCGTTCAAAAGAGCTCTGGAGGTCCGCTCGACCGATCACGTCATGGACCGATCCTGGCCGACAGCAACCCAGCATCCCGTCACCCCAACCACCGCACCAGCCCCGCCGCTGCCGCCCCCAGCACCACCACCAGCAAAAACGGCAGCCGCAGCCACAAGGCCAGCGCGGCCACGCCCAAAGCGGCCAGGCGGGCATCAAGCACCAGGGCGGTGCCTGCGGCAAAGGTGTTCATCACCGTCAGCGCCGACAGCAGGGCCACGGTGATGGCGCCTGCCACGCGGGCCATGCGCGGGTTTTGCAGCCAGCGGGCTGGCGCGGCGTAGCCGGCCAGTTTGGTGAGGTAGGTGGCGGCGCAAGCCAGCACGATGGCGGTCCAGAGCGTCATGTCGCGGCCTCCTCGCGCACGGAAGGCGCATCCGGGCTGCGCACCCACCAGCCCCAGGCGGCGCCCACCACGGCCGCCAGCAGGATGGGCAGGCCCGGCGGCACCAGCGGCACGGCCAGGGCGGTGACCACGCCGCACACCACCGCCAGCGCCACGGGTTCGCGCTGTTTCAGGCGCGGCCACAGCAGGGCCAGAAAGGCGGCGACGGCGGCGCCGTCCAGGCCCCAGCGGCGCGGGTCGCCCAGGGCATCACCCAGCACGGCGCCGAGCAGGGTGAACAGGTTCCAGAGCACGAACACGCCCAGGCCCGCCGTCCAGAAGCCGCGCTGCTGCTCATCCGGTGCGGTCTGGCCCGCAGCGGTGGCGGCCGATTCGTCGATGGTGAGCTGCGCGGCGACGGCCTTGCGCCAGCCCGTGGGGGCGAGCATGCCGTTGAGCTGCATGCCGTAGACCGCGTTGCGCACGCCCAGCAGCGCGGCGGCGCCCATCGCTGCCGAGCCCGCGCCACCGCCCGCAATGACGCCGATGAAGGCGAACTGCGAGCCGCCCGTGAACATGAGCAGGCTCAGCGCCATGGCCTGCCACACGGTGAGGCCGGCGGCCACGGCCAGGGCGCCGAAGGAGATGCCGTAGAAGCCGGTGGCGGCCGCGATGGACAGGCCCATGCGGATGGCGGGGGTCCAAGTGGCGGGGCGCAGGGTGGGTGGGGACGGGTTCATTTGCTTCAAATTCAATAGCTTTTAGCGCTTGCTGCATAAGCGCTGGAGGCCTAAAACACGTAAAAAATCACCTCAGCACGCTATGGCGGCGGGTGAATGGGCGGAATTTCGCGCTGCCCCACAACGCTGCGCCAGGGGTTCCGGCATGGGGGCTTGGTCATGCCGCGCCTGGTGGTCCGGAATGGGGTCAGAGCACGAGTTTCGCTGCGCGAAATCGTGATCTGACCCCATACCTGCGTCGTGGTCCGCCCAACTTTGCCTGCGCAGTCGTCCGCCCCGTGCCTGTGCCGCCTGGGTTCAATGCGCCTTGTCCCAATTGGGGCCCACGCCCACCTCGGCCAGCAGCGGCACCTTGAGCGCTGCCACCTCGGCCATCAGGCGCGGGATATGGCTCTTGAGCCAGTCCACGTCGCCCTCGGGCAGCTCGAACACGAGTTCGTCGTGCACCTGCATGATCATCTTGATGCCAGGCTGGTGCGCATCGAGTTCTTTTTGCACCGCCACCATGGCCATCTTGATGAGGTCGGCCGCTGTGCCCTGCATGGGCGCGTTGATGGCGGCGCGCTCGGCGCCGGCGCGGCGCGGGCCGTTGGGTGAGTTGATTTCGGGCAGGTAAAGGCGCCGGCCGAACACCGTCTCAACATAGCCCATGGATTTGGCGGCGGCCTTGGTTTCGTCCATGTACTGCTTCACGCCGGGGTACCGCTGGAAGTAGCGGTCGATGTAGGCGGCGGCGGCCTTGGTCTCGATGCCGAGGTTCTTGGCCAGGCCAAAGCTGCTCATGCCGTAGATGAGGCCAAAGTTGATGACCTTGGCGTAGCGGCGCTGCTCGCTCGTCACCTGGTCCACCGCCACGCCAAACACTTCGGCGGCGGTGGCGCGGTGCACGTCCAGGCCGGCATGAAAGGCGTGCAGCAGCGCATGGTCGCCGCTCAAGTGGGCCATGATGCGCAGCTCGATCTGGCTGTAGTCAGCGCTGGCGATCACGCAGCCGGCGGGCGCCACAAAGGCTTCGCGGATGCGCCGGCCCTCGGCCGTGCGGATGGGGATGTTCTGCAGGTTGGGGTCGTTGCTGGACAGCCGCCCGGTTACGGCCACGGCCTGGGCATAGTGCGTGTGCACGCGGCCGGTGCGCGGCAGCGCCAGTTGGGCCAGCTTGTCGGTGTAGGTGCCCTTGAGCTTGACGAGGCTGCGGTGCTCCAGAAGCTTGGCGGGCAGCGGGTAGTCCTCGGCCAGCTTTTCCAGCACTTCTTCGTCGGTGCTGCGCGCGCCGGTGGCGGTTTTTTTCACCACGGGCATGCCCAGCTTGTCGAAGAAGATTTCGCCCAGCTGCTTGGGGCTGCTGAGGTTGAAGGGCTGGCCGGCAATCGCATAGGCATCGGTTTCGAGCTGCACGATGCGCTGGCCCAGCTCATGGCTTTGCGCGGCCAGCGTGGGGGCGTCGATCAGCACGCCGTTGCGCTCGATGCGGAACAGCGCCTCGCTGCTGGCGATTTCCAGTTCGTAGATGAAGCGCAGCTTGTCGTCGGCCTGCAACAGCGGCCACAGTGCCAGGTGCACGTCGAGCGTCTGGTCCGAGTCTTCGCACGAATAGGCCGCAGCTTTATCGACCGGCACCTGGGCAAACGGAATCTGGTGCGCGCCCTTGCCGCACAGGTCTTCGTAGCTGATGCCGGTGCGGCCGGTGTGGCGCTCGGCCAGGCTGGTGAGGTTGTGCGGCTTGTGCACTTCAAGCACATAGCTTTGCAGCATGGTGTCGTGCACATAGCCGCGCACCTCGATGCCGTGGTTGGCGAACACATGGCGGTCGTACTTGATGTGCTGACCCAGTTTGTGGCGCTTGCCGTCTTCCAGCCAGGGCGCCAGGCGCGCCAGCACTTCATCGCGCGGCAGCTGCGCGGGGGCATCCGGCCCGGCGTGGGCCAGCGGAATGTAGGCGGCCTCGCCGGGCTGCACGCTGAAACTGATGCCGACGATTTCGGCGCGCATCTCGTCGAGCGAGGTGGTTTCAGTGTCCAGCGCCACCAGCTCGGCCTTTAGCAGGCGCTGCAGCCAGTGGTCAAAGTCGGTCCAGTTGAAGATGGTGTCGTACACCACCGGGCGGTGCTGCGCGGCCTCGGCCACCGGGCTGGCGGAATGGTCGGCGAACAGGTCGCCGCTCTGGCCGGGCATGGCCACCACGGGCGCGGGCGCGGCGGCCGGGGCGTCGCCCGCCAGTGTGCGCGCCAGGCCTTTGAAGCCGTAGGTGTCGCAAAAGGCCATGAGCGGCGCAGTCTGGGGCTGGCCGATGCGGATGGCGTCCAGCGCAGGCATGCCGGGCACCCAGCCGTTCAGGTCGCAGTCGGTCTTGATGGTCAGCAGCTGGCGGCTGGTGGGCAGCCAGTCGATGGCCTTGCGCAGGTTTTCGCCCACGGCGCCCTTGACTTCGCCGGCCCGCGCCACCAGGGCTTCCACCGAGCCGTATTCCTGCAGCAGCTTCACGGCGGTCTTGGGGCCCACCTTGTGCACGCCGGGCACGTTGTCCACCGTGTCGCCGACCAGCATCTGGTAGTCCAGCATCAGGCGGGCGGGCACGCCGAATTCGGCTTCCACCCCGGCCAGGTCGCGCACCTTGCCGCTCATGGTGTCGATGATGGAGATGTGCTCGTTCACCAGCTGGGCCAGGTCCTTGTCGCCGCTGGAGATGACCACGTCAATGCCCTGGCGCGCGGCCGCCACGGCCAGGGTGCCGATCACGTCGTCGGCCTCCACGCCGGGCACGTCGAGCACCGGCCAGCCCATGAGGCGCACCACCTCGTGGATGGGCGCGATCTGGCTGCGCAGGTCGTCGGGCATGGGGCTGCGCTGCGCCTTGTATTCGGGGTAGAGCGCATCGCGGAAGGTGGGGCCCTTGGCGTCGAACACGCAGGCCGCGTAGGTGCAGGGAACGTCCTTGAGGAGCTTCTGCATCATGTTGATGATGATGCGGATGGCACCGGTCTTTTGCACCGTGCCGTCGGGCAGGGTGGTGCTCATGGTTTCGCCGCCCGCGAAGAAGGCGCGGTAGAGGTAGCTGGAGCCGTCCACCAGCAGCAGGGTCTTTTTGTCGCTCATGCGGCGATTGTGCACACTCGTTCGTCCCCGCGCAGCCTGGGACGCCGGCTCTTCGTTGCTGCGCCCGCAAAGCGGCAAAATGCGTGTTTTACCAGCCCGTGCGTGCTTCTGGCCTCTGCGTTCACTGGCGCCGCTATGGCGCCACCCCGCAGATGGTGCGATGCCCGCCGCAACCAGCGGCTGGAACATTGCTCAATTTTTAAGGTGATTCCCATGAAAAGAATGCTCGCGTTGTTGATCGGTGCGGCATGCACCATGGCAATGGCAAACACGGAGTTCAAGAACATTCCGGTGCCAATGCAAAAAGCCTTGCGGGGCAACGCGCTCAAGACGGTGCATCTGGACAATGGCGTGATGCGGCTGCAAATGGACAAGCCGGTCATCACCGAACTGGTGTATTCCACCTTCGTCTTTCACAACATTTGCGCCGAGCAGTGGCACAACCCCGAGCAGTTCGCCAAACTGGCCCTGACGCGGGTGGAGCTGCTCAACGCCACCGGCGCCCAGGGCTTCGCTTTTGATGCCCGGGGCGATGTGTGTGAGCAGATGGGACAGCTGGGCAAGAACTTCCGCACCTTCATCGGCCAGCGCACCGTGCAGTGCGAGGCAGGTACCTGCCCGAAGCATCCATGAACGCCCGTTGCGCCCGTTGGGCGGCCTGGAACGCGCGGCCTACAATGGCGCCATGCGCGCCGTTCACCTCTTTTTGCTGCTGGGCCTGACTGCCAACCCCCTGTTGGCCCAGACCAGCCCTCCAATTGCCCCGCAAGGTAATGTAGACAAGCGCGAACAGCTCCCAAATGCAGAGCAACTGGACGGCCGCAAAAACCAGCGCACCGAGCGCATCCGCGTGGAAGACGAGGGCAGTCGCGTTGACGAGCTGCGCGTGGGCGGCCAGACCCAGAGCATCACCGTGCAACCCAAGACAGGCGACCTGCCCGAATATGAAGTGCAGTCGCCCGACGGCGCCCGCAGCCGGGCCGGCAGCCGGAGCGGCGCCGAAACCAACACCGCCCCGCGCGTGTGGAACGTGATCAAGTTCTGACGCGGCAACCAGGCTACCTCCCTTCCCCCTGATTTTTTTCTTACCCGTATTTGCGCTGAGCGATGGCCGTTTTTACCGAAGTCTCGACGAATGAGGCGCGCGACCTGCTGCGCCGTTTGCAACTGGGTGACCTGGTGGCGCTGCGCGGCATCGAGGGTGGCATCGAGAACACCAATTACTTCCTCACCAGCGACCAGGGCGAATTCGTGCTCACGCTGTTCGAGCGCCTTACCGCCGAGCAGCTGCCGTTCTACCTGTACCTGATGAAGCACCTGGCCCACGGTGGCATGCCGGTGCCCGACCCCCGACCCGACCAGAACGGCGACATCCTGCACACCGTCTGCGGCAAGCCCGCCGCCGTGGTGAACAAGCTGCGCGGCAAAAGCCAGCTGGCACCGCAGCCCGTGCACTGCGCGGCTGTGGGCACCATGCTGGCGCGCATGCACAGGGCGGGGCGCGATTTTGACCGCCACCAGCCCAATCTGCGCGGCCTGCCCTGGTGGAACGAAACCGTGCCCGTGGTGCTGCCCCACATTGGCCCCGAACAGGCGGCGTTGCTGCGCGCCGAGCTGGCCTACCAGAACCATGTGGCCGCATCGTCGGCCTATGCGGCACTGCCGCGCGGGCCGGTGCATGCCGACCTGTTCCGCGACAACGTGATGTTTGACGGCGAAGAACTCACCGGCTGCTTCGACTTTTACTTTGCGGGCGTGGACACCTGGCTGTTCGACCTGGCCGTTTGCCTGAACGACTGGTGCATCGAACTGCCCACCGGCATCCATGACGCCACGCGCGCCGCCAGCATGCTGGCCGCCTACCAGGCCGAGCGCCCCCTGACCGCGGCAGAGCGCGAGCTGCTGCCCGCCATGCTGCGAGCGGGCGCCCTGCGGTTCTGGATTTCGCGGCTGTGGGATTTCTACCTGCCCCGCGAGGCCTCCATGCTCGTCCCGCACGATCCTGCGCATTTCGAACGTGTTCTGCGCGGCCGCATTGCCCACCCGGTGCACGCCTGAGGTCTTTCACACCGCTGCCCTGGGGCACTGGGTTAAATTCGCCCGTGCCACCCCACCACCCCAGGCCCGGCGCCCTTTTCTGATTGTCAAAGCCACTCCATGAAACTCCACATCGTCCCCGCACGCACCGGCCTGGAATGGGTCAAGCTTGGCATCCGGGCGTTTTGGCGGCAACCCATGGCACTGGCCGCGCTGTTTTTCATGACCATGGCGGCCATGTCGCTGGCAACCATGATTCCGCTGGTGGGCCCCGCCGTGGCGCTGGCCCTGCTGCCCTCGGCCACGCTGGCCATGATGGTGGCGGCCGCCGAGGCCGTGCAGGGCCGCTTTCCCACGCCGGCCGTGCTTCTGGTGGCTTTTCGCACCGGGCGCCAGCGCCTGCGCGACATGCTGGTGCTGGGGGCGATGTATGCGGTGGGCTTTCTCGCGGTGATGGGCCTGTCGGCCCTGATCGACGGAGGCCAGTTCGCGCAGGTGTACCTGGGCGGCGCCCCGCTCACCCGCGAGATGGCCGAAACGCCCGCCTTCCAGGGTGCCATGTGGCTTGCCATGGTGCTGTACCTGCCCCTGTCGTTGCTGTTCTGGCACGCGCCCGGCCTGGTGCACTGGCATGGCGTGCCGCCGGTGAAAAGCCTGTTCTTCAGCATCGTGGCCTGCCTGCGCAATTTTGGTGCCTTCACGGTCTATGGGCTGGCCTGGATGGGCGTGTTTTTGCTGGGCGGCCTGGTGATCAGCCTGGTGGCAGGCCTGCTGGCCGTGGGCGGCCTCACCTCGGTGGTGGGAGGCATCATGGTGGGCGCGGCCATGATGATGGCGGCCATGTTCTTCACGTCGGTGGTTTTCACGTTCCGGGACTGCTTCGAGCCGCCAGGAAAGACGGAGCCGCAGGCATTGCACAGCCAGACGTCCGATTCCACGCCGGGGCCTGACGGCACGGTGTAAGGCGCTGCCGGCAGGGCTGAGGGCCCGTCGGACTGTGGCAGCGAGCGGTAGCCAAGCTCATGTCATTCCACGCGGCACTCACGCGTCCCCCATGCGGCGAGCACAAAAAGCAAGACGCAGCCCGGCACCAGGTTGGGCATCGCGAGCGTCATGACTTCCCTGCGTCCCTCAGTTGCATCCCGGTGTGTGAAAACACCCCGCACGGACAGTAAAAGTCCTATGCAACCACACTCGCAGCGATTGGCAAGTCGTCATGCGAACGTCAAACGTTTGTCACAAGGCGCTTCTAGTATTTGCCGCTGGATATAGCGCCCAGTCCTGACGCCGCCACAAGCCAGGTGGTGACACGCAAAGGCGCTTTTTCCCCGCCCGCATACCAACCTGGAAATACCCAAAAATGTCCCACACGACGACACCCACCCGCCGTAAGGCCCTGCAATTCCTGGCAGGCGTTCCCCTTCTGCCGCTCGGTGCCAGCGCCTCTGTTTCGTTTCTGACTGCTTGCGGCGGCGGTAATGACAACCCCAGCTATGTCTCCGCCAGCTTCACGTCGATGGCCGCACCCTCGCTGGCCAACGCCGCAGCCATGGCCACGACCACCGTGGGCTCCACGTTGAACATCAAGCTCAGCGACGACTCCGTGCGCGCTTACCAGCTTGCCTACCAGCCCTTCTTCGTGACGGGTGACATGGTTTCCGACGGCAAGGGCGGCACCGTCCTGTCAGGCGGCTACTACGACATCAACAACAAGCCCATCATTGACGCCACGGTGTCCGGCAAAGAGCGCCACTATTTCTCCGACGCACCCGATGGCACTTCGCTGCTGACGGTGGCCAACCCCACGGTCACCGGCCTCAAGGGCAAGGCCGTGTTTGCGGTGGTGCAGTTTGAATACACCACCTGGGCGCAAGACGGCAAGACCGGCATGTACGGCAAGCTGCCCTCGCCCATCGCCGTGCTGACGCTGGACCAGGACCAGGCCACCGGCAAGCTGAGCCTTGTCAAATATCACAACGTGGACACCTCCAAGGTGCACGGCCTGTGGATTACCTGCGGCGCCAGCATCTCGCCTTGGGGCACGCATCTGTCGAGCGAAGAGTATGAGCCCGACGCATTTGCCGCCCGCAGCGCCAACTTCATGGACGACTTCAGCAAGAACCTGTATGGAGATGCCACCAAGGCCAACCCTTACAACTACGGCCACATGCCCGAAGTCACGGTCAATCCCGACGGCACGGGCAGCATCAAGAAGCATTTCTGCATGGGCCGCATCTCGCACGAGCTGGTGCAGGTCATGCCCGACAACCGCACCGTGCTGATGGGCGATGACGCCACCAACGCCGGCTATTTCGTGTTCGTGGCCGACAAGGAAAAAGACCTGTCGTCCGGCACACTCTACGTGGCCAAGGTAGGTAATGGCTTCTCCATCGATCCCAAGGTCGGCACGGCTGCCCCGCTCACCTGGATCAAGATGGGCTCGGCCACGAGCGCTGAAATCGAAAAGCTGGCCAGCACGCTCAAGCCCACGGACATCATCACCGTGGTAAAGGCGGATCCGAACGACGCGAGCTACAAAAAGATCGTCGCCAACGGCAAGACCGAATGGATCAAGATCAATCCCGGCATGGAAAAGGCCGCAGCCTTCCTCGAAACCCACCGCTACGCCGCCTACCTGGATGCCAGCATGGGCTTCTCGAAGATGGAAGGCACCACAGTCAACATCAAGGACAAAGTGGCCTACTCTGCCCTGCAGAATTGCCGGGACTCCATGGTGGCCGGCAACGCATCGAACGTGCCTGGCAACGGCATCTCCATCCCCAAGGCCCTGAATGCCGGCGCCGTCATGGCGCTCAACCTTAAGGGTGGCATCAAGGACACGGCGGGCGCTGCCATCAACAGCGAATGGATGCCTGTGGACACTAAGCCGCTGCTGGCCGGTGAAGACATCACCGCCGATGCCCTGGGCAACACCGCCAACCCGAACAACATCGCCAACCCCGACAATCTGAAATTCTCGGAAAAGATGCGCACCCTGTTCATCGGCGAAGACAGCGGCCAGCACGTCAATAACTTCCTGTGGGCCTACAACATCGACACCAAGCAGCTGTCGCGCGTGATGTCGATTCCTGCCGGCGGAGAATCCACCGGCTTGCACGCCGTGGACGAAATCAACGGCTGGACCTACATCATGAGCAACTTCCAGCATGCCGGTGACTGGGGTGGCATCCACAACGTGGTCAAGGCCCAGCTCGACCCGCTGATCAACGCCAACTACAAGAACAAGTCCGGCGCTGCCGTGGGCTACCTGACGGGCACGCCAACCCAGCCGAAACTGGGCTGATACACCTGATAAATGCCGGCATGCGCTGCATGCCGCAGGCGCAAAAGGCGGGGCTAATGCCCCGCCTTTTTTCATTGCGACTGCGCCAGACGCGTATGGTTGCCTCCGCAACAGGCTTAACTCAATGCAATCCCACCTCAGCGCGCCCTGCTGCGGTGCTCATGCAGGTGCATGCGGTCGTCCACGCTGGAGAACACCACGGCAAACACGATGCCCAGCACCGCGCCCAGCATGGTGTCCAGCACGCGCTCCACCGGCATGCTCGCGGCCACGGTGGGCGATGCCAGGTAGGTCATGAGCAGCGCCATGGGCGTCACGGTGATCTGGCCGAGCGCGTAGTTGTAGCCAATCACCACCTCGGTCAAAAACTGGAACACCACGATGGCGGCCACAACCGTCCAGAACGAGGGCTGCTGCGCCAGCATGGCCCAGACGATGAAGGAGCCCACGATGGTGCCCGCCATGCGCTGCAGTGCGCGGTTCATGGTGATGTGCAGGTGCCCGCCCTGCATGACCGACACCGCGCCAATCGCCGCCCATGCCGGGTGGTGCCAGCCGAGCATGAAGGCAACCCAGGCAGCCAGTGCGGCGCAGGCGGTAATGCGCCCGGCGGCAATCCACTGGTGCGACCAGGGGGGCGCATGCACGGGGGGCAAGCGCAGGTTTTTGAGTTCTGTGGCCCGCCAGCGGTCGGTCACCAGGCAGGTCAACACCGCCACCGCACCGCCGGCCAGGGTGGCCAGCACGCGGGCCAGCACCTCGGTGCCACTGCCCACGGGGTTATAGGCCGCCCCGGCCGCAAACACAATGATCACCGCACCGGGCCCGCCCAGGCTCCACCACGACACCGCCACGGTGGATGCGCCAGCCACCAAGGCCAGCACCAGCACCATCATCCAGGGCAGCGCGCCCGCCCACGATGCCAGCGACGGCACCAGCACCCCCAGCGCCAGCAGCAGCGCGCAGATCACGACGATGCGCATGCGCCGTTCTACCGTGGCAAAGCGCCCGAACAAGGCCGCCAGCGCACCGAGCGACGCATATCCCACCAGCTGGGGCCAGGGCGATAAATGCGTGGCCACGATGGCCAGCAGCACGGCCAGCGCAGCCTGAACCCCCGCGATGGCGAAGATGCGCAGCGAAGGCGGTGCGCCGATGACCACGCTCTCTGCCCACTGCGCCGGGCTGACAAGATGGCGGGCCGACGCACTGTGCGTGGCCCCGCGCGGGCGCCGGGGTTCTTTGGATGAATCGTTGTTATCGGGCATGGATGTCCTCATTCTGGGCGACGGATGCGCTCACTCCACCACCGTCAGCTTGGCCACGCTCAGCGCCAGCCACTTGGTGCCGTGGCGCGGAAAGTTGACCTGTGCGCGCGCATCGTCGCCGGTGCCTTCGATGGCCAGCACTTTGCCTTCGCCAAACTTGGTGTGGAACACGTTGATACCTGCGCGCAGACCGTGCGAGGGCGCGGTCTTCTGCACCGGCACGGGCGGGCTGGCAAAGGTCTCGGATTTGAAACCAAATTGGCCTCGGGCGCTTGATGAGTAAGCGCTAAAAGCTCCTGAATTAGGAGCATACGAACCGAAACCCTGCTGTTTGGGCGTGATCCACTTGAGTGCGCCTTCGGGCAGCTCGTCAAAAAACCGGCTCTTGATGTTGTAGCGCGTCTGGCCATGCAGCATGCGCGTTTGCGAGTGGCTCAGATACAGGCGCTTGCGCGCGCGGGTGATGGCCACGTACATCAGGCGGCGTTCTTCCTCCAGGCCATCGCGGTCGCTGGCCGAGTTTTCGTGGGGGAACAGGCCCTCTTCCAGGCCACCGATGAACACGCCGTCAAACTCCAGGCCTTTGCTGGCGTGCACGGTCATCAGTTGCACGGCGTCTTGCCCGGCCTGGGCCTGGTTGTCGCCGGCTTCGAGTGCGGCATGGGAGAGGAAGGCAGCCAGCGGTGACAGGGTTTCGCCGGTGTCGATGTCCACAATGCCGGGCACGGCGGGCTTCAAGGGCTCATTAAGCACCGGCGCATTGGGGTCGATGCCCTGGCTGACCGCGCTTTGCGTGAGCGGTGTGCCATGCTCATCGAGTGGCAGCGCCACGGCGTCGCGGCCAAAGCCTTCTTGCGTGACAAAGCTTTCGGCCGCGTTCACCAGTTCCTGCAAGTTCTCGATGCGGTCGGCGCCTTCCTTTTCAGTGCGAAAGTGCTCCACCAGCCCCGAGGATTGCAGCATCTGCTCGATGATGCCGCGCAGGTTCAGGCCCTGCGTCTGCTCACGCAGCACATCGACCATGGCGACAAACGCGCCCAGGTTGGCGCCCGCCTTGCCGGGCACGGCGCTCACGGCGTCGTGCAGCGAGCAGCCGGCGGCGCGGGCGGCGTCTTGCAACACCTCGATGCTGCGCGCGCCGATGCCGCGTGGCGGAAAGTTGACCACGCGGCTGAAACTGGTGTCGTCGTGCGGGTTCTCCAGCAGGCGCAGGTAGGCCAGCGCGTGCTTGATTTCGGCGCGCTCGAAAAAGCGCAGGCCGCCATACACGCGGTAGGGCACGCTGGCATTGAACAGCGCCGATTCGATCACCCGGCTTTGCGCATTGCTGCGGTAGAGGACGGCGATTTCCTTGCGCTCAAAACCGTCGTTGCGCACCAGCTGCTTGATCTCGTCGACCATCCACTGCGCTTCGGCCAGGTCGGAGCTGGCCTCGTACACGCGAACTGGTTCGCCCGCGCCCTGCGTGGTGCGCAGGTTCTTGCCCAGGCGGCGGCTGTTGTGGCTGATGAGGGCGTTGGCCGAGTCGAGGATGTTGCTGTAGCTGCGGTAGTTCTGCTCCAGCTTGATCTGGCGCTGCACATCAAACTCGCGCACAAAGTCGGCCATGTTGCCCACGCGCGCGCCGCGAAAGGCATAGATGCTCTGGTCATCATCGCCCACGGCAACCACACTGCCGCGTGCTTCAAAGCGCCCATTCACCTCGTTGCCTGCCAGCTGCTTGAGCCAGGCGTATTGCAGCTTGTTGGTGTCCTGGAACTCGTCCACCAGAATGTGTGCAAAGCGGCGCTGGTAATGCTCGCGAATGGGATCGTTGTCACGCAGCAGCTCGTAGCTGCGCAGCATCAGCTCGCCAAAATCCACCACGCCTTCGCGCTGACATTGCTCTTCATACAGCTGGTAGATCTCGACCTTCTTGCGCGCATCGCCGTCGTGCGTGGGCACATCGCCGGGGCGCATGCCTTCTTCCTTGCAGTTGGCAATGAAGTAGGCCAGTTGCTTGGGCGGAAAACGCTCGTCATCCACGTTGTGCTGCTTGCACAGGCGCTTGATGGCCGAGAGCTGGTCTTGCGTGTCGAGAATTTGAAACGACTGCGACAGCCCCGCCGCCTTGTGGTGCGCGCGCAAGAGCCGGTTGCACAGGCCGTGGAAGGTGCCAATCCACATGCCACGCACGTTCACCGGCAGCATGGCCGACAGGCGCGCAACCATTTCCTTGGCGGCCTTGTTGGTAAAGGTGACGGCCAGAATGCCGCCGGGCGTGGCGTAGCCGTTTTGCAGCAACCAAGCGATGCGGGTGGTGAGCACGCGCGTCTTGCCCGAGCCGGCCCCCGCCAGGATGAGCGCGTGGCCTGCGGGCAGCGTGACGGCGGCCAGTTGCTCGTCGTTCAGGTTGGCCAGGAGGGGCGATGCAGCCGAGGGCGCACCAGCGTGTGGGGGCACCAGGGCTTCTGGCGCACCCGAAAACGGGTCTTGTGGGAACATGCGGCCATTGTAGAAAGCGCCCCGCCCTACCCATGAGAAACACGGCTTTCACCCTGACTGCCCTGCTGGCACTGCACAGCCCGCCACTGGCGGCGCAGGCCAGTTGCAGCAGCGACGGCGCAGCGCGCCCTGTGGCATTGTTTGAACGCTTCATCAGCGCCGACTGCGAAGCCTGCTGGAGCGACCGCGCCACGCCGGCGCCATCGGCCAGCGCGCTGGTGCTGGACTGGATCGTGCCGGGCGTACTGGGCGACGATGCCCCGCTGTCGGCCGCCGCCAGCACCGACGCCTTGCAGCGCCTGCAGACACTGGGGCGCCAGGCACCCACCAGCACCGATGTGTTCACCGCACCGGTGGAAGGCGCGCCCTCTGCGCGGCTGCGCGTGGCGCACGGCATGGCCTTCAACGATTACCTGGGCACCTCCATCGCATTCACGCCGGCAAGGGCTGCGCCGGGGCGCACCGCAGCGGCCACCGACTGGCGCTTTTTTCTGCTGGTGGTAGAGGCCGTGCCTGCAGGAACCGAGGGCACTCCCGTGGCGCGGAAGATGGTGCGAAACATGGTTCATGGCACGGCGGCCTCAATTCCGAAGTGCAACACCGAGAATTGAGGTCAAGATGACAAAGAAGAATTACCAGCAGTTGAGCGAGAGCGAACGCCATGCGATCGCCTTGGGGCTTCAGCAAAAGCAAAGCCTCAGCGCCATAGCGCGGGCCTTGGGGCGCTGCAAGAGCACCATCAGCCGGGAATGCCAACGCAATGCGGGCGCCAAGGCCTACACCTCCAAGTTCGCCCAGCAACGCAGCGACAGGCGCAGATGCTTTGCCCGTCCCCAGCCCAAACTGCACCGCGATGGACCTTTGTTCAAGATCGTTCGCGACTATCTGCTCCGGCACTGGTCTCCCCAGCAAATCGCTGGGCAGTTGAAGAAACTGCACCCTGACAACAAGCGCAAACAAGTGTCCCACGAGAGCATCTACACCTGCATCTACGCCCAGCCCCGCGGAGAGCTCAAGAAGGAGCTGGTGGCCTGCTTGCGCATGGCCCGCGCCAAGCGCTGGCCGCGCTCCAAAGGCGAGGATCGGCGTGGGCAAATCACCGACCTGCTGAGCATCCATGTGCGCCCACCCGAGATTGAGGATCGTCAGTTGCCCGGGCACTGGGAGGGCGACCTCATCAAGGGCAAAGGCAATGCCAGTGCCATTGGCACGCTGGTCGAGCGCACGACCCGCCTGGTGGTGCTGGTCAAGCTGCCGCACCCCAACCCGGCGACAGCGGCACATGTACTGCAGGCCTTCAGCGACAAGCTCAATGGCATTGCCAGCCCGATGCGCCAGAGCCTGACCTATGACCGTGGCAGTGAGATGGCAGAGCATGCCAAGCTCACCGAGAACACGGGCATGAAGGTGTACTTCTGTGACCCCTACAGCCCCTGGCAGCGGGGCTCCAACGAAAACACCAATGGATTGCTGCGGCAGTACTTCCCCAAGGGGACTGATCTGAGCGGCTATAGCCAGCAGTATCTGGATGCCGTAGCCGATGAGCTCAATGGGCGCCCCAGGATGACTCTGGGGTGGAGCAAGCCCATTGAGGTTTATGCCGAACATTTGGCCCGGCTGACACAACAGCCTGATTCAGTGCATTAATGAATATTTGTTGCACTTGGACTTGAATCCGCCCTTTATGGATAAGCGCAACCAGCTATCAAATAGTGAGCAAAAGCGCTGGATGGAAACACGCCCCATGCGCATCCCCGACGGTGCCCAACCCGAGCGCCTGCGCGTGGTGGGCTGGGTGCAGGATGCGCAAGGGCGGGTTGTGGCTGCCGCGCAATCCGATTGCGGTGCGCAGCCCGGCGGCAGGTAGGGACATTCGCGCAATGCGGTGCGCGGGTAGAATCAATCACCGGGCCCAAGTTTCTTGACGTCCGGTTTTTTTGTGCCTGCGCTCAGCAGGGTTCGGAGTGGCCACCACGGCCCCGCCCACACAACCGGTCGCCAGGCCAAGCGCCCACCGCAGCCAAAATTGTTTGGCTGCGTCCCTTGATGGAGCTTGGAATCTCATGGAAATCTTCGACTACGACAACGTTCTTTTGCTGCCGCGCAAGTGCCGCGTGGAAAGCCGCGCGGAATGCGACGCCAGCGTGGAACTGGGCGGCCGTTCGTTCCGCATCCCGGTGGTGCCGGCCAACATGAAAACGGTTGTGGACGAGAAAATCTGCACCTGGCTGGCGCAAAACGGCTACTTCTATGTGATGCACCGCTTTGATCTGGACAACATCCAGTTCGTGAAGGACATGCACGCCAGTGGCTGCTACGCCTCGATCTCGCTGGGTGTGAAAAAGCCCGACTACGACACCGTGGACCAGCTCGTGGCCTTGGGGCTCACCCCCGAATACATCACCATCGACATAGCCCACGGCCACGCCGACAGCGTGAAGAACATGATCGCTTACCTCAAGGCGAAGATGCCCAGGGCCTTCGTGATTGCCGGCAACGTGGCCACGCCCGAGGCCATCATCGACCTGGAAAACTGGGGCGCTGATGCCACCAAGGTGGGCGTGGGCCCGGGCAAGGTGTGCATCACCAAGCTCAAGACGGGCTTTGGCACGGGCGGCTGGCAGCTGAGCGCGCTCAAGTGGTGCGCGCGCGTGGCCACCAAGCCCATCATTGCCGACGGCGGCATCCGCAGCCATGGCGACATCGCCAAGAGCATCCGCTTTGGCGCCAGCATGGTGATGATTGGCTCGCTGTTTGCGGGCCATGAAGAATCGCCCGGCAAGACAGTGGAAGTGGATGGCGAACTGTTCAAGGAATATTACGGCTCGGCCAGCGACTTCAACAAGGGCGAATACAAGCATGTAGAAGGCAAGAGCATCCTGGAACCCATCAAGGGCAAGCTGGCCGACACGCTGGTGGAGATGGAGCAGGACGTGCAAAGCTCCATCAGCTATGCCGGCGGCACCCGGCTGATGGATGTGCGCAAGGTCAACTACGTTATTTTGGGTGGCGACAACGCGGGTGAACACCTGCTGATGTAGGCCACGCGCTCCGCGGCGTGTGCGCGGTCAGGCCCACATCGGCGGGGCAAAGGCATGGCGCACTTCCTTGGTGCGTGCCACCATCCCGGCATGGTCGGCACGCTGCAAGCTCGCTGACAGGGAGCAGCAGCGAAAAAAGACCATGATGATGGCAAAGAAAACCGCTGCCAAGGATGCGCCCATGACCACCACCACCACTACACCAGTTCGCATTGCTGTCCTTGGCATTGGCATGATGGGCCTGCCCATGGCCCGGCGCCTGTGCGCGGCGGGCCACGAGGTGCACGCCTGGAATCGCACCCGCGCCAAGGCCGATCCGCTGGCATCCCTGGGCGCCACGGTGCACGACACCCCCACGGAAACGGTTCGCAACGCCGACTTTGTCATCAGCCTGCTGGAAAGCGGCCCTGTGGTCGACCAGGTGCTGTTCGGACTGGGCACGGCACAGGCCATGCGGGCTGGCGCCCTGTTCATCGACATGGCCTCCATACAACCTCGAGAAGCACGCGACCACGCAGCCCGCCTGGATGAGATGGGGTTGGCCCATCTGGATGCACCGGTCTCCGGCGGCACGGTGGGCGCTGAAAACGGCACGCTGGCCATCATGGCGGGCGGCCGGGCGCAAGACTTTGCGCGTGCCCAGCCCATCTTCGCCAATTTTGGCCGCGCCACCCATGTAGGCCCTCACGGCGCTGGCCAGCTGGCCAAGCTGGCCAACCAGATGATCGTGGGCATCACCATTGGCGCGGTGGCAGAGGCGCTGCTCTTTGCCGCCAAGGGCGGTGCCGACATGGCCAAGGTGCGCGAAGCCATCAGCGGCGGCTTTGCCGACAGCCGGATTCTGCAACTGCACGGCCAACGCATGGTGGACCGCGACTTTGCTCCCAGGGGCCGCATGACGGTGCAACTTAAGGATCTGGACAACGCCCTGGTCACCGCCCAGGAAATCGGCTTCGATGCGCCCATCACCACGCTTTTCGAAGCGCTGTACAAAGATGGCGTCGAGCACGGACTGGGCCAGTTGGACCACAGCGGCCTGTTTGTGGAGCTGGCCAGCCGCAATGCAATGCAATAATTTTCGCGCTGCCTTGCCAACATCAGAAAAACTGGTGCATAATTCGAGGCTCAGCAGCAATGCTGACAGATTAAAAAGTTTGGGTTCTTAGCTCAGTTGGTAGAGCAGCGGACTCTTAATCCGTAGGTCGAGTGTTCGAGTCACTCAGGACCCACCAAGCTAGCCCGCACGGGCGCACGAAACCCTGCTATCAAACCGGTAGCAGGGTTTTTTGTTTTGGGTTTTCTCCCGTGCGATGTAAGGGCGGATGTAAGCCGATTTCGGGAATCGAGCCCCGGCACCAGGCAAAAGAAAAGCCCCACAGACGGGGCTGGGTGTTGGGCTCAGGGTTATGTCAGCCGGGCGGCTCACTTGCGGCCCGTGTCGCTTCGCTCATGACGGCCCACCGCCTGGGACAAAGATGATTTCGCCACAGGCAACGGAGTACAGGAATTGCCCGGCGTCCTGCGCATCTTCGTCGGTCATCTTTTCGCCCGTGTCTTTTCCCTCTTCCGGTATCAGCGCCAGGACTGGGGCAAGCAAGGTTTTCATGACCTCAAGGTCAAGCCCCACGGCATCGCGCAGTTCGGGCGGCACGGCGGCCAGCGCGGCGCGCAGGGTCGGGGCGAATATGTCAAGCGGCAGGCCAGCCCCCAGCAGCGCGGCAGCGCCCCGCATACAGGCTTGTGCATGTGCCAGGTGGTCGCGTGTGGCTGCGGTGGTGCGGCGCGGCTCTGGCTTGCGCATGGCGATGTTCAAGTGCTTTTCACGCCAGGCGCGCACGGCTTCAATCGAAGTCATGGGACAGCCTTGCTTTTTCATCTTGGTCATGGCGGGGGAGGACAAGCCCAGCGCGCGGCCTATGGCGTTCTGTGAAGGTGGTTTGGTCATGTGCGGCGCATCCTCAATTACGAACGGTTATCACTTACTGCTAACCAATTGAAAAAATCTACTAACTAGGGTGGGGTCGGGGCACGAATTACCCGCATCGGTCAAGGCCAAAAGGGACCCGCATTGGGGTCCTCCCCGGCCCCTCGCAGCGCGGGTAATTCGAGCCACGGTGTCGGGCTGTTTCGCAAACTTTCCCTAGGGGGTTAAGTAGTAGCCCCCAGCGTGCCAGGTGCGGCAGTGGCTGGGGGCTGGCGCGGATGGTCAGGTCGCGGCAAGGCCACGCACCATGCGCCACCACGTCAAGGGGTCGCCGGTCAGGGTGTCAACAAAGCCAGGCGGCAAGGGCTGCGGCCTGGGGGACTGGTGCAAACCAGCAGGCCACACCACGCGCCAGTCTGCCCGGTCTGCCCGGTAGAACAATGCCGGTAGCGCATTGGTGCGGCGGCTCTGTTCCACGGCCTGCCCCCACCATTGCGCCACCAGGGCGGGCGGTGCGGCCTTGTAGCGCTTGGCTTCGATTGACCAGCCCGGCACGCCCACCAGGTCGTCGTCTCCGTCATGCTGGCGCACCCTGCGGCGCACATCGTGGCCGGTCAGGTCTGCCAGCAGGCGGGCCAGCTCACGTTCACCGGCCTTGCCTTTGTTGCGACTCAGTCCTGCCATGTGCCACCCCCGTTCAAGCGGTGCCACACATCGGCAGTCGCCACAGCATCGCGCAGGTTGTAGGCGGCGATTTCCTCGCACCGGCCAGCCTGCCAGGCGTCGTACACGCCAGCCCCATCAATGCCCCCATCCTTGGGGCTTGGGATGCCCAGCGCACGGCATAGGGCGTCAAGGCTTACCCGGTTGCCATACCCTGCCCACGTCAACATCGTGTCGCCGTAGTCCTTGCCAGCGCGGGCCGATGGTGCGGGCACCTTGAACGGCAGGCGCACCCGGTTGACGACGCAGCGCCTCCACAAAAACCCAAGGTCGAAGGCGGCGTTGTGGGCAATCAGGTACGGGTCTTGGGCATAGTTGAACCCATCGGCCACGGCGCGGGCATCGTCATCAATCCACCGGCCCACCTGTTCACCAAAGGCGGCCAGCAATGCGGCCTCGCTCTCGCCCTGGGGGCGGCAGTGCACCCACTCACGGCCATCGCCAGTGACGGCGGCAATGCTCACGATTTCACCGGCCAGGCCACCGTCAAGACTTTGGCGGCGGTAAGCTTCCTCGGTTGCGGTGTCGGCTTCGGTGTCCCACCAGGCGGCGATGCTCTCGGGTTTCTTCAAAGTGCCGGGCGGCTTGATGCTGGCGCGGGCCTGCGCTTTGGCGTCCGGGTGCTGGCTGGGGATGGTTTCAATATCGAAAATCAATTGCATGGTGTCCCCTTAAAACGGCACGTCATCTGCCATGTCATCAAACCCACTGCCAGCAGCGCCAGCGGGCGGGGCGATAGCGGCGGGTGCTGGCGCTGCTGGAGCATGTCCTGCGGCGGCCAGTTGCACGGTCTTGGGCGGGTTGGCTTTGGCGAACTCGGGTGCCTCGGCTATCTGCGCTTGCAGGCGTGAACTGAGCCCGGCAAACGCTTGCCAGTCGGGGGCGTCAAGGTCGAAGGAAACCAGCGGCACCGCACCAGGCGCAGCGGCAAAGCCTTTGGGCAGCTTCATGCAGCTACTCAGGTTTGCATACACGCGGTCGCCTTTTTCTTGGTGCACGATGCCCAGCAAGCAAGGGATGCCCAGCAGGGTTTTCAGGTCGAAGGCTTTCAGTTCTTCGGCAGTGAATGGGCGGCCCCGCCATGCCTCCAGAAACTTGCGCAGCCCGGCCTTTGGGTGAAGGCTGGCAGTGAATCGCTTGCTCACAATGTGCGGGCTTCCATCGTCGCGGCGGTTGTCGCTGTCGGTGATTTCGAAGCTCACCAGAATTTTGCGGGCGGCCTTGGTCTCGCCCTCATAGGTTGCAGTCTGGGTGCCCAAGTCAATCAACGCGCAGCAGCGGGCGGGGAAGGTGCCAGCCTCGGGCGGGGTGTAGGTGCCGGTCGCACCCTCGGAAACGGTCAGTGCCATGTCATGGCCTTTCAAAATTGGTTGAACGGGTTGCGGCGGTTCGGTCGCAGTCGGTCTTGCTTCGGTCTGGGTCGGTCTTGGTGTTGGGACTGGCGCAGGTGGTGGGCCTTGGGCACTGGGCAGCAGCCGCGCAAAGCCTGGGCAGTGCTGGGGCATGGCCTTGATGCCTGCGGCCACCTCGGGGGCTCTGAGCCCTGCGGCCTGCCAGTTCAGGCAGCGCCCGCGCTGTGCCAGGTGCTGGCAGTCAGGGCACACCACGCGGGCGTCGAAGGGGTCTTTTCCGGGTCTCCGTTTTTGCCCTCCGTTCTCCTCCTCCCCTATATAAGGGGAGGGGAGGATTTCGGCGTCGAACCTCTCCGAAAACGGAGAAAACGGAGGATTTCGGCGTGTGGTCATACCAGCCATAACCACCCCTCATGCAGTCCCAAAACACCACGGGCGACAAGCCCCGTGACGGCATCGCGGGCGCGGCTGGTGCGCTTGTCGGTGGGGCAGGTCAGCTTTGCAGCACCAGCACTCAGGGCTGCATCCAATGCGATGCACGGGCGCAGCGGTGGGGCTCCCGGTTTGCCCACGCGGCCATCCTTGAACAGGGGGCGAAGGGAATCCAGCACCAGGCGCTGATTACCACCCTGGGGCAGCTTCACGGCGCGTACGTCCTGGGCTGCGGTGTCTCGCATGACCACGCAGCTTGTGATTTCGTCGCCGGTCGGCTCAGTGCCCAGAACCTCCACATGCAGCTTGAACGGGTGCGCCTCTCCGTCCTGCCCGTCCTTGGATTTCGCCACCTTCCATTCCCGGCGGTCGCCTTCGCGTGAAACTTCGATGGCGGCATCCATCGCAGCGAAGAGCGAACTGTGCCCACGCAAGCCCCGTGCACTGTCCTTGCCCGTGTGGTGCACCAGCAGCACCAGGCCACGGGTCAGCATTTGCAGCAGCTTCGCGGCCTCCAACACCTCGCCCATGTCCTTGCTGGCGTTTTCGTCGGCAGTGGGGGCGGCGCGGTTCAAGGTATCCACCACCACCACGGCACCAGCAGGCACCACGGCGGCAAGGTCTAGCACGTCCTGCCCATCGGTCAGCTTGAACGGTTGAAGCATCATGCGCAGGCCATCGGGCAGCGCACGGCACCGGCTCACCTCCCATGCCTGGGCGCGCAGCTTAAACCCGGCTTCGCCCTCCAGCGCGGCATACACAACGGGCGCGGCCTCTACGCGGCAGTCAAACCAGTGGCTGCCCTCGGCAATGGATGCGGCCATGTCGAAGGCCAGGAATGATTTACCGGATGCGCTCGGGCCATACAGCGCGGCAAGCCTCACGGCGGGCAGCACACCACGCACACGCCACGCCAGCGGGGGCAGGTCACGCAGTTCATCAGCTCCCAGCAGCTTGTAACGGGGCTCAGGCTTGGGCGGCTCTGTCGCAGCCTCCAGCAGCCCGGCCAGTACATCGTGCCCGGCACGCTGCGCCAGGTCGTTTGCGTCGAAGTTCTGCGCCTCACCCTGGGGCATGTAGGCCACGGCAGCGCCCACGGTCTGGGCAATCTTTGCGGCTTCATGTTCCTTGCCCGTGTCCGGCACCAGCACCAGCCGGGCGTCGTGGTCATGCTGGCGCAGCTCGCCAGCCACGCGGGCCACGTTGCCCCAGCCAAAGCACACCACGGCAGCATTGCCCGTTGCCTGCCAGCAGGCCCACGCGGTGCCCACACCTTCGCACAAATACAGCGGCGCACCGGGCACCAGCGTGCCCACGGTGAAGGATGCCCCGCCCATCGGTGCACCGGGCAGATTTAGCTTATGTCCGGCACCGGGCGGCGGTATCAGTTGCAGGCTTTGCAATGCGCCATCAGTTGCAAGCGCAGGCACCACCAAAGCCCCGGCCATGCGCTGCCCGGCAATGCGCAGGGGGTCACCAGCAGGCACCACGCGCAGGGCATCCAACGGCACCCCGGCTGCGGCCTTTGCCACGATGTAGCCGTGTGCAGCGGTTGCAGCTTCGCAGCGGCTCCACACCTCGGCAGGGCTCATGCCTGGGGCGGGCTTGCGCGGGTGCTCTGCGGCCTTTTTGGGGGCTTGCGGCGGGCGTTGCTGGGGTTTGCCTTCACCCATGCGCCACCCATGTTCAGCGGCCACGCGAAACAACGTGCCAGCCCCCACGCCCTTTCCAGACTTGAAACTGCGCCAGGTGTCACGGGCGGCGCGTTCGTCGTAGTTCCCCGCCTGGGCACTCCAATCGTTGAACGTGTCGAAGTCAAGGCCAGCAGCTTGTGCAGCCATGCCAGCGCGCACCCATTCATCGCGGGGCAGGTCGGGCGGGATGGCTTGCAGCGCATCGCGGGCGCGGTCACTGTCTGCGGCCATCAAGCGCCACCCCCGTTCAGCGCCAGCGCCTGCGCCACATAGCGGGGGGGCAGGTGATACAGGGCAATGATGCGGTGGGGCGCATCGTCGGTGGGGCTGGGAACTTCGATGGTTTCCACCGGCCATCCCAAGGTGCGCAGCGTGAATACCACGGCACCCAGTCGCCAGGATTGCGTGCTGCTTTCAAAGTCGGGATGGTCAATCAGGCGGCCATCCATGAGCATCCCCAGCGCACGGTCGGCAAGGGTTCCACGCTGGGGCCAGGTGGGTGCAAAGGGCGGGGGCGGCAGAAAAGAAAGCTGTTCGCCTTGAACCCCTTGCGTCGTGGTCGGTGCGGGGGCTTTACCGTTGGGGGCTGTCATGGGCGGCCCCCTTTGCGAAACCAGCGTGAAGGGGCTGCGCACCACAGCGCCAGCAGCAGGCGATTGATTGCGGCGGTCATCACGCCACCCCCAATGCGGCACGGATGCCAGCCACAGGCCAGGCCAGGCGGCCATTGATGCGCACCGGGCGCAGGCCATCGGGGAAGGTTTCAGCGCAGGCCCAGCCCCTCAGAGTCTGCGGGCGGCGCAGCAGGTAATGCGCGGCCTGCTCTGTCGGCACCGTGGGGCGGTTGACCAGTTCCAGCGGCGGGAATTGCTGGGGCTCAGATACAGCGCGGCGGGTGTCTGCGCTGTGTAGGTTGGGGCTGGGTTGCATCGCTTTGCATTCCAAAAAGTTGGGATGCGGCGATGATTTTTCGGGGGTGTATGTTTCCCCTATCTTGTCGGCCCTAGCGGGCGCTTGTCGGCTCTGGTGGGCTCTTACCGGGCGCTTGTCAACCGGTTGATTGACTTACGGATGGCTTCAAGGCTTGCGGGTTTCGCGTTGCCATTGGCGTCGTAGTAGTCGAACCCGTCAGGTAGCACTTTTGCAATTTCAGCGGGTTTGTTGATGCGCCACGCCTCCAGCACATCGCGGGCGGTCGGGCGCGGCCTGCCTTCACGGTGCGCAGTGACAAGCAAGCGATGCAGGGGCGCGGCATATCCGCTGTATCGCTGGGGCTTGGTAACTGTCCATGCTGGCGCACTGCTGGCGCTGCTCTCCACGGGCGCGGCAGGCGTGACGGCAGTTGCTGGGCACGCCACGCCCTGAGCCTCGAACCAAAGTTGCACCAGCGGGCCAGGCGATTCACCATGCGCGGCCAGCCATCCCGAAAAATCTTGCGCAGTGATGTAGCAAGCGGAATCGGTCACCACGCCCACCACGTCGCCACCCATGACCATTGGGTTCTGGCGCAGAACCCGGCGCTCATGAGCCAGGGTCTTGCTGTCGGTGCACGCGCCCCGGATGGCATAGGCCCAATCGGCCATGCGCTCTTTTCGCTCTGGCGTTTCTTCACCGTCGCCATCGCACCATGATTGCAGCGCTGCAATCGCTTGGACGTGTAGTTTTACCGGCCAGCCATCGCGGCCAATGTCCACGATTGGCGATACCGACCAAAGCAGGCGGGCAGCGGCACCGACGCGTTGCTGTTTTTTTGCCATTGCATCCCCCGATGCACCCCAAATTAGGAGCCCCAGCAGGCCAGCGGGGGGACTGGCCTTTCAGCAGGATTGCAGCCCTGCCTAGCTGGGGCGAAAACTGTCAGGCGTGAGTCCGCACCCAGCTTTTCAGCGCGTCATTGATGCGGGTTTGCCAGCCATCGCCCGATGCTCTGAACTTCTCCACCACCTCCACGTCAAGGCGCAGGGTTACTTGGGTCTTGGTGCCACTGCCCAGCGGGCGGCCACGGCGCACCAGCGGCTTTACCTGTTCCCATTCGGCATCGGTGAACGGCACAGCGTCAGGGTCCGCCATCGCAGCGGCGGTAATGTCTGCATCCTCGGCAGGCGTTGGCAGGATGGTTCCGGCTTTAAGTTTCGGCATAGCGCTTCACCTCTCGCGTGTTGGCTTTTCTCAAACTGATAATGCGGCGCTCGGTCGGTTGCTCAGGCGGGCGGTCAACAAACACCACGGACATGACGCGTAAACCGATGTAGCCCAGCGCCACCATGCGGGGCTCGCCATAGTCCCGGCGCGTATCGGGCCACACCACGGCGGTTTCCCATTCAAAGCCCACGGCATCCAACAATGAAAAGCCATGCTTTTCCAGATTGGCGGCATCTTTGGCCGGGTCGAACGTCACATTCATGGTTTAGTGTAGCTACGTTTATTTAGAGTGCAAGAATTATTTGTAGTTGCGTTATTTCAGGCGGTTGCCACCACGCGCAGCGCACCAGGCGCGGCCTTGGCATCAAACACAATCCCGGCCTGTTCCAAAATCCACGCCTCTATGCGCTCATGGTGCACGCGCAGCAGGTCAAGCGGGCGGACGGTGTAATGCTTTTCAGCGGTTGCGCTGGGCTTGTGGCCCATGATTTGAGCCACCACGCCAGCGGGGATTTCGAGCCACTCCGTCAGGCTCTTGAAACTGCGGCGCAGGCCATGCAGGGTAAGCCCTTCGATACCGGCCACAGCACAGGCGGCAGTGTGTGGGGCTCTCGGTATGCTCAGGGTCTGCCCTTCGGTGTCCTTGCCCCGTGCGGTGCTGGGAAACACCCACACATTTCGGCGCGGCAGGGAGTGAAGCAGGTGCGAAACGTAGGGCGTCAGGGGAATGACGCGCTCCCCCTCCACCTTGTCGCGGATGGTCAGGCCCTTCCACTTGGTATTCACATCCTCCCAGCGCAGCCCCAGCACCTCGCCCGGCCTTGCGCCAGTCAGCACCAGCACTTGCAGATAGGCGGCGGCGATGGGGTTTTGCACCTGTTGCACGGCGGCAAACCACGCGGGTAGCTGCTCTTTCAGCAGGGCATCCTGTTTCACCCCGGCTTTGCCCAAGCTCTCGCGGGCCTTCTTGGTCTTGGCAGGGTTCACGCTGGGCAGCACTGGCGCATATTCCGGCTGTTCTGCGCACCAGCCTAAAAACGCTTTCAGGCAGCGCCATGCCAGCCGGGCAGACGTTGGGCGGGTCTGCGCCTCGCGTGCTGCCCATGCCTCGATAACCGGCGCTGTCAGGTCACGCAGCGCAAGCCCCATCAGCGGATGCAGCGGCCCGGCCACAGTCACGCCACGGCCACGGGTGCCACGCTTGGAAACCTCGCCCCCGGCCTGCACCAGCTTCACATGGTCGGCATGGTGCCGCGCTCCCCAGTACGGGCGGCGTGCCTCAAGGTACACGGCCCACACCTCGCCCACGGTAACGGCTTGGACAGCGGCGGCGGCTTGCTTTTCAGCTTGTGCGGCAAGCGCATCACGCTTCAAGTCTCGGGGGTCTTTGCCTTCATCAATCAGGCGTTGCAGTTCGCGTGCCTTGGCTTGCGCATCGGGAATGCTCCATGCGGCGGGGCTCCCGATGGTCAGGCGTATGTCTTTGCCTTGGTACTTGCTCTGGAACACGTAGGCAGGCTTCCCGGCTGGCGTTGCCCTCAGCCCCAGCCCCGGCGCTGTCACGTCCCACATGAAAGCCTGTTTCTTGTCGGGCGGGCACTTGAAACCCGAAACCCGGCCAGCGGTGAATGCAATCTTTGCCATGTGGCACCCCTTGTGCGCTTACATCGGGCTGGATGTAAGGGCGGATGTAAGCGATTTTCCTAAAAACTGCCGAATTTCAATCAACGTTCAGGCTGTTCACTTGTCCAGTGTTATGCGTCTAAGCTATTGATTTATATTGATTCTACCAGCATCAATCAACACTGCCAAATATTGCTTTAGTCGGACTCTTAATCCGTAGGTCGAGTGTTCGAGTCACTCAGGACCCACCAAACTGCAAAACCCCGCTGTCTTCAAGATGGCGGGGTTTTTTGTTTCCGGCGCCGGTCGTGCTGGACTTTCAGCGCTCCATGTGCGTGCATTTGCCCCCTGGAGTTGCATAGTTGCGGTCCATTCCCCGCTGCGAGAGCTCATTGATAATGGACCGGCCTTTTGCACCCACCAGGGCACCCGCCGCTCGCCACCCCATCCATCCAGCCTCATGAATCCACACGCCCACCTGCTATGGACTGCACCCCAATGGGCGCTGGCCGTGCTATTGGCCGTGCTGGGAATGCTGGGCCCTTTTTCGATCGACACCTACCTGCCTGCGTTCTCGGGCATTGCCTCGGCCCTCGGGGCCACGCCGGTGGAGATGCAGCAGACGCTGTCGGCCTATTTGTTTGGCTTTGCCTTCATGAATCTCTTTCATGGCGCGCTGGCGGACAGCTTTGGTCGCAGACCCGTCGTGCTGACGGGTATTGCCATGTTCACCATCGCATCGGCCGGGTGTGCGCTCGCCCAGAGCATTGAGCAACTGGTTTTCTTTCGCGCCCTCCAGGGTCTGTCCACCGGCGCTGGCATTGTGGTGTCGCGCGCCGTCATCCGCGACATGTTCCCGCCCGCCCAGGCACAGAAGGTGATGAGCCAGGTCACCATCTACTTTGGTGTTGCACCCGCCATTGCGCCCATCGTGGGCGGCTGGCTATTTGTGCATCTGGGCTGGCACAGCATATTCTGGTTTCTGACGGCGGTGGGTGTAACGCTTTGGATAGCCAATCTGCGGTATCTGCCCGAGACACTGCAAGCGGACCAGCGCCAGCCCTTCAACATACCGCACCTCATGCGAGGCTACTGGGAGCTGGGTTCAAGCATGCGCTTTCTCCTGCTGGCATTCGCCAGCGGGGTTCCGTTCAATGGCATGTTCCTGTATGTACTGGCGGCCCCGGCCTTTCTGAGTGACCACCTGGGACTAGCACCCACACAGTTTTTCTGGTTCTTTGGACTGACCATCTGCGGCATCATGGGTGGCGCGTGGCTGAGCGGTCGACTGGCCGGGCGCATTGCGCCCAAGCGGCAGATCCAGCATGGTTTCGTGATCATGTGCGTGGTGGCGGTTGCCAACGTGATCGCCAATGCGCTGTTTACAGCGCATGCGAGCTGGGCGCTGATTCCCATCGCCGTGTTCGCTTTTGGCTGGGCACTGATGGTGCCGGTGGTGACCTTGCTGGTGCTGGACCTGTATCCGCAGCGGCGCGGCATGGCGTCTTCGTTGCAGGCGTTCGTCGGCTCCGCTGCCAACGGTGTGGTGGCCGGCGTGGTGGCCCCGCTGGTCATGCACTCCACGGTTTGGCTGGCGGCGGCATCGTTGTTGATGATGGGCGTGGGCATGCTGGCCTGGATCTATCTGCACCATCGCTGGCCCGAGATTGGACGCATCTCCGCCCATCCCTGACGGCGGTGCCATGGTCAATCGCCAGCCGCTCTGCAACAATCGCTGGCAGATACCACACCCACGTGAAGGATCTACGACACAGATGACGCGATCAACCAAGGGCCGACCATGCAATTATTGAAACTGGTGGAGTCCGAAATCCAGATAGACGTTCCGTTACCTTGGAACGTTCGCAATCACGATTGCACACTGCTTCTCGCACGCGGGCATGTCGTCAGCAGCGAGGCCCAAATGCAGGCACTGCTTGAGCGTGGCATGTACGTCGACCTGGAGGAAAAGCAGGCGGTAGAAGCCCTTTCTGCGCCCAAGCCTGTGCCAGCCAAAAGCATCTACGTACGCTGGGCGGATGCCATCGACACCCTGGAGACGCTGGTACACGACCTGCCACACGCGCCGGACTTCCCTGCAAAGATAGATGCACTGGCCCAGGAACTGATTACGTTGACGGACCTGGATGCCGACATTGCCATCTTCATGGCCGTGCGTCAGGACCAAGCGAGACACCTGCGGTACGGCTACAGCCACAGCGTCTACACCGCGCTGCTGGCCATCCTCATGACACAGCGCATGGAATGGACCGCCGCAAACATTCGCCTCGTCACGCTGGCCGCACTCACCATGAATGCCAGCATTGCCGACCTGCAGAGCCAGATGGCGAGCCAGGACTACCCTGTGCTGGATCGGCAGCGCGCCCAACTGCGCGCCCATCCCTTCGACAGTGCTGCATTGCTCGCGCAGGCGGGCATCACCGACACCCTGTGGCTGGAGGCGGTGCGCCAGCACCATGAGCAAGCCAATGGCAAAGGCTACCCCACCGGAACCACGCAAATCAAAGAACTGGCGCAGATGCTGCGCATGGCCGATGTTTTCATGGCGCGCATCAGCCCCCGCGTGATCCGTCCGCCGATGAGCGTTCAGGATGCCGCCCGCCAGATGTTCCGGGACGACAAGGGGGGAGCGATGTCGTCCGCCATCATCAAAGTGCTGGGGATTTACCCTCCGGGGAATCTGGTGAAACTTGCGTCCGGTGAACTGGGCGTGGTGATGCGCCGCGGCGCAGAAGCCCGCACGCCTCTGGTGGCAGCCGTTACCGACACCCAAGGACGAAGCGTCACCACCACCCTGCACCGCAACACCGCAGAACCAGCCTTTGCCATCACCGGCCCCGCAGCAGACGACAAAAACCTGCTGGCGCGGGTGCCGCCCGAGCGCCTGTATGGCTATGCCCAGATGGGTGCCCAGCAGACCTAACCCTAGCGTGCGGGTCGACTCGACGAAAGCACCATGATTTACGGATAAAAAAAGGGCTGGCTCCTTGCGGAACCAGCCCTTTTCAACGTGTCAGTGCGCCTGAGCCGTTGTTAATGACTCAGCGTGCAGGGCGCGCAGGGCGCTTGCGGGCATCATGGGGCACAAATGGCTTGCCGCCACCCGCGCCAGCTGGCTTGGAGAAAGCGGGCTTGCGGGGCGCAAAGTCGCCGCGAGGTGCGCCAGCATCACCGCGGGGAGCGAAACCGCCCCGACCAGCGTCGCCAAAGCCGGGCTTGCGGCCATAGGAGTCACCATCACGGCGGGGCGCAAAACCACGATCGCCACCACGGTCGTCACGACCAGCGAAGCCGCCACCACCGCCGCCGCCTTCACCACGGGCAGGTGCGCCGCGGTTGTCGCGACCGGCAAAGCCGCCGCCAAAACCACCACCGAAGCCGCCGCGGTCATTGCCGCCACGGGCAGGACCACCGAAGCGGCCACGCGACTGGTTGTCACGGTTGTCGTAGGAACGGCCCGGGGCGCCACGGCCACCACCGAAATCGCCACCGCGAGGTGCCTGCGGCGCCCGCTGCGAGGGCTCCATGCCCGGAATCACTTCGGCCTTGAACTGCTGGCGGCTGTACGACTCAATGTCGTAGATCTTGCGGCGATCGCGGAACTCGGCAAAAGTGATGGCCAGGCCATCGCGGCCCGCACGGCCGGTGCGGCCGATGCGGTGGGTGTAATCCTCGGCCTTCATGGGTAGGCCGAAGTTGAACACGTGGGTGATGGTAGGCACGTCGATACCCCGTGCGGCCACATCGGTGGCCACCAGGATCTGCACCTGACCAGCGCGCAGCGCCATCAAACGGCGGTTGCGCAGGCCCTGGCTCAGGGCGCCATGCAGCGCCACGGCCGAGAAGCCTTCTTGCTGCAGGTCATTGGCCAGGCCGTCGCACTCCACCTGGGTGCTGGCGAAAACGATGGCCTGGTTGATCGTGGTGTCACGCAGCCAGTGGTCGAGCATCTTGCGCTTGTGCTGGGCGTTGTCGGCCCAGTACAGCATCTGCTTGATATTGGCGTGCTTCTCTTGCGGAGAATCGATGGTCACCTTCTGCACCGACGACCCGCCGTCGTGCATCACGCGCATGGCCAGTTGCTGAATGCGGGGCGCAAACGTTGCGCTGAACATCATGGTCTGCTTGCGCTGGGAGGTCAGCTGGTTCAGCTCGGCCAGATCGTCCGAGAAGCCCAGGTCAAGCATACGGTCGGCTTCATCAACAACCAGGAACTGCACCTTGTCCAGCTTGATCTGCATCGAACGCTGCAGGTCCAGCAGACGACCAGGGGTAGCCACCACGAGGTCGGCGTTCTGCAACTTGGCGATCTGCAACTGGTAAGGCATGCCACCCACCACATTGGCCACGCGCAGGCCACGGCAATGCTTGACGAGGTCGATGGCGTCGTGAGCGACTTGCTGCGCCAGTTCACGCGTGGGGCACAGGATCAGGGCGCCGGGGGTGGCGGCCTTGAAGTTGCGCGAGCTGGTGGGGTCTTTGCGCTTGGCGCGCTTGGGTGCGGGTTCGCCACGGGCTGCGGCTTCGGCCACTGCACGCTCGAAGGCGGCGCGTTCTTCGGCTTCGGCGGCCGCCTGCTGATTGATCAGCGTGTTGAGCACTGGCAGCAGGAAGGCGGCGGTCTTGCCGCTGCCCGTCTGGCTGGACACCATCAGGTCGATGAAGTGCTTGGCATCAGCGCCGGCGCCCATGGCCAGCGGAATGGCCTTGAGCTGCACGCTGGTCGGCTGGGTGTAGCCCAGATCGGCCACGGCTTGCACCAGTTCAGGGGCCAGGCCCAGCTCGATGAAACCATTAGGCTCGGCAGTGACTGCGTCGCTGGTGGATTCCACGGAAGATTCAAGGGTGGACTGCACGGAAATATCGGCAGCAATAGAAGTGTCTGCAGGCGCGAAATCGCCCTGCACCAAAGAGGTGTCGGTCATGAATTTTTCTCTCACGAAGACGTCCGCAAGCGTAGCCTGCGATGGCTTCGTCAATGGTTAAAAAACATCAACCATCAAACGAAACCGGCATGCGCTCTGGGCGGATGCTGGTGGGCGTTGTTCGCCAGTCCTGCGCTGTCTGAGACAGCCGGCTGGCAAGCCCGGTGTGTGAGGGGAGATGCACAATCTGCGTACAGTTTCCTGCGCAGCCTGCAATTATGACACGGATAGGGGTTTCCCCGCAAGCCCCTTGTTCGTAACATGCCGCCGTGGCGGTGGACTGATGTCTGCCGCGGGAACGCGGTGCTCAGCCAGCATCAAACCGACAGCAGGTTCTTGCGGTAATGTGCCAGTTCGTCGATGCTTTCGTGCACATCGGCCAACGCCGTGTGCTTTTGCGCCTTCTTGAAGCTGCTGTAGGCCTCGGGCTTCCAGCGCTTGGCCAGTTCCTTGAGGGTGCTCACGTCCACGTTGCGATAGTGAAAGAAGCGCTCCAGCTTGGGCATGTAGCGCACCAGAAAGCGCCGGTCCTGGCCAATGCTGTTGCCACACATGGGCGCAGTCCCCTTGGGCACGTATCGCGCCAGGAATTCCAGTATCTGTTGCTCGGCCTCGGCCTCGGTCACCGTAGAGGCCTTCACCTTGTCGATCAGGCCGCTACGGCCATGCGTGCCCTTGTTCCAAGCGTCCATCTTGTCGAGCAGTTCATCTGCCTGGTGAATGGCCAGCACCGGGCCTTCGATGCGAGGCTCCAGTTGCGGGCCGGTCACGATCACGGCAATTTCCAGCAGGCGGTCGGTATCGGGCTCCAGGCCGGTCATCTCGCAGTCCAGCCAGACCAGGTTTTGGTCCGATTTGGAAAGCACGGGGGGTACGGGGTTGTTGGCTTCAGACATGGCCGGCATTGTCGCTGATGGCCTAAACTCGCCCCCACATGCCCATTTCCGACGCCTTTTCGCCTTCCACCGCCCTCACATTCGCCTTTGCGGCGGTGATCTGTGCCGGCCTGCTGCTCAAGTTCTGGCTGGCCTCGCGCCAGATTCGCCATGTGGCCCAGCATAGGTCCAGCGTGCCCGAGGCCTTTGCCAAACGCATTTCGCTGGCCGCCCACCAGAAGGCCGCCGACTACACCATCACCAAGGCACGTTTCAGTCTGCTCGAGATGGCGCTGGGCGCCGCCGTCTTGCTGGGCTGGACGTTGCTGGGCGGGCTGGACGCCCTGAACCAGGCCCTGCTGGGCGCCTTGGGTGGCGGCATGGTGCAGCAACTGGCCTTGCTGGCGGCGTTTGTAGTCATCAGCGCCGCCATCGACCTGCCGGTGACGCTGTACCAGACCTTCGTCATCGAGCAGCGTTTCGGCTTCAACAAGATGACACCCGCCCTGTGGCTGGCCGATCTGGCCAAGTCTGCCCTCGTCGGCACGCTGATCGGCCTGCCCGTTGCGGCGCTGATCCTGTGGCTGATGGGCGCGGCTGGGCCTCTGTGGTGGCTGTGGGCCTGGTGTTTCTGGATGGGATTGAACCTGCTTCTGATGGTGATCTACCCCACCTTTATCGCACCGCTTTTCAACAAGTTCCAGCCGCTTGCAGATGAATCGCTCAAGGCCCGCGTCACTGCGCTGATGCAGCGCTGCGGCTTTGCGGCCAAGGGGCTGTTCGTGATGGATGGCAGCCGCCGCAGCGCCCATGCCAATGCCTATTTCACCGGCTTTGGTGCCGCCAAGCGCGTTGTTTTCTACGACACCTTGCTGCGCCAGCTCTCGCCGGGCGAAGTCGAGGCCGTGCTGGCCCATGAGCTGGGGCACTTCAAGCACCGCCACATCCTCAAGCGCGTGGTGAGCCTGTTTGCCCTGAGCCTGGCCGGCTTTGCCCTGCTGGGCTGGCTGTCCACCCAAGTGTGGTTCTACACCGGGCTGGGCGTGCGCCCCAATATTTCCCTCGACCTGGCCGTGGCCCCGGCGCCCAATGATGCACTGGCCCTGCTGCTGTTCCTGCTGGCCGTGCCGGTTTTCACGCTGTTCATCGCGCCCCTGTTTGCCCAGCTGTCGCGCCGCCACGAGTTTGAAGCCGACGCGTATGCCGTGGCCCAGGCCAACGGGGGCGACCTTGCTGCGGCGCTGCTCAAGCTCTACGAAGACAATGCCTCCACACTCACCCCCGACCCGGTGTATGTGAAGTTCTACTATTCGCACCCGCCCGCTTCCGAGCGGCTGGCGCGCATGCCCTCGCCTGCCCAACCATGACCACGATGTTGAAGAAAAAAGACTGGTCAGCGCTTACCCGCCGTGCGCTGACCGCTACAGAAATAGTAGCAAATCTGGCCAAGATCGAAGGCTGGTCGCTGGCTGGCGATGGCGCCCAGGTGGCCATCGAAAAGACCTTCCATTTCGCCAATTACTACGAAACCATTTCGTTCGTGAATGCCGTGGCCTTCGTTGCCAATGCACAAGACCACCACCCCGACCTGTCGGTGCACTACAACCGCTGTGTGGTGCGCCTGAACACGCACGACGTGCAGGGCATCTCCGCCACCGACTTCGATTGCGCGTCCCGGTTCGACGCCCTGCTGGCATGAGCATCGCCGCCCGCCCCCATGACTGAACGCAGCGCCCTGATGGAAGGTTTCGTCGTGGCCGGCCACGGACGCCACTGCATGGTGGAGACCGCTGACGGGCAGCGCCGCATCTGCCATCCACGGGGCAAGAAGAGCCAGGCCGTGGTAGGTGACAGGGTGCTGTGGCAGGCCCTCCCAAGGGCCAGGGCGAGGAAGGCACCATCGAAAAGGTGCTGGAGCGGCGCAACCTGTTCTACCGCCAGGACGAGATCCGCACCAAATCCTTCGCAGCCAATCTCGACCAGATCCTGATCCTGATCGCCGCCGAACCGGTGTTCTCGGAAAGTCAGCTGGCCCGCGCGTTGATCGCCGCGGAAGCCGCTGGCATCCAGCCACTGATTGCACTCAACAAGAGCGACCTGGTGGAGCCCTTTGCCCGCGCCTGGGAACGCCTGCTGCCCTACCGCCACATGGGCGGCGGGCACCACTATGGCGTGCTGCCGCTGTCGCTGTCGCTATCGGGCGACGTGGACCGCGCGCTGCTCATGCAGCACTTGCAGGGTAAGACCACGCTGGTGCTGGGCCCCTCGGGGTCGGGCAAGAGCACGCTGATCAACCTGCTGGTGCCCGGCGCCACCGTACTGACGGGCGAAATTTCTCAGGCCCTGAATTCAGGCAAACACACCACCACCAGCACCAACTGGTACTGGGTGGACAGCGCCCGCACCACGGCCCTGATTGATTCGCCAGGTTTTCAGGAGTTTGGCCTGCAGCACATCGCCCCGATGCAGCTGGCCTCCTGCATGCCCGACATCGCTGCCCACGCCACGGACTGCAAGTTCTACAACTGCACCCATCTGCACGAGCCGGGCTGCGGCGTACTCAATGCGCTTGAAAATGGCTCTGACGCAGATGGAATAAGCGCAAGCCGCTATCGAATATATAGCGACCTGTTTGCCGAGTTGAGCCACACCCGCTACTGATCCCGCTCCCGTATCGGCCGCCCGGCATGGGCAGCCGGCCGATCAACCCAACAGACGCGCCAGGGTCAACAGCGCCAGCAGCAGCATCCACACCACCACGGAGCGCCAGACCAGGCCCACCACGCTGCGCAAATGACCCACCTCGGGCTCTCGACCGGGGGTGCTGTCGCTGTCGCCCATGTCGGCGTCGATTTCAAGCCCCTGCGGTGTCTGCAAATCGGCGCGGGCACGCAGGGCCTCGCCACCCAGCTGTACGTTGATGGCGCCCGCCGTGGCAGCCAGCACCACGCCGTCGTTGTCACTGGGAAAGCGCTGCGCATGAAAGCGCCAGCCTTCGATCGCCTCTTCAAAACTGCCCACCACGGCGAAGCTCAAGGCGGTCATGCGCGCGGGCAACCAGTCCATCAAGGTCCAGGCCTGTGCCGCGGCGCGGCGCAACGCCGGGCTGGCCAGTTGCGCGCCCGCGCGCTCCTTATACTGCCAGTAGCGCGAAACGAATTCAGCCATCCGGTACAGCACGGCACCGGTGGGCCCCAGGCCCAGCGCCGCCAGCACGGAAAACCATGCCAGCACGCCAAACACATGGCGGTGTGCCGACAGCACCGAGTACTCGATCACATGGCGCACGATCTCGCTGCGTGGCAGCGCACCGACATCCACCTGCTGCCAGTCGGCCAGGCGTTCGCGCGCGCGGTCTTCATCGCCTTCTTCGAGCGCGTCGCGGATGCCGGTGAAATGGTGGCTGAACTGGCGAAACCCCAGGGTGACATACAGCACCGCCACGCTCCAGACCACTGCAAACGGCCAGCCCAGTGCCAGCATCAGCAGCCAGTGCATACCCAGGGTGACCAGGGCGGGAACGATGACCGCGAGACTCCAGGCCACCCAGCCATGGTGAGGCTTGCCCGCATCGAAATTGCGGCTGACCGACAAGGCCCACGCCCGCAGCCCCGCGTGGATGGGGTTGCTGCGAGCCAGAGGACGGGCCTGCTCGATCAGCAGAGCGAACAGGATGGCGAAGAAACTCATGGAGGGCAATGATACTGGGGCGGCGCGTCTTTGGGCTATCCAGGCGCTTGGCCCGCCATCAAGCCTGCATGAAGCGGTAAAAGTTGCGCAGCATGCCCGCCGTGGCGCCCCAGATATAGCGGCTCTTGTCGCCATCCTGGTAGGGCATGGAGAACCACTCGCGGCGCACGCCTTGCCATTCATGAACGTGGCGCTGGTGGTGGGCCGGATTCAGCAAAAACGCCAGCGGCACCTCGAACACATCGGCCACTTCATAAGGGTTCGGGTGCAGCGCGCAGTCGGGTTGCACCAGCGCCACCACGGGCGTGATGATGAACGAAGAACCGGTGACATAGGTGGGCAGCACGCCCAGCACTTCAACAAAGCGCCGCTCCAGCCCCACTTCTTCTTCGGCCTCGCGCAAGGCGGTGTCGGCCGTGGAGGCATCCTCCGCATCCGCCCGACCGCCCGGAAAAGCGACCTGGCCTGAGTGGGTGGACAGATGCGCCGTGCGCTCGGTGAGCAGCACCATGGGCTGTTCGCGCAGCACGATGGGTACCAGCACGGAGGCATGGGCCGGTTCGCGGTTCATGAACTTCTTTTCCAGCACCACCTCGGGCTTCCAAACAGGCGGATGGGCAAAACGCGCCCGCAGGGCCTGCGGCGTCTGGGCCTCTGCCGGCACGGCGGGCAGATGCGCATCCACCCCCACCACCGGGACGGCGCGAGGATCGAAATCGGGCAGCGCCGACAGCGACGCAGGGAGGACCGATGGAACGGGGGTGGACGACGGATTCACGACAAGCCTGGAACGTAAGACCCAAGGGGCCGCAAAAAACAAAAAGCCGCTACAGGCAGATGCTGTAGCGGCTCCGGTCAGGGATGGCCTGTGCCTTATGCGGCGACGGGGGCCGCCACCTTGACGCGCGAAGGCAGCTTTTCCTTGATACGCGCCGACTTGCCGCTGCGTTCACGCAGGTAGTACAGCTTGGCGCGGCGCACATCACCGCGACGCTTGACTTCGATGTTGGCGATCAGCGGGCTGTAGGTCTGGAACGTGCGTTCCACGCCTTCGCCGCTGGAGATCTTGCGCACGGTGAAACCGCTGTTCAGGCCGCGATTGCGCTTGGCAATCACCACGCCTTCATAGGCCTGCACGCGCTTGCGCGTGCCTTCAACCACGTTCACGCTCACGATGACGGTGTCGCCAGGGGCAAACACGGGAATCGTCTTGTTCAAGCGGGCAATTTCTTCCGCTTCCAGGGTCTGGATCAGGTTCATTTTGGTATCCAACGATCTTGTCCGCGCCAAAAATGGCAGCGTCGGGATTGACGATTCAGGGTTTTGCGGCAGGCTTTGCAGGCAAAGCCTCTGGGCAAAACGGCCGGCCAGAGGATCGAAAAGCCTTTGATTATAGCAATTCAGGCCAGCTTGGCCAACAACGCCTCATCGGCGGGCGCCAAGCGCCCCGCTTTGCGTGCCGCATCGATCAGGTCGGGCCGGTGCCGGGCGGTGATGGACAAGCGCTGGTCGCGCCGCCAGCGCTCAATCTGGGCATGGTGGCCCGACATCAGCGGCGCGGGCACCGGGCGCCCTGCCCATTCCTCGGGGCGGGTGTAGTGGGGGCAATCGAGCAGGCCATCGAGTGCCGGATTGAAGCTGTCGAGCTGGTGGCTGCCCTCGTCATTGAGCACCCCGGGCTGCAGCCGTGCCACGGCATCGAGCAAGGCCATGGCGGCAATTTCACCGCCCGAGAGCACGAAATCGCCCAGACTCATCTGCAGATCGACATGGGCGTCGATAAAACGCTGGTCAATCCCCTCGTAGCGCCCGCACAACAACACAGCGCCTGCGCTGGCCGACCAGCGCTCTACCGCCGCGTGGTTGAGGGTTTCGCCGATGGGCGAAAAAAGAACCAGCGGCGCCCGGTCGTCTGCCGGTTCCCCGCGCTCGGCCCGGATGGCGGCAAGACACCGTGCCAGGGGCTCGGCCAGCATCACCATGCCCGGGCCGCCGCCAAAGGGGCGGTCGTCCACGCGGCGGTAGTTGCCCTCGGCATGGTCACGCGGGTTCCACAGACGCACTTCGACCTGCCCGCTGGCGTAGGCGCGGCGGGTCACGCCGCTGGCCACAAACGGCGCAAACAACTCCGGAAACAGGGTGATGATGTCAAAACGCATGGTGGTGCGCGGCGCGCGAAAGCGCGGGCCGATCAGTAGTCCGGCTGCCAGTCGACCGTGATGCGCTTTTCAGGCAGATCCACCTTGTCGACAAACGCCGAGACGAACGGAATCATGCGCTCCTGGGTCTTGCCGTCTTGCTCGTAGGCCAGCACCAGCACGGTTTGCGGGCCGGTGGACATCAGCTCCTGCACCTGGCCCAGCGCCACGCCTTCACGGTTGATGACCTGAAGGCCGATCAGATCCACCCAGTAGTACTCGTCTTGCGTGGTGACAGGAAAGCCTGACCGGGGCACAAAAATGCGCGCGCCCCGCAAGGCCTCCGCAGCATCGCGGTCATCAATGCCCTGCGCCCAGGCCACCACCGTGTCGGAATGGTCCTTGGCCTGGCGAATCTGCAACTGCACCGTGCCGGAAAACGTCTTGGCGCCGCGTTCAGATGGCTGCAGATACCAGCGTTTGGCGGCAAACAGCGCCTCCGGTGTGGCGCTGTGCGACACCACCTTGAACCAGCCCTTGACGCCCCAGGCATCGGCAATGCGCCCGACCTCGACGGCATCGGCAGGGAGTTCGGCGGGTTCGAGCGTCAGAGGTGCAGCCATGGTGTATTTCGTGCAAAAAAGAAAAGGGCGGGTTCCGCCGGGCAAGCCAACGGAACCCGCCCTTTTTCGGGGAGCTTTAAGCAGCCTTCTTGGCGGCTTGCTTGATCAGGCGGTCCACCGTGGGCGAGGACTGGGCGCCCACGCTTTGCCAGTACGTCAGACGGTCTTGCACGATGCGCAGGCCTTCTTCAGTTTCCTTGGCGGTAGGGTTGTAGAAGCCGATGCGCTCGATGAAGCGACCATCACGGCGCACGCGCTTGTCAGCAACGACGATGTTGAAGAAAGGACGGCCTTTGGAGCCGCCGCGGGAAAGTCGAATGACGACCATGATTTATCCTTCGGGTGGTGAACTCCGGCAACATTTGCCTTGAGCCACAGTATTTGCAACCATATTCGCAACGCTTGAGACACGCGACATGGCCACCCGGCCAGCGACACGCTGCAAAGCCCGCGATTATATCCATTTCCCCCTTTCATGCCCACTATCCGCCCCAGCACTGACCGCGATATCCCCGCCATCACTGCGATTTACCAACACCATGTGCTCTATGGCACGGGCACGTTCGAGATCGATCCACCCTCTGAATCCGACATGGCCGCACGGCGCGCCGACGTGCTGGCACGCAGCTTGCCCTGGCTGGTGGCCGAAAAAGACGGACAGGTGCTGGGCTTCGCCTATGCCAACTGGTTCAAGCCGCGCCCGGCCTACCGCTTTTCTGCCGAAGACTCGATTTATGTGGCCGACAGCGCACGCGGCATGGGTGTGGGGCGCAAGCTGCTGGCCGAACTGGCGGCGCAGGCCGAGGCCGCTGGCGTGCGCAAGCTGCTGGCCGTGATTGGCGACTCGGCCAATGCGGGCTCGATCGGATTGCACCGAGCGCTGGGGTTCACTGACGTCGGCATTCTGCGTTCCATGGGCTGGAAATTCGGTGCCTGGCGCGACATCGTGCTGATGGAAAAGACCCTGGGCGCCGGTGACACCACTTCACCGGAATAATCGGGGCATGCACCATTACCCCCACGCTCCGCACTTCATGTGGTCACTTTCACCCGACTGCGCCGCTTTTCATCTGGGGGCGGCCCGGCGATGAAAAACAAAACCGTGGCCGCCTGGCTCGCCTTCGTGGGCGGGCCTTTGGGCCTGCACCGCTTTTATCTGCACGGCCTTGGCGACATGCTCGGCTGGCTGCTGCCCATTCCCACGGCGCTGGGCCTGTATGGCATCCAGCGGGTGCAGGAGTTGGGGCAGGACGATCATTACAGCTGGGTGCTGATACCGCTGCTCGGGTTCACCATTGCAGGCTGTGCCCTGCAAGCCATTCTGTTTGGCCTGATGACGCCAGAAAAATGGAATGCCCGCTTCAACCCGGCGGCTGCGCCGGATGCGCCTGCCGGCCGCACGCGGTGGGCCACGATTTTCGCCATCGGCCTGGCGCTGATGTTCGGCACGGCCGTGCTGATGGCGAGTCTGGCTTTCAGCTTTCAGCGCTATTTCGAATACCAGATCGAGGAAGCGCGCAAGATCTCGCAATAACGGCCCATCCTCAACAAAAAGAGCTGCCAGCGCTTATGAATAAAGCGGTGGAAGCTCTTTTTTTATAGCATCTTGCGAAATCAGTACAACTGCAGGCTGACCCAGTAAGCAATGGCTGCAACAAAGGCACTGGCCGGAATCGTCAGCACCCAGGCCCAGATGATGTTGCCCGCCACGCCCCAGCGCACCGCGCTGGCGCGCTGCGTGGAACCCACACCGACAATGGCGCCCGTGATGGTGTGGGTGGTGGACACGGGAATACCCAGTGCTGTGGCCAGGAACAGCGTCAGCGCCCCGCCCGTTTCCGCGCAGAACCCGCCCACGGGCTTGAGTTTGGTGATCTTCTGCCCCATCGTCTTGACGATGCGCCAGCCGCCGAACATGGTCCCGAGACCAATGGCCACGTAGCAACTCACGATGGTCCAGGTGGGCGGCGAGGCGTCCGCCGCCGACGCATACCCCGTGGCAATCAGCAGCAGCCAGATGATGCCGATGGTCTTTTGCGCATCATTGCCACCATGCCCCAGGCTGTAGGCCCCGGCGGACACCAGTTGCAGGCGACGAAACCACTTGTCCACCTTGTTGGGACGGGCGCGCCGGAAGATCCACGACACCATCACCATCATCAGCGAGCCGAGCAAAAACCCCAGCAGCGGTGACACAAAAATGAAGGCCACCGTTTTCAGGATGCCCGAGGACACCAGCGAGCCAGCCCCCGCCTTGGCGATCACGGCGCCGACAATGCCGCCGATCAGCGCATGCGATGAGCTGCTGGGAATGCCGTAATACCAGGTGATCACGTTCCAGGTGATGGCCCCCACCAGCGCGCCAAACACCACATGGGTGTCCACCACGCCCGGCTGGACAATGCCCTTGCCTACCGTGGCCGCCACGCTCAGGTGAAAGACAAAAATGGCCACCACGTTGAAAAACCCGGCAAAAAGAACGGCCTGGGCCGGTTTGAGCACGCCGGTGGACACCACCGTGGCGATTGAATTGGCAGCGTCGTGAAACCCGTTCATGAAATCGAACAGGATGGCCAGCGCCACGAGCAGGACCACAACCCACAGGGCTGTTTGTGCGGTTTGCATGTTGTCAGGCCCGGCAGATCAGGAGTTTTCGAGGACGATGCCCTCGATGCAGTTGGCCACGTCCTCGCACTTGTCGGTGATGGTTTCCAGCAGTTCGTAGATGGCCTTGAGCTTGATCACCTCGCGCACATCGGGCTCTTCGCGAAACAGCTTGCTCATGGCACTGCGCATCACGCGGTCGGCGTCGCTTTCGAGGCGGTCGATTTCTTCGCAGGTCTTGAGCGCGGCTTCGGCCACGGCCGGGTCGGCGATGGTGCCGAGCAGCTTGACGGCATCGCGCAGGCGCTCGCAGCATTTCAGGCTCAGATCCGTCAGGCGCGTGATCTCCTCGGTCATGTGGCGCACGTCATACAGCGCCATGGTTTCGGCCGAATCCTGGATCAGGTCAGCCACATCGTCCATGGTGTTGATGAGCGTGTGGATCTGCTCGCGGTCGATTGGCGTGATAAACGTCTTGTGAATCAGGCGGTTGACGTCCTGGGTGACACGGTCGGCGGCACGCTCGGCGTTGTCCACGTCCTGGTTGTACTTGTCGCGCAGGTGCGGATCGTTGTAGTTCGCCACCAGTTGCGAAAAGGCCCGGGCGGCCTCGACGATGCGGTCTGCATGCTGGTTGAACATCTCGAAAAAATTGCCTTCGCGGGGCAGCAGCTTGCCAAACAGCATGAGGGGGGCTCCTAGGGCGGAATCGGAATAAAAATGGCCACTTACCACCCGTTCATGACAGGCGAGTGACCAATTTGTGGAATTACCAAGCCGCGAAGTTTAACCGCCCGCCGCTTCACACCGGCCGCGCCCCTTGCCAACGAGGCCGCCATCAGCCCCCGCGGAAGATGAAATACACCGCGCCGATCATGCACAGGCCCGCCCACAGATAGTCCCACTTGAGGGGCTGATCGAGATAAAACACGGCAAACGGCACAAACACCGACAACGTGATGACCTCTTGCAGGATCTTGAGCTGCCCCACATTGAACTGGGTGTAGCCAATGCGGTTGGCGGGCACCTGCAGCAGATACTCGAACAGCGCAATGCCCCAGCTGACCAGCGCCGCCACGTACCAGGGCGATGTCGCCAGGTTCTTCAGGTGGCCATACCAGGCAAAGGTCATGAAGATGTTGCTGGCCACCAGCAACACGATGGTTTGCAGGCTGACCGGGAGCGATTGCAGATAGTTCATGGACACCATGCCACAGAGCAGTAAATTCAAAAATATAAGCCAAATATGGCTCTAGCCCTTGCTGGATAAGCGGCAATAGCTATCAATAGTGCATTTCTTCAAACCCACGACGCGATCAAAAAAAGGCACTGCCACCAGTGCAGTGCCTTTCAAAAAACGCCAGCGCCCGCAGGCGCCGCGTTCACTCGCCCAGATAAGCGGCGCGCACGCGCGGGTCGCTCAGCAGTTCCTGGCCGGGGCCGGTCATGGTGATGAGGCCCGACTCCATGACGTAGCCACGGTCGGCAATGGCCAGCGCGCGGCTGGCGTTCTGCTCGACCAGCAAGATGGTGACGCCCAGTGCATACACATCGCGCACCACTTCGAAGATCTTGTCCACCATGATGGGCGAGAGGCCCATGGAGGGCTCGTCCAGCAGCAGCACCTTGGGCTGGCTCATCAGCGCGCGGCCCATGGCCAGCATCTGCTGCTCACCACCCGACATGGTGCCGGCCAGCTGGTCCTTGCGCTCGCGCAGGCGCGGGAAGATGGTGAACATCTTCTCGATGTCGGCCGCAATGCCCGCCTTGTCGTTGCGGATGTAGGCGCCCATCTGCAGGTTCTCGGTGATGGTCATGCGGGCGAATACACCGCGGCCTTCCGGCACCATCACCAGGCCCTTCTTGACCAGATCCCATGCGCCCTTGCCCTTGATGCTCTCGCCCAGGTACTCAATGTCGCCATCGTTAATGGGCAGCGTGCCGGTGATGGCCTTCATGGTAGTGGTCTTGCCGGCGCCGTTGGAGCCGATCAGCGAGACCAGCTCACCTTCGCGCACTTCAAAGTCCACGCCTTTCACGGCCTGGATACCGCCGTAGGCCACCTTCAGCCCCTTGACCCGCAGCAGTACCTTGTTGGATTTTTCGGCCATTCTCAATGTCCTCCGGTGCCCAGATAGGCCTCAATCACTTTTTCGTTCTTCTGCACAGTCGCAGGCGTGCCTTCGGCGATCTGCTTGCCGTAGTCGAGCACGGTCACGCGGTCGCACAGGCCCATCACCAGCTTCACGTCGTGCTCGATGAGCAGGATGGTGCGGTTGTCGTTGCGGATGCGGTCGATCAACTCGCGCAGCTGCACCTTCTCGGTGGCGTTCATGCCGGCGGCGGGCTCATCGAGCGCGATCAGCTGCGGGTCGGTGGCGAGAGCCCGGGCAATTTCCAGGCGGCGCTGGTCGCCGTAGCTCAGGGTCCGCGCCTTGTAGTCGGCAAACTTGCCGATGCCCACGTAGTCGAGCAGCTCCTGCGCGCGCTTGGCGATGGCGGCCTCTTCCGCCTTGAAGCCCTTGGTGCGCAGCACGGCGCCCAGCAGCCCCGATTTGGTGCGGATATGGCGGCCCACCATCACGTTCTCAAGGGCCGTCATTTCTGCAAACAGGCGGATGTTCTGGAACGTGCGGGCAATGCCCGCCTTGGCCACCTCATGCACGGCCGTGGGTTCGTAGGGCTTGCCCGCGAGTTCGAACGTGCCGCTGTCAGGGGTGTACAGGCCGGTGATCACGTTGAAGAAGGTGGTCTTGCCGGCACCGTTGGGGCCGATCAGGCCATAGACCTGGCCGCGTTCAATGGTGATGCCCACGTCGGAAAGTGCCTGCAAGCCGCCAAAGCGCTTGGAGATGCCGGCAACCCGCAGCACCACATCTTTGTTTTGTTCTGCCATGTGTTTTCGCTCTTTGTGGTGTTCAGGTCTTCTGTGTCAGGCTCTTGCCGCGCTCGGGCGCAGGCCACAGACCACGGGGACGCAACAGCATGATGATGATCATGGCCAGCGCGATCAGCAGCTGGCGCAGGATGGCGGAGTCGATGCGGCCATCGGTCATGGCCTGCAGCGGGCCGGCCACGTAGCGCAGCACTTCGGGCAGTGCCGACAGCAGCACCGCGCCCAGGATCACGCCGGGAATGTGGCCAATGCCGCCCAGCACCACCATGGCGACGATCATGACCGACTCCATCAGGCTGAACGATTCGGGCGAGACGAAGCCCTGGAAGGCACCGAACATGGCTCCCGACACGCCGCCGAACGAGGCGCCCATGCCAAACGCCAGCAGCTTCATGTTGCGGGTGTTGATGCCCATGGCCTTGGCGGCGATTTCGTCTTCGCGGATCGCCATCCAGGCGCGGCCGATGCGCGAGTCCTGCAGGCGATAGCAAATGATGACGGAGATAACCACCAGCACCAGGAACAGGTAGTAGTAGAGCGTGACGGAATTGATGTCAAAGCCGAACAGCTCCAGCCGCTTGCCCAGATCAAGCCCGAAGATCTTGACCGAGTCGATCTGGCCCACGCCCTTGGGGCCGTTGGTCAGGTTGACGGGATGGTCCAGGTTGTTCAGGAAGATGCGGATGATCTCGCCAAAGCCCAGCGTCACGATGGCCAGATAATCCCCGCGCAGCTTGAGGGTGGGCGCCCCCAGCACCGCCCCGAAGATCGCCGCCACCAGCGCGGCCAGCGGTATCACGAGCCACAGCGAGGTGTGCAGCCCGTTGGGGAACATGGCGGCAAACGTCGCAAAGTTGTCCGCCAGGTGCGGCGATGCCATCAGGGCAAACAGGTAGGCGCCCACGGCGTAGAACGCCACATAGCCCAGGTCGAGCAGGCCGGCGTAGCCGACCACGATGTTCAGGCCCAGGGCCAGCATCACATAGAGCAGGGCCAGGTCCGCAATGCGCACCCAGGCGTTGCCAAAGTACTGCAGCAGCAGTGGCAGGACCAAGAGGGCAATGCCGCCCAGGATCCAGTTGATTTTGGTGTTCTTCATGGCAATAGGTCCTCAGGCACGGTCGGCCACGCGTTCACCCAGCAGGCCCGAGGGGCGCAGCGTCAGGATGATGATGAGCACGATGAAGGCGAAGATGTCGGTGTAGTGGCTGCCCAGCACACCGCCCGTGAGCGCGCCGATGTAGCCCGACCCGATGGCCTCGATCAGGCCCAGCAGGATGCCGCCCACCACGGCGCCGGCCAGGTTGCCGATACCGCCAAAAACCGCCGCCGTGAAGGCCTTAAGCCCGGGCAGAAAACCCATGGTGTGCTGCGCCGTGCCGTAGTTGGACGCATACATGATGCCGGCGATGGCGGCCAGGACGGCGCCGATGATGAAGGTGGCCGAGATCACCATGTCGGGCTTGACGCCCATGAGCGATGCCACACGGGGGTTTTCGGCCGTGGCGCGCATGGCACGGCCGAGCTTGGTGTAGTTCACCAGGTACATCAGGGCAGCCAGGGCCACCACGGTCACGCCCAGAATCAAGATCTGGGTGGAGGTGATGACGGCCCCGCCCACCTGGAACGGCGTGGCCGGCAGCAAGGTGGGATAGGACTTGTAGTTGGGCTTCCAGATGATCATGGCCAGCGTCTGCAGCAGGATCGACATGCCGATGGCCGTGATCAGCGGTGCCAGGCGCGGACTGGAACGCAGCGGTTTGTAGGCCACTTTTTCGATCACGAAATTCAGCGTGGCGGCCACCACGCAGGCGATGATGGTGGCCAGCAGCAGGATGAGCCAGCCCGGGGCTCCCGGCATGGCCTCCTGCATGAGCCCGATACAACTCCAGCTGGTGAGAGCGCCGACCATGAGCACTTCGCCATGGGCGAAATTGATCAGCTGAATAATGCCGTACACCATGGTGTAGCCCAAGGCTATCAAGGCGTACATGCTGCCGAGAACCAGACCGTTGATGATCTGCTGCAGCAAAATGTCCATAAAAAAGTCCTTCGTTTATGACGTACCCACCGCTTTGGCACCGAAATCGGTACAGCCTTGTGGGCCCGACTGCCATGTAGCAAAAAACCCGCCAGGAGTGCAGCTGTGCGGGTTTGAGGACGCGATTGTAGCCAGTAGCCTTCGGCCGCCAGGGCCTTGACTGGCGGGGTTTTCCCTTGGGTTTCGGGCCCATCAGCCGGGCACGCCATGCATAAGCAAGATTGATGGACCTATCTCAAATGCTGCGCAAACTAATTGCCTGCCGCAAACCAAACCGGTTGGAACGCACCGTCGCCCAGCCGGCGTCGCCCGGGCTCACAAGTTGTCAGGATCCGGGGTGGGCGCAGCGGCGTTGCGCGCGCGCAGATCGCGCAGTTTTTGCGCGATCTTGATTTCCAGGCCGCGCTCCACCGGCTGGTAAAAGCCCGGCTCGGCCATGCCGTCGGGCAGGTAACGCTCGCCCGCGGCAAACCCGCCTTCCTCGTCATGGGCATAGCGGTAGCCCTTGCCGTAATCCAGCTGTTTCATGAGCTTCGTGGGCGCGTTGCGCAGGTGCATGGGCACGGGTCGCGTGCTGTCTTGCTTCACGAACGCGCGCGCGGCGTTGTAGGCCTTGTACACGGCGTTGGACTTGGGCGCCACGGCCAGGTAGACCACGCATTCGGCCAGGGCCAGCTCACCCTCGGGGCTGCCCAGGCGCTCGTACACCTCGCTCGCGTCGAGCGCCAGCCGCAGCGCACGCGGGTCGGCCAGGCCCACATCCTCGGCGGCCATGCGCACCAGGCGGCGCGCCATGTAGCGCGGGTCGGCGCCGCCGTCGAGCATGCGCACCAGCCAGTACAGCGCGGCATCGGGGTCGGAGCCACGCACCGACTTGTGCAGCGCGCTGATGGTGTCGTAGAACTGCTCGCCGCCCTTGTCGTAGCGGCGCATGCGCTCACCCAGCACCTTCAAGAGCCAGGCATCGGTGATCTCGGCAAGCTTATCCTGCGCGGCCGCCATGGCCAGTGTTTCGAGCGTGTTGAGCAGGCGGCGCGCGTCGCCATCGGCATAGGCCACCAGCCGCTCTATTGCTTCGTTATCGATAGCTGGTAGCGCTTGCTCCGATTGGGCCAGGGCCACAATTTGCTTTAACTCGTCGGTGGACAGCGGTTGCAGCACATACACCGCCGCGCGTGACAGCAGGGCCGAGTTCACCTCGAACGACGGGTTCTCGGTGGTGGCGCCGATGAAGGTGAACAAGCCGCTCTCGACATGCGGCAAGAACGCATCCTGCTGGCTCTTGTTGAAGCGGTGCACCTCATCGACGAACACGATGGTGCGCTGCGGCTCCTGGATGAGCGAGCCCTGCGGCCCCGCGTGCAGCCCGCCACGGGCGGCCTCGGCGCGCTCCACGGCGTCGCGAATGTCCTTGACCCCGCCCAGCACGGCGCTGATGCTGATGAACTGCGCATCAAAGGCATCGGCCATCAGGCGCGCAATGGTGGTCTTGCCCACACCCGGCGGACCCCACAGGATGCAGCTGTGCGGCCGTCCCGATTCGAACGCCAGACGCAGCGGCATGCCCGGCCCCAGCACATGCTGCTGGCCGATGACTTCAGAGAGCTGGCGCGGGCGCAGGCGCTCGGCCAGAGGCTGGTGGGAGGGGACGGCAGGTTTCACGGGCAGACAGGCAAATCAGCCGTCCATGGTAGCGGGCAATCGCCAGCGGTCGGGTACAAGGCGCCAACCCGCCCGACGCCGACCACAGCGCTGATTACTGCTTCACCACATCCGCGCCTTGCGGCGGCTTGAACTGGAACGTGGCGGCTGGCAGCGCGGCATTGCTCTGCATGCCGGTAAAGCGGATGGCCGAGCGCTGGCCAAAGCTGTCCAGAATGTCGAGCGCGGCCAGTTGCTCACCGGCAAAACCCACGCGCACGCTTTGCAACTGGCCGTCTTTGGCCTTGGGGCGGGCCAGCACCCATTGCAGGCCATCCTGGTCGGGGGCGGCTTCGAGCGTGAAATCCGCCCGCAAGGCGGACAGGTCGGGTGCCGAGGCCAGCAGGGCGGCGGGCGTGCTGCCCAAAGCCTGGGCCTGGGCGCGCTGGGTGACCTGGTTCAGGTCGGCGTCATAAAGCCACAGCGTTTGCCCGTCGGCCACGATGGTCTGCTCGAAAGGCTTTTTGTAGACGAACCTGAAACGCCCCGGCCGCTGGAACTCGAACGTGCCGCTGCTGGTTTTCGTGCGTGCGACCTGGCCGTCCTTCGGTGGCGAGGTGACCACCTGGGTGAAATCGGCGCGGCCCGTCTGGCTGCCCTTCATGAAGGATTCCAAGCTTTTTAGCCCGTCAGCGCTTGCCAGTTGTGCGCTAACAGCTATCAAAATTGCAGTAGCGATCTTTTTCTTCAACAGAAACTCCTTTGGGTGACCCTGGGGCCGGGCGCATCGCCCCGCCCTGGTCATTCGCTGCGTGCAGGCACCAGCACTTCGCGCTGGCCGCTGGTGGTCAGGCCGCTCACCAGGCCCGCCTTTTCCATGTCTTCGAGCAGGCGGGCCGAGCGGTTGTAGCCGATGCGCAGCTTGCGCTGCACGTACGAGATGCTGGCCTTGCGGTCCTTGAGCACCACTTCGACGGCCTGGTCGTACATGGGGTCTTTCTCACCCCCGTCACCACCGCCGTCCCCTGACAGATCACCGTCGCCGTCCACAGTTCCCCCTTCGAGCACGCCCTCGATGTAATCGGGGTCGCCCTGGGTCTTGAGGTAGCTCACCACGCGGTGCACTTCTTCATCACTGACAAAAGCGCCGTGCACCCGGATCGGCAGGCCCGTGCCGCTGGCCATGTAGAGCATGTCGCCCATGCCCAGCAGCGCCTCGGCGCCCATCTGGTCGAGAATGGTGCGGCTGTCGATCTTGGAGCCCACCGAGAACGCGATGCGGGTGGGAATGTTGGCCTTGATCAGGCCGGTGATGACGTCCACGCTGGGCCGCTGGGTGGCCAGGATCAGGTGGATGCCCGCCGCGCGCGCCTTTTGCGCCAGGCGGGCAATCAGTTCTTCGATCTTCTTGCCCACCACCATCATCAGGTCGGCCAGCTCGTCGATGATGACCACGATGTGCGGCAGGCGCTGCAGCGGCTCAGGACTTTCGGGCGTCAGGCTGAAGGGGTTGTAGATGAACTCCTCGCGTGCCTTGGCCTCGTCGATCTTGACGTTGTAGCCTGCCAGGTTGCGCACACCCAGCTTGGACATGAGCTTGTAGCGGCGCTCCATCTCGGCCACGCACCAGTTCAGGCCATGGGCAGCCTGCTTCATGTCGGTAACCACGGGCGCCAGCAGGTGCGGAATGCCTTCGTACACCGACATTTCCAGCATCTTGGGGTCGATCATGAGCAGGCGCACGTCGCGCGCCTCGGCCTTGTACAAGAGCGAGAGGATCATCGCGTTGATCCCCACCGACTTGCCCGAGCCGGTGGTACCCGCCACCAGCACATGCGGCATCTTGGCGAGGTCCGCCACCACCGGGTTGCCGACGATGTCCTTGCCCAGGCCCATGGTGAGCATGCTCTTGGCCTCGTGGTAGACCTGCGAACCCAAAATTTCGGACAGGCGGATCGACTGGCGCTTGGCGTTGGGCAGCTCCAGCGCCATGAAATTTTTGCCAGGAATGGTCTCCACCACGCGGATCGAGACGAGGCTGAGCGAACGCGCCAGGTCCTTGGCCAGGCCCACGATCTGCGAGCCCTTCACGCCGGTGGCGGGCTCGATCTCGTAGCGGGTGATCACCGGGCCGGGCATGGCGGCCACCACGCGCACTTCCACGCCAAAGTCCTTGAGCTTTTTCTCGATGAGGCGGCTGGTCATCTCCAGTGTCTCGGGGGCCACGGTTTCCTGGCGCTGCAGGGGGCCGTCGAGCAGGTCCACCAGCGGCAGCTTGCTGTCGGGCATCTCGGTGAACAGGGGCTTTTGCCGCTCTTTCACCACCCGGGCGCTTTGCGGCACATCGGCCAGCACCGGTTCGATGATCTGCACGGGCTGCGGGTGGTGCTCTTCGCTCTCGGTGCGCTCTTCAAGTACCACCACGGCGCGCTCACGGGCGGCCTTGCGGCCCACGGCCACGTCCTTGGCCACCTCGCGTCGGGCCAGGCGCGACTGCACCAGGGCATCAATGCGCGCCCCCAGCACCTCGGCCACATGCCCCCAGGAGAAACGGAACACCATGGCGGCCCCCAACACCAGCGCCACGATGCCCAGCAAGCCCGAGCCGGTGAAACCCAGCCATTTCACGCTGGCGGGCCCCACCAGGAAACCCAGCACCCCCCCCGCATGGCCCGGCAAGAAGGCTTCCAGGCGATAAAGGCGCGACCATTCCAGCGCCGTGCTGGCACACATCAGCAGCAGCAAACCGCCCCAGAACAGGGCGCGGCGGGCAACGGGGCTGGCGGCACCGGCCACCGCTTCGCCGCCGCGCATCCACCGCGCCAGCGAAGCAATCCAGGCACGCACCCCAGCCGCCACACACCACCACACCGAAAACCCCAGCGCGAAATAGCTGGCGTCAGCCAGCCAGGCGCCAAAACGCCCGGCCCAGTTGGCCACCAGCGGGTCGCCGCGCGTGCCCGAGGTGGACCATGCAGCGTCCTGTGCGGAATAGCTGGCCAGTGCCAGAAGCCAGAAAACCAGCGCCAAAAGGCCTACGACAAGGCCTATTTCCTGGCCGAAGCGGGCTGCGCCAGTGCGTGGCGCGGACTTGGCCGAAGTGGAAGCATTCAGGGTATTGAGGGAGTAGGTCATAAGCGTGCCGGGCAAGCTTACCCCATGCATGACAGGGGTTACACGGCCCCAAAGTGGTGTTCACGCCCACCACGCTCACATCCAGTAACGCCAGTGACGCTATCTTGCTGTTTTTCTACCAGCCCCGACGCGCCCGCGCATCACCGCCATCGGCAAATGCCTGCTTGTGACACCAGGCAACGAGATTTCCATGGGTTCTTACAATCGCGGTGATTGAGAAGGGAGCGCCTGAATGAGGCCGCGCGCGGTGGATACTTCAATGCTGTTCCCGCATTTTTTCAACAGCATCTGCTTTGTGGCGGATGCACCACACAGGTTTGTCCATGTCCTCCACCCAACACGCGAAAGTTCTGATCCTCGGATCTGGCCCTGCAGGCTACACGGCGGCCGTCTATGCGGCACGCGCCAACCTGAACCCGGTGCTCATCACCGGCATCGCGCAGGGCGGCCAGCTGATGACCACGACAGAAGTGGACAACTGGCCGGCCGATGTGCACGGCGTACAGGGCCCCGACCTGATGCAGCGCTTTCTGGAGCACGCCGAGCGCTTCAAGACGCAGATCATTTTTGACCACATCAACAAGGTCGATTTCAGCCAGCGCCCCTTCACACTTACGGGCGACAGCGGCACCTACACCTGCGACTCGCTGATCATCGCCACCGGCGCATCGGCCAAATACCTGGGCCTGCCCTCGGAAGAAGCATTCATGGGCAAGGGTGTGTCGGGTTGTGCCACCTGCGACGGTTTCTTTTACCGCGACCAGGATGTGTGCGTGGTGGGCGGCGGCAACACGGCCGTGGAAGAGGCCCTGTATCTGTCAAACATCGCCCGCAAGGTGACGCTGGTGCACCGGCGCGACAAGTTCAAGGCCGAGCCCATTCTGGTGGACAAGCTCAACGAGAAGGTGGCGGCCGGCAAGATCGAGCTCAAGGTGTTCCACACCCTCGACCAGGTGCTTGGCGACAACACCGGCGTAACGGGCATCCGCATCAAGAGCACCGTGGACGGCAGCACCCAGGACATCGCTCTTCAAGGCTGCTTCATCGCCATCGGCCATGCGCCCAACACCGACATCTTCCAGGGCCAGCTGACGATGGAAAACGGCTACATCGTCACGCAAGGCGGCCTCAAGGGATTTGCCACGCAGACCAGCGTTCCAGGCGTCTTTGCCGCAGGCGACGTGCAGGACCATGTCTACCGCCAGGCCATCACCAGCGCCGGCACCGGCTGCATGGCAGCGCTGGACGCCCAACGCTTCCTGGAACAGGAAAATTGATGAGGCAAAGGCCCCCACGCTCTGCCGCTGCGCGGGGCGCTGCCACCCATGGGGGCTTTTTTGCCTTGGGGCAACCCGGCGACAAAAAACAAACCGCAGGCTATAATCTGCGGCTTTGCTGAATTCGGCCCGTTTTTCGCGGTCCTCCGAAACAGGCAAATCGGGTTACCGCCACCCTTTCTGGCGAGGTGAGGCCGCAAGCCAACCTGGGAAATCAAGTCCCAGGGCCCAGCGAACGGCCGTTAAAAAGTATCGGAGTGTCCTCATGGCACGCGTCTGCGACGTAACGGGCAAGAAGCCCATGGTCGGAAACAATGTTTCCCACGCCAACAACAAAACCAAGCGCCGGTTCCTGCCGAACCTGCAATACCGCCGTTTCTGGGTCGAAACCGAAAACCGTTGGGTGCGCCTGCGCATCTCCAACGCCGGTCTGCGTCTGATCGACAAGAACGGTATTGATTCAGTGCTCGCAGACCTGCGCGCACGTGGCCAGGCTTAAGGAGAAACACCATGGCAAGCAAAGGCGGACGCGACAAAATCAAGCTGGAATCCACTGCGGGTACCGGCCACTTCTACACCACGACCAAGAACAAGAAGACCATGCCCGAGAAGATGCTGATCATGAAATTTGATCCCAAGGCTCGCAAGCATGTGGAATACAAGGAAATGAAGCTGAAGTAATTCAGCCTCAGGCCTTTCGGAAAAACCGCCCTGCCGCAAGGTTGGGCGGTTTTTTCATGCCCATGCCCATCCATCTGGGATGACGCACCCGTAAAAACGCCCGCGACCTTTGCAAGCCGCGGGCGTGAAGGGTGTCTCAATGAAGGAGATTAGCGCTCGAGGCCGAGGATTCCCATCAGCCCTGCGCAGCACGCAAGCGCATCGAGAAATCACGCAGCGCGGCAATGCCACTGTCCTCGGCCCGGCGGCACCAGGCCTGCAGGTCTGCCGTGAGCTGCTCGCGTGAGTGCGAGGTGTTGAGCCACAGCTGGCGCAGTTCTTCGCGCATGGTGATCATCGTGTCGAGCACCGAAGACGCAGCGCGCGCCTGGGCCAGCTGCGGCAAGGCGACGGCAGGCACCTTCTCCGCATCACGGTGCAGCCAGCGCCTGGCGGCCCGCAGCACCGACGCATCGGCCTGGCGCGCCTGCAACGCGGCCATCTCGGCCTTGCAGGCCTGGCGCACACCGCGCGCGTAGCCTGCCATGACCTCGTAGCGGTTGGCGATCAGGGCCTCCAGCGTCTTTTCATCGGCAACCGGCTTGACTTCACCCATCTGCAGTTTCGGCGGCACCTTTTTGACGGTGGCCCAGCCGATCGCCTGCATCAGACGGATGTAGGCCCAGCCAATGTCGAACTCGTAGGGCTTGACCGAGAACCTGGCCGATGTGGGATAGGTGTGGTGGTTGTTGTGCAGTTCTTCACCGCCAATGATGATGCCCCAGGGCGACAGATTGGTGCTGGCGTCGTGCGCCTCGAAGTTGCGGTAGCCCCAGTAGTGGCCCACGCCGTTGACCACACCGGCCGCCCAGAACGGAATCCAGACCATCTGCACGGCCCACACGGCTGCACCGAGCGCGCCGAACAGGGCCAGATCCAGGATCAGCATGAGCGCTACACCCTGCCAGCTGAAGCGGCTGTACAGATTGCGCTCGATCCAGTCATCGGGCGTGCCGTGGCCAAACTTCTGGATCGTCTCCATGTTCGTCGACTCGGCGCGGTACAGCTCGGCGCCGCGCCACATCACAGTAGCCAGGCCCCGCGTCTGGGGGCTGTGGGGATCGTCCACGGTCTCGCATTTGGCGTGGTGCTTGCGGTGGATGGCCACCCATTCCTTGGTGACCATGCCGGTGCCGATCCACAGCCAGAAACGAAAGAAATGCGCAGGAATGGCATGCAGATCCAGCGCACGGTGCGCCTGGGCGCGGTGCAAAAAGATGGTGACCGCGGCAATGGTGATGTGGGTGGTTGCCAGCGTGTACACAACGATCTGCCACCAGGTCAGGCGCCACAAGCCATGGCCCAGCCAGTCAATGGCGGCGTTCAGGACAGCCCAATCGGGTAACAGCATCGTCAAATCACCTTGCTACAGAAGAATCATCCCTCACCACGGCGGGGTGCTGGCGTTGGAGTGCCGCGCCCTGCCCGCGTCATCTCAGGCCTTTTTAACCCAGACCGCTGCAAAAAAGCCATCCGTCTGGTGCAGATGGGGCCACAGGCGCAGATAACCAGTGCCCGAGGCGCCGCCGCTGCACAGGCTGCGGGCATCCGCCACCTTCAGCTGCTCCAGCAATTCGCCGGCATCGAGCAGGTCGTAATCCGGGTGCGCGGCACTGAACGCCTCGGCAATGGCCTCGTTTTCCTGCGGCAGGATGCTGCAGGTGGCATACACCAGTCGACCGCCCGGCTTGAGCAGGCGCGCGGCGCTGTCGAGGATGGACGTTTGTTTGACCACCAGCTCCTGCACGCTCTTGGCTGACTGGCGCCATTTGAGGTCGGGATTGCGGCGCAGCGTGCCCAGGCCCGAGCAGGGGGCATCCACCAGCACCCGGTCGATCTTGCCCGCCAGACGCTTTATGCGCTCGTCGCGTTCGTGCGCGATGGCTGCGGGGTGCACGTTCGACAGGCCGCTGCGCGCCAGCCGGGGCTTGAGCGCATCGAGCCGGTGGGCCGACACGTCAAACGCATACAGGCGGCCGGTGCTGCGCATGGTGGCGCCAATGGCCAGCGTCTTGCCGCCCGCGCCCGCACAGAAATCCACCACCATCTCGCCGCGCTTGGCGTCGAGCAGCAGGGCCAACAGCTGCGAGCCTTCGTCCTGCACCTCGATGGCGCCGCGCGTGAACGCATCGAGCTTGGTCAGCGCCGGCTTGCCATCGATGCGCAGGCCCCAGGGAGAATAAGGGGTTGCTACGGACTTGATAGCTGCTTGCGCAAGCTCCTTCTGCACATCCGCCCGTTTTTCCTTCAAGGCGTTGACGCGCAGATCGAGCGGGGCCGTTTGCAGCAGGCTCTCCGCCAGCGGCCAGAAACCCGCCCCCAGCTGGTCCTTGAGGGGCTGAACCAGCCACTCGGGCAGGTTGTGGCGATGGCGTTCCATCAGGTCATCGGGCTTGACGGCATCACACTGGGCCAGCCAGTTCTTTTCCTGCTCGGTCAGGCCGCTGAGCAAAAAATCACGCGGGCCATGGAAACCCAGGATGGCCAGGCGCCGCTCTTTCGGGCCGGAGCCCGAGGGGGCCATGTGGTCAAACAGCAGTTTCTTGCGCAACACGGTGTAGACCGTCTCGGCCAGCGTGGCGCGCTCGCGGGGCCCCAGGCCCCGGTTGTCGCGAAAGAAACGCGACACCACGGCGTCGGCGGGGTGTTCAAAGGTGAGGGTGAGCCTGATGAGTTCGGCACAGGCATCGATAAGGACTTTGGGGTGCATGCCCCGATTGTCCCACCGACACCCCGATCCGGACCTGCACATCACCACCGCGGCCCCGCAGCAAGGCCGCCACGGGTACGCTGGCAGGCGCTGCTGCTGCCAGCAGCGGGACTGCTCGCTGCAACGGCACCAGGCGCGCACAATCTTCGCCTCCCCTCCGTAATGCTTTTACCGCCCGCCTTCCACCATGACCGACGACGACCTGCCCGCACTCATCCACACGCCTCCTGGGCTGTACCGCCACTACAAGGGCATGCTCTACCAGGTAATCGACACGGTGCGCCACAGCGAGACGCTGGAGCCCATGACGCTGTACCGCGCGCTCTATGGCCAACGGGGCCTGTGGGTGCGACCGGCTGCCATGTTTGAAGAACAGGTGCTTATCGACGGCGTGCTGCGCCCACGGTTTGAGAGGTGCAGCGAAGGCGCCGACCCTGGCGAAAAATAGGAGTAAAAACCGGCTCTAGCGCTTGGCGGCCTCAATTCCGAAGTGCAACACCGAGAATTGAGGTCAAGATGACAAAGAAGAATTACCAGCAGTTGAGCGAGAGCGAACGCCATGCGATCGCCTTGGGGCTTCAGCAAAAGCAAAGCCTCAGCGCCATAGCGCGGGCCTTGGGGCGCTGCAAGAGCACCATCAGCCGGGAATGCCAACGCAATGCGGGCGCCAAGGCCTACACCTCCAAGTTCGCCCAGCAACGCAGCGACAGGCGCAGATGCTTTGCCCGTCCCCAGCCCAAACTGCACCGCGATGGACCTTTGTTCAAGATCGTTCGCGACTATCTGCTCCGGCACTGGTCTCCCCAGCAAATCGCTGGGCAGTTGAAGAAACTGCACCCTGACAACAAGCGCAAACAAGTGTCCCACGAGAGCATCTACACCTGCATCTACGCCCAGCCCCGCGGAGAGCTCAAGAAGGAGCTGGTGGCCTGCTTGCGCATGGCCCGCGCCAAGCGCTGGCCGCGCTCCAAAGGCGAGGATCGGCGTGGGCAAATCACCGACCTGCTGAGCATCCATGTGCGCCCACCCGAGATTGAGGATCGTCAGTTGCCCGGGCACTGGGAGGGCGACCTCATCAAGGGCAAAGGCAATGCCAGTGCCATTGGCACGCTGGTCGAGCGCACGACCCGCCTGGTGGTGCTGGTCAAGCTGCCGCACCCCAACCCGGCGACAGCGGCACATGTACTGCAGGCCTTCAGCGACAAGCTCAATGGCATTGCCAGCCCGATGCGCCAGAGCCTGACCTATGACCGTGGCAGTGAGATGGCAGAGCATGCCAAGCTCACCGAGAACACGGGCATGAAGGTGTACTTCTGTGACCCCTACAGCCCCTGGCAGCGGGGCTCCAACGAAAACACCAATGGATTGCTGCGGCAGTACTTCCCCAAGGGGACTGATCTGAGCGGCTATAGCCAGGAGTATCTGGATGCCGTAGCCGATGAGCTCAATGGGCGCCCCAGGATGACTCTGGGGTGGAGCAAGCCCATTGAGGTTTATGCCGAACATTTGGCCCGGCTGACACAACAGCCTGATTCAGTGCATTAATGAATATTTGTTGCACTTGGACTTGAATCCGCCCTTATGAATAAAGCGCCAGAAGCTATTAATTAAATAGCGCTCTCACACTGCGGCGCCACGCAAAGGATCAGAGCGCCTGCACCAGCGCCCGCACGGCGCGCGGGAAGATCACATGTTCCTGCGTGAGCACGCGCGCCGCCAGCGTCTCGGCCGTGTCGCCCGGCAGCACGGGCACCACGGCCTGGTCCAGGATCGGGCCCACATCGAGTTCCGCCGTCACCTGGTGCACGGTGACACCCGCAAACTTGCAGCCCGCATCAATGGCGCGCTGGTGCGTGTGCAGCCCCGTGAACGCGGGCAGCAGCGAGGGGTGGATGTTGATCAGCCGCCCGGAGTAATGCGCCACAAAGCCCGGCGTGAGGATGCGCATGAACCCGGCCAGCACCACCAGGGCGGGCTGGTGGCGGTCGATGGTGGCCGCCAGTTCGGCATCAAACGCCTCGCGGCTGGCAAACGCCTTGTGGTCCAGCGCCGCGGTGGCAATGCCTTGCTCTCGTGCAAATGCCAGCCCCCCGGCATCGGGCTTGTTGCTGATGACGGCGGCTACCCGGGCACCGTAGCGCTGATCCCATTTCTCTTGCTGTGCGGTCTTGACGATGGTGGCCATGTTGGAGCCGCCGCCAGAGATCAGAATGACGATGTTCTTGACGTTGTTCTTCATAAATTGCTTCGGATTATCCCAGCCATGCCCTTCGACCCCGCCACCCGTCCCCTGACCCCCAACGAAGCCCGCGTGCTTGCCACGCTGATGGAGAAGGCCCGCACGGTGCCGGACAGCTATCCCATGTCGCTCAACGGCCTGCTGACCGGCTGCAACCAGAAGACCAGCCGCGACCCGGTGATGACCATCAGCGACGCCGATGCGCAGGAGGCGCTCGATTCGCTCAAGCTCCTGTCGCTGGCGTTCGAGAGCAGCGGCAACCGCACCACGCGCTGGGAGCACAACTTCCAGCGCGGCGTGGGCGTGCCCGAGCAATCGGCCGTGCTGCTGGGCCTCTTGATGCTGCGGGGCCCGCAGACGGCCGGCGAGCTGCGCATCAACGCCGAGCGCTGGTACCGCTTTGCCGACATTTCCTCGGTGGAAGCGTTCCTCGACGAACTGCAGGAACGCAGCGCCGAGAAAGGCGGCCCGCTGGTCATGCAACTGCCCCGTGCGCCGGGCGCGCGCGAGCAGCGCTGGGCCCATCTGCTATGTGGGCCGGTGGATACCAGCAGCGCACCCGCAGCCAGTGCAAGCGCCGCGCCTGCGCTGGCCGCCCGCGTGGAGGCGCTGGAGGCCGAGGTGGCCGAGCTGCGTTCCACTGTGGGGCGCCTGTGCGCTGAACTGGGGCTCACGCCCGCATCTTTGTCACCACCCGGACAGGACTGAAACGAACGGCCGTGCTACAAACACGGAATCATTAGGAGACACACCCCATGGATCTCGCATTCACCCCCGAAGAGCAGGCCTTCCGCGAAGAAGTTCGCGCATGGGTTCACGCCAATCTGCCCCCCGAAATTTCCCACAAGGTGCACAACGCCCTGCGCCTGACCCGCGCAGACATGCAGGGCTGGGCCAAGATTCTGGGCAAAAAAGGCTGGCTGGGTTTTGGCTGGCCCAAGGAGTTTGGCGGCCCCGGCTGGACCGCCGTGCAAAAGCATTTGTTTGAAGAAGAGTGCGCCCTGGCGGGCGCTCCGCGCATCATCCCGTTCGGCCCCGTGATGGTGGCCCCGGTGATCATGGCGTTTGGCAATGCCGAGCAGCAAAAGCGCTTTTTGCCCGGCATCGCCAGCGGCGAAGTGTGGTGGAGCCAGGGCTACAGCGAACCGGGCTCGGGCTCGGATCTGGCCTCCGTCAAGACCCGCGCCGAGCGCGTGGGCAACAAGTACATCGTCAACGGCCAGAAGACCTGGACCACGCTGGGCCAGTACGGCGACTGGATGTTCAACCTGGTGCGCACCAGCACCGAGGGCAAACCGCAAACCGGCATTTCCTTCCTGCTGCTGGACATGAAATCCAAGGGCGTGACCGTGCGCCCCATCAAGCTGCTCGATGGTGAGTGCGAGGTCAATGAAGTGTTCTTCGACAACGTCGAAGTGCCCGCCGAGAACCTGATCGGCGAAGAGAACAAGGGTTGGACCTACGCCAAGCACCTGCTGAGCCACGAGCGCACCAACATCGCCGACGTGAACCGCAGCAAGCGCGAACTGGAGCGCCTCAAGCGCATCGCCAAGCAGGAGGGCGTCTGGGACGACCAGCGCTTCCGTGACCAGATCGCCTTGCTGGAGGTGGACATCGTGGCGCTGGAAATGCTGGTGCTGCGCGTGCTATCCAACGAGAAATCGGGCAAGAACTCGCTCGACATTGCCGGCCTGCTCAAAATCAAGGGCAGCGAAATCCAGCAGCGTTATGCCGAACTGATGATGCTGGCCACCGGCCCGTTTGCCATGCCCTTCATCGAAGAAGCCATGGAGGCTGGCTGGCAGGGCAACTTCCCCGGTGGGGTTACTGCCAATGCACCGCTGGCGTCCACCTACTTCAACCTGCGCAAGACCACCATCTACGGTGGTTCGAACGAGGTCCAACGCAACATCGTGGCTCAGACTGTTCTCGGCTGACGCCGAAAACAGTCCGCGCGTTGCACGACAGGACTGCTCCCCCGTGCCCCCTCCAGGAGGGGGTTCCTGCTAGAGCTTCGCTGGTTGTAGAAGGCGCCATGGCGCCACAACCGGCACAAGGAGAGACACATGGATTTCGATTTTTCTGACGACCAGGAACAACTGCGCGACGCGGTGCGCAAGTGGGTGGACAAGGGCTACACCTTTGAGCGCCGCCGCGCCGCCGTGGCGGCTGGCGGTTTTGACCGCACCGCCTGGGGCGAGCTGGCTGAGCTGGGCCTGACCGCCCTCACCGTGCCCGAAGCGCACGACGGCATGGGCCAGGGCGCCATCGACGCCATGGTGGTGGCCGAAGAACTGGGCCGTGGCATCGTGCTGGAGCCAATTGCACAAGCCTTCATCGCCAGTGCCGTGCTCTCGCACTTCGCCCCCGCTGCCATCCAAACGGCCTGGCTGCCCCGCGTGGCCAGCGGCGAGGCGCTGGTGGTGCTGGCCCAGCAAGAGCGCAAGGCGCGCTACCGCCTGAACGTTTGCGAGGCAAAATCCACGCAGGCCCAATCAGGGTATGCGGTAACAGCTATTAAAAGCATAGTTCCCGCTGGCGACCAGGCCGATGCCTTCATCGTGCCCGCACAGCTCAATGGCCAGATCGCCCTTTTCCTGGTCGAGCGCACCGCTGCGGGCGTGACCACCCAAGGCTACGTCACGCAAGACGGCAGCCGCGCCGCCGAGGTGCAGTTGGCCAGCGCCCCCGCAACCCTCATCACCACCGACGGCCTGGCCGCGCTGGAGTTGGCCGTGGACACCGGCATTGCGGCCACCTGCGCGGAAGCCGTGGGCGTGATGGACAAGACCGTGGCGATCACCGTCGAATACATGAACCAGCGCAAGCAGTTCGGTGTGTTCATTGCCAGCTTTCAGGCGCTGCGCCACCGCGTGGCTGACATGAAGATGCAGCTCGAACTCGCCCGCTCAATGAGCTACTACGCCAGCCTCAAGCTCGGTGCGCCCGCCGAAGAGCGCCGCCGCGCCATGGCCCGCGCCAAGGTGCAGCTGGGCCAGTCGATGCGCTTTGTGGGCCAGCAGGCCGTGCAACTGCATGGCGGCATCGGCGTAACCGACGAGTACATCGTGAGCCACTATTTCAAGAAGCTCACGCAACTGGAAGTGGCGTTTGGCGACACGCTGCACCACCTGGGTGAGGTGTCGAGCCGCATGCAGGACACCGCAGGCGTGTTTGCCTGAAGGTGCAGGTCTGGCCCAAAGAAAAACCGCCCTCGGGCGGTTTTTCTTTGCCGCGCCCGCTGCCCGTCGTTCAGGTCAGGCGGAAATTCACGGGCAGCAACGGCGCCGGCAGGTCTTTCTCGCCCAGCGATTCCCGCAGGTTGATCTCGATGGCCCGGCACAAGGTGTCGAGCGGCAGGTCGTTGCTTTCGAGGCCAAAGGGTTCCTCGATCTCGTCGCCCAGCGCATCCAGGCCGAAGAAGGTGTAGGCCACGATGCCGACCACGAAGGGCGTCATGAACCCCGTGGTGTCCACCAGGCCGAAGGGCAGCAAAAAACAGTACATGTAGGCCGTGCGGTGCAGCAGCAAGGTGTAGGAAAACGGCACGGGCGTGTTCTTGATGCGCTCGCAGGATGCGGCAGACGCGGTCAGGGACGACAGCGTGGCATCCACCGACGCTGCCAGGCAGGGCTCGATCTGCCCCTGGCGCACGCATTCGCCCAGGTCGCGCCCCATGTGCAGCATGAGCGTGTCGGCGGGGTTCGAGGTGCTGCGCGCCTTTTCGAACTCGGCGGCAGTCAGCCAGCGCTGCAGCACCGCATCATCGCGCTGATCGCGCAGTTGCAGCCGCAGCGCATGCACGAACGCAATGGCCCGGTGCACCATGCGCACCCGCGCATCGTCGTCACGCCGAGCAGCATCCAGCGGCGCAGGCAGGTCAATCAGGCCCTGGCACTGGCGCGACAGCGTGCGGGTGCGGTGCACGATCTCGCCCCACAGCTTGCGCCCTTCCCAATAGCGGTCGTAGGCGGTGGTGTTGCGAAAGCCCAGAAAAATCGCCAGCGGCAGGCCGATCAGGGTGAAGGGAATGGCGGTCAGCGTGATCTTGAGCGAGAACAGGTTGCCGTGCATCAGGGTGACCAGCGTCGCCAGCAGGATATTGAGCAGCAGGGTGAGGCGGATACGCTGCAGCACCGAGCCGCGCAGCACCAGAAACAACCGCAGCCCGGAGGGGCGCTCACGAACGATCATGCCAAAAAGCCCTAGGGAAAACCCTTATTGGACCACAGCCAATCTGCCCGGGAAGAAGGCAGTGCGCGCCGCAAAAATCGAGCAACCAGCAAGCGGAGGCACTGCGCCAGACGACATCCCCGTCAGACCAGCAAGCGCGACGATTTGGGCACATGGGCCATCAAAAACTCCATCTGGTCGGCCAGGATGCGCCGGTTGCGCAGGATGAAGTCTTCCCACAAGCTGGGCACATAGGGCGCATACAGCAGCGGCATGTGGGCCTGCTCGGGCGTGCGCGGGCCCTTGCGGTGGTTGCAGGGGCGGCAGGCGGTGACCACGTTCATCCAGTGGTTCTGCCCGTTGCGCGCAAAAGGCACGATGTGCTCGCGCGTGAGGTCTTCTTCGTGGAAATGGCCGCCACAATAGGCGCACACGTTGCGGTCGCGCGCAAACAGCTTGCTGTTGGTAAGGCTGGGCTTGAGATCGAAGGGGTTGATGCCCGGCACGCCGCGGGTGCCGATGATGCTGTTGACGGCAATCACCGATTGCTCGCCGGTGATGGCGCTGTAGCCGCCCCGGAAACGGGCGATCTGTCCGCCCGACTCCCAGCGCACCTCCCCGGCGGCATAGTGAATCACCGCCTGCTCCAACGTGATCCACGATTGGGGCAGCCCTTGGGCTGACAGCTTCAAGACCTTCAAAACACGCCTCCTGGAACAAAAGTACACAAGGACATGACTTACGCAAAACAGGACTCTGGCAAGTGGCTCGCCCCTGGGAAAGGGCAGTTGTTGCATCCCGATTTGCGCAAGTCCTAAAGGATTCTGAACGCAGATGTCTCGCGGGCAGCCCTGCGCAGGGCAAGCCATGGGTCACAATATACTCCGTTTTCGTGACAAATTGGCGTCTTGCGCTTGATGCATCAGCGCAAGCTGCTATCAAAACAATATCAAACCGATGAAGATTTTTCGCGGCTTTCACCACCCGGGCATCGCCCGCGCCTGCGCGCTTACCATTGGCAATTTCGACGGCGTGCACCGGGGCCACCAGGCCATGCTGGCCTTGCTGAACAGCGAAGCGGCGCACCGGGGCGTGGAAAGCTGCGTGCTGACCTTCGAGCCCCATCCGCGCGACTATTTCGCGGGCGTGCACCACAAGCCCGATCTGGCCCCGGCCCGCATCGGCACGCTGCGCGACAAGCTCACCGAGCTCAAACGCTGCGGCGTGCAGCAGACCGTGGTGCTGCCGTTCGACGCCCGGCTGGCCGCCCAGTCGCCCCAAGCCTTCATCGACGAGGTGCTGGTGCGCGGCCTGGGCGCGCGCTATGTGCTGGTGGGCGACGATTTCCGCTTTGGCGCGCAGCGGGCGGGCGACTACGCCATGCTCGACGCCGCCGGACCGGCGCACAGGTTCGACGTGGCGCGCATGAACAGTTACGAGGTGCACGGGCTGCGCGTCTCCAGCTCCGCCGTGCGTGATGCCCTGGCTGCGGGCGATATGGAAGCCGCTGCGCGACTGCTGGGCCGGCCCTACACCATCAGCGGCCATGTGGTGCATGGACGCAAACTGGGGCGCGCGCTGGGCGCCAGCAGCGCCGACGCTGGCGACGGTTTTCGCACCCTGAACCTGCGCTTTGCCCACTGGAAACCCGCCGCCAGCGGCATTTTTGCCGTACTGGTGCACGGCCTCGGTGATGCCCCGCTGCCGGGTGTTGCCAACCTGGGC